>JBCBZH010000229.1:0-7369 GCA_039815415.1 Bacteroidota bacterium
CTGGAACTCGACGACCAGCCCGGTGACCTCGACCTGCTCTCGTGCGAGCAGCGCGAGGTGAAACGCTGCGTGCAGCTGTCGATGCACGTCCCAGCGCACCGCCCCGAGCTCACTCGAGAGGCGTTCCCGCCGCGCCTGCGCAACTCGCCGCCGCTGCCCGCGCTCGCCCGCGATCTCGATGGGCTGGAAGACCTGGACCATCACATCGACATCGGCGGAGCCCGTGTCGTCGAGCCGCGGGCCGGCGGCGACCATGACCCTCGGGTTCGCCGGGAAAGGCAACTGGGCGGAAGCCTCCTCCTCGCGGACCAGTCCGACTCGAGACCTCGCGACGACCATGGCCGGTGCGTGAATCTCCGCGTACTCCAGCAACGCCTCTAGCGAGACCGCTGGGACCATTTCTCGCTCCTGCGCCGCGACGTGCGCGGGCACTCCGATGCCGGCCGCGGCCACCGCGACGAGCACGCTTCGACCTGAAACCACAGGCCACCTCCATATCCGTGAACCTCGCCCCAGCGTCCTGAAGGACGCCGACTAGAGGCAGCTCGGGTCCGCCAGACGGACCACTCCTACCGAGCTACCGATTCAGGCCCGCGGAGGTCGATCGACGGAAGCCTGGACGCCATCGAGCGGAACGCCGTCGACGTTGGGAATGTGGCTCGGGCCAGCCACGGCCGCGGCTGCGGGTACATTCTCTGAGGCGGCCGCGAGGAAGGGAGTCCCCTGACCATGGCAGGAGACGCAGTGCGTACAATCGTCGCAGCCGTGGGAGGGCGGCTCGTCTTCGCCGTTGTGGTCGGTCGCGTGCAGCGTATGACCCTCGATCGCGAGGTGGAGCATGTCCTCGCCGAGCTCGACGAAGCCGGGGAGGTAACCCACGAGCAGACACCCAAGCACCAGCGTTCCGACGGCACGCACACCCTGACCGTGACGCCGAACGGGTCTGGTCCGCAACCGTTTCATGCGTTGGGCGGCCTCCCCGTGACGAATGGCATCACGGCGGCGACTACGGCTCGACCCGCGTGCTTCATCTCTCGAGGAGCGCGACCGACTCGGCCGACGTGGTTGGACGCTCTCGAATCCTCGCGACGGTTCGGTTCATCAGGTGTCGAAACAGGTGCACGTAGAGCCATCGGCGCATTCCCTTCAGGTTGGTCCCGTGGACTCCATAGAAGGCGTCGGGGTCGTCGAAGACGCCGAAGTCGTCGGCAATGCCCTCGCGTTGGATGTACGTCGCTCTGCCACACCATGTGACAGGGGGCGCTTGGAGGTTCGGCGTCGCGGCGCCGAAGCCGCAGAAAGCCCGGGCCTCGGGAAAGCGCCGCTGTAGGGCGCGCAGGTAGGCGTCGTCGAGGATGAACCCCTCCAGCGGAAGCCACTGGTCGGAGTGCCGCACCTCGACCCAACTGTGGAGGATTCGGCCAGGCGCGATGGGGTAGAGCCAGGCCGGGATGGCGCCCTTCTGCAGGTCCTTGTGGATCGTGAATCCGTGAAACCGGCAAGCGATTCCGAGCGCACGAAGCAGGGCCATGAGCAGGTTGCCCTTCGTGTTGCACTGGCCGAGGCCATCCCCGAGGACCACGCTCGCGGGCAGATCGTCCGAAGCGTTGTAGCCGAAAGGGACCTCATCCTTCACGAATCCGTAGGCAGCCCCGATGCGGCCGTACTCGTCGAGGGAAAGCCAGCCACGCTCCTGGATGAGCGTAGTGATGGTCGGGTGATCGAAGTCGAGAATGGCAGTCTTCTGCAGGTGGGCATCGGTGGTCATGACGCACTCACTTTCGTGGAGGGGCCGCTGGTTGCGACACCCTCAGCCTGTGCCCGGACCCGCGCTCAGCCTTGAACGAAACGGCTGAATCCGACGGCGGACGAGGGAGTGAACCCGAAGAGCTCCTTGAACTGGCGCGAGAGGTGCGCCGAGTCGGCGTACCCCGCCGCATGCGCCGCTTGGGTGAGACCTTTCCCTTCAAGCGCGAGCTTCGTCGCGACCAGCGCCCTGCGCCATCGAATGTAGCTGCGCCAAGAGCTGCCGACCCTCTCGGCAAAAAGGTGGCGAAAACGGCTTGCCGAAAGATGTACGCGCCGCGCCGCGCTCGAGAGCTCCGCTTCGCGCCAACGGCCCTGCTCCTCTAGCTGATCGAGCCAATCCAGCACGTGCGTCACACGGGGGTCACCCTTCCGCGGAGCCGCGTGGTGCGAGAGCGAGGCGAACAGTTCCTCGGGATCACAGCTCTCGACCGGCCGCTCGCGGACCACGGACGCCTCTCCCCGGAGCCATCGCTGCCGAATCCCCTGGGCTACCTCCCCCTGAGGCTCCAGAAGGCAAACCACGCCGCGTTCGAGTCGGAGTGCATGTCGTACGCCGCCCTCGATCACCACGATGCCGCCCGTGAGCGGCTCATCGAGGCTGAGTCGCGCAGGCTCTCCCACCGCCCAGGTGACCTGCATGGCGTGATGGGCGTGGGTAGCGTTGTCCACGACGCGGCCCTCCAAGAGCATGGCGTCCTTGATGCGGTGAATGGCGATCCTGCTCTGCAACGACTGGGGCATCTCGATGTCTCCAGCGCACAACCGAAGGTCGTGCGCTCCGGGAGCATCCTGGCTCGCTGGCTCGAGCGGTAGCCGACGGTGAAGAAGACGTACACGAAGTGGCCGCGGCCTAGGGAGCGTCCGCGGCGAGGCCCTCCAACATGCTCGGCCCTTACCTGACAAGCCCTTGCCGTGGTGGGGCGCCAGTTGTGGCCGACGACGACGATCTGCCTGTCCGCGCTGTGGCTCGTTCACGGTCGTCCCGTCGACCGTTTCCTACCTCTTGTGGGAGAGTCCACGGACGCCCTCGAGGAGGAGGCGCCATGAAGCTCTGCCCCCGATGCGATTCCAAGGGCCGTACGATGAAGCCTGCGTCGCTCCAGGCCCAGGTCGTGCCACCGCGTCTCGATCAGCTCACCGAACATCACGGTTGGCGCGCATGCACCTCAGAGTCGTGCGAGGTCGTGTACTTCCGCGACGACGAGGTGGTCGTCCTCGGCGAAACACGCGGCGTCCCCTTCCACAAGAGCGAGGACCCGCAGCGACTCGTGTGCTTCTGCTTCCAGCACTCGGCCGCCGACATCGAGGCCGACGTCGCAGAGAACGATGCGTCCACGATCCAGGCGTCCATCAAGGCCGAATGCAAAGCGGGCCGCGACGACTGCGAGCGGAAGAACCCGCAGGGGCGCTGTTGCCTCGGCAACGTCGCCCAGGTGGTGAAGCGAGCCACCCCCGAACGACGCCGATGGTGACGATGCTAGCCGTTGCGGAGACAAGGCCGCTGAGGATGAGGCCGCCCCGCCAACCTCGGGAAGCGCCTGCTCCAAAGAACCTCGCGCCCGGGCTAGGTAGCACTCACCTAAAGTCTCGAAATAGTCCGTATCCATCTCCTCAGGCTCATGGTGCCAAGCGGTGATGAAGAGCTCTTCCCCACGGACACGCGCGGGGTGCCACTGCTTCGATTGGAGCTGGCCGAGCCCCCTGGCATGAGACTGGTCACAGCCACCCCAGGAGTACCAAAGGACACTCCCGGGGAACTTCGCGAGGAGTTCGAGTGCCTCCGCTCCGAGGCTTGGAAGGTCATTGAGGCTCGGTCGGTAGCCATCGAGGTGGCCGGGTTCGCACCGGATCTTCGCGGAACATGAGTGACAAGCTGCAACCCCGGCTGAGCTTCAAGACGATGGAGGTCGTGGCGGCCATCATCTGCGGCAACCCGGCGGTAGGGCAAGAGGAGCCGCTTTCTCCCTACAGAACACAATCCCAGCTCAGCGAGTTCTTCCGGGAGGACCTGGGGATCAGCCCACCGCCTGGCCTGGGCGGCTCGAGTCGAGCGACGGAAGCAAAGAGCTGGCTCAAGTCCGTAAACGAAACACACGACCTGGCTCGGATCGTTGAGGCGGCCGTACGACCTGGGGACTACCAAGGTACTGAGTACGAGGTCCGGGCTGTCGTCGACTACCTCAACGAGTACCTCAAACACGATCGACTCAGACTGGTCGAGTCGGGCAACCGCTGGGCACTGATGTCAGGCCGGATCGTTAGCCTACCGTCGGCTACTACTTCGCGCGACATACTCTCCGACGAGTATCTCTTGGAGATGGAGAGCAAGTGTGACAGCCGACTCGCCCAGGGAGATCTGGAAGGAGCCGTGACGGCAGCCCGAACGCTTCTCGAGGTCACGCTCAAGGAGATCGAAAGCAGGATCACAGGACAATCGGGAAACTACAAAGGCGACTTGCCGAAGCAGTTCAAGGCGGTCTCGAAGCTGCTCAAGATGGACGCGGACCGCCCGGACCTCGATGCACGCTTCAAAGACGTCGTCCGCGGCCTGGTGATGCTGGTTGGTGGACTCGCGCCCCTTCGGAACCGCATCAGCGACGGTCACGCTCGTACCAAGGCGCCAGCACCTCACCATGCAAGGGTTGTCGTGAACGCAGCGAAGACCGTCGCAGGCTTTCTCTTGGAGTCATTCCAGTTTCAAGAGGCGCGGAGGCCCTTGCGGGCGGACAAGTAGTGCCTCGAAGTTCCTGCTCGGCGACGCAATGACTGGGGTGCCGTAGAGGCGTACTTGTGGAGCGCTTACCTTTCCACCGAGTGGCTGCGGCGGCCGCAGCTGCTCTTCCTTCGGAGTACAAGAAGGTAGCTCTTCCCTTTGCTGGACTGCTGGAGCGCTACGGCCGCTACCAATCGGCAGAGAAAATGCTGGTGAAGCCCGGACTGTGGGATGTGATGGGGCTCTTTAACTCCTCGCTGGAGGCCCTCGGCTCGCGCCTCACGGATCTCACCTTACCCACCAGCGAGCTGCACGGCGCACCGGCTGATGATCTCTATATCGCCCTCAGCCAAGCCCGGCATGAGTTCTCTCGTGCG
The DNA here is from genome assembly GCA_039815415.1 of Bacteroidota bacterium. Taxonomy (GTDB): domain Bacteria; phylum Bacteroidota; class Rhodothermia; order Rhodothermales; family Rubricoccaceae; genus JBCBZH01. Next base: position 4,900 of record JBCBZH010000229.1, read on the forward strand.
GCGGGCCTCGTCTGGCCGTTTATGAGCGCCGAGTCCGAGAGCGACACGGTGCGAGGCACCACCCTCACGGTGGGCACGCGAGGTCGCGGGCTCTCCGTGCGGCTGACCTTCGAGGTGATCGGCTTCGAACTCGTTCGAGCAGCTCGTCCAGAACCCAAGCGAGGCGCCGCAAGACGGGCTCTCGACGCCTTCGATGAGGTAGCCGAGCGCTTCGGACACTCAGCCGAGAGACCCCGAACGGCGGCTACGATGCGCCTGAACCGAAGGCGACTCATCGAAGGGCTGGTCATGGACGAAAGGTTGTCGGGTTCCGAGGTGTGGCCCCCTCTCGACATGGCGGTGCCCGGATATCTTGATGAGCCTCCATGGCCCTGGCTGCTCAGAGCCTATGGACGCCACGCAAAGTCGCTGCCCCCGGAGGCCCCGGTCCTGGTCCCGAAGATGCCAGATCAGAATCCCGACCCATCTTGATCCTGCATCGGGTTCCAAGGGCGAACAGCTTGGTGCCCGACATGGACCAAGCGCGACTGGCGCTGCTCACCGAGTTTGATGCAGCAAACACCCTTTCCCTGAGCCCGGGTACGCTCCGTTCGTGGCGGGCAAGAGGCAAAGGACCCGTCTTCGTCCGTCTCGGCCGCAGGATCGCCTACCGTTTGGAGGACCTCGAAGCCTTCGTGCGCGCCGGCCTGACCCACGGGGGGCCGGAGCGTGGGTGACCGGAGAGACCGATTGCTCATCGTAGTGGCCCCGAGTCCGGGCGAGCAGCTGCCCATCCGCGACTTTGAGGTCGAGCTCCTCGCGGACCTGGCCATGGACCTACTCAAGGAAGGAGAGTCTGAACGTGTCGATGACGAGTAGTGGTGCGAACAACGAGAAGCGCGCAGCGATCTACGCGCGAGTCTCGACGGCGGAGCAAGCCGAGGGCGACTCTCTCGACGCGCAGGTCCAGGCGTGCCGCGCCTACTGCGATCGGAAGGGCCTGGCGGTAGCGAGCGTATACCGCGAAGAGGGCGTCAGCGGCACGGACGAGAACCGGCCTGAGTTCCGGCGGATGATCGGGGAGGTGCTCAGCCCTGACCCCGGGGTCGACGTCGACCACGTGATCGTGTTCATGACGTCCCGCTTCATGCGGAACGTTGAGAAGGCCAAGCTGTACAAGCGGATGCTCCACAAGAAGGGTGTCCGCGTGGTGGCCGCGCGGCAGGAGACCGAAGACTCCGCGTCCGGGCGCCTCATGGAGGGCGTGCTCGAAGTCTTCGACCAGTATGAATCCGAGGTGAACGGCGAGCGGACGTCAGCGGCGCTGGCAGAGGCTGCGCGCCGCGGCTTCTTTCCCGGCTCACGCGCCCCATTCGGGTACCGACGCCAATCCGTCGTAGATGGCGGGCGCAGGCGCCACAAGCTCGTCCCCGAAAAGGACGAGGCGGTGATCGTCCACCGACTGTTCGAACTCTACCTCGGAGGCGCCGGCGCGAAGGTGGTTGCACAGCGGCTCACGAAGGACGGTCACCGTACTCGCGCTGGACGGCCGTGGACGAAAGACGGCGTACTCCGTGTTCTCGAAGAGGAGGCCGTCGCGGGCCGCTACCTGTGGGGTAAAGGCACTCGCGCGAAGCGCAGACACGGAGATCCCATTGAGATCGCGGTCGAGCCGGTAGTCACGACGGAGGTCTTCCGGCGGGCCACAGAGCTCCGCGAGCAACGGGACCCACGACGAACCCCGGGACGCACGTCATCCAGTCCGATGCTCCTCGCGGGACTACTTCGCTGCGACCAGTGTGGATCCGCCATGACGCTCGAGTCGAGCGGCAAGCGGCGACCCGACGGCTCTCGGTACGCTTACGCGAACTGCCGTCGGTACCTTCGCGAGGGCAAGGCCCAGTGCGCCGGCAGTCGAGTGCCCGTCGGCGAGCTCGACGACGCGATCCTCACTCACCTCGGAAGGGAACTCTTCGCGCCCGAGCGGGCGACCCAGATCCTGTGGAGGCTGAGTCGCGAGACCAAGCAGCTGCGTACCCGCCGCAGCAGGGAACGGGCCCGTCTACGCAAGGCCCTCGACCAGAAGCGACAAGCCTCCCTCCGTTGGACGGAGGCGTTCGAGGCGGGCGAGGAGCTCCCCCGGGACCGCTACCGGCAGCTGACCCAGGAGGCGCAGCAGCTGGAGCGCCAGCTCACGGAACTTCGAGAGCAACCGTCGCCGTCCGCGGCACATCTGACCGCTCCCAAGACGGTCGAGGCGTTCCGAGCGAGGGCTGGTCGTGTGCTGGCTGAGAAGGGCGATCTAGCCCGCCGCTACATCCGACACCTCGTTGACAGGATCGAGGTCGGGGCGGGCGTCGCGAGACTGCACTACCGCCCAGCGGCGCTCGCGCAGCTCATGGACGCCGCGAGGGAGGAAGCGTTCAACGGATCGGGCGAAGTTCTCGCATCCGTGGGTACAAGGCTCCGGAAGCAGGACTCGAACCTGCGA
>JBCBZH010000318.1:0-4327 GCA_039815415.1 Bacteroidota bacterium
CGCCGTGGTATTTGACCTCGCCGGGCTGAGGCTGGCCCTTGGTGGGCGGCCGCCGGCGGTCCGCCGGCCGGCGCCGCGCCGAACGGCCGTGCTCGACTCGGATTGCGGAGTGATTTCGGGCCGACCGGGGTTGGCACGACTGCTGCGATGCCATCGCCTCGATGACCGCCCGCCGCATCGTGGTGTGCGGCGCGACGATGGCGCTGACGCGGCGGACGATTCTCCGGAAGGCGTTGCTGGGGGACCAGGCGCCGGAGGTGGAGGGCGTGTGGCTGTACGCGCTGGCCGACGCGGCAGGGAAGCACGACGTGCTCGTGCACCACGCGGTGCGCGTGGTGACGCATCATCACGCGACGGTGACGCTGACCCGGCCGAACCTCGGGGAGTCACTGCACTGCTTTCACCGGGGGGTGAGCTGCGGCCTGAACGTGCCGCTGGCAGCCTACGGCTACGAGCAGCCGAAGAACGTCTTCGACGCGCGGCAGACCCACGCGATGCGGCTCCTCAACTCGGAGGCCGAGCAGCAGCATCTCGTCTACGAGCGGCTCAACCCTCCAGGCCGTCTCCCGACACACAGGATGGGTCCGCCAAAGACCCGTTTCGTGGCCGCAGGCCGTACGATGCTACATGCATGGAAGACCTCTTCGACCCTGAGCCACCCGAGCCCGCAGACGAGACCCAGGCTGAGCACATCAAGCTCTATCGGCATCTGCGTGAGTCAGACTGGTGCGAGGATGAGCGCACCTACCTCCGCGAAAAGATGAAGGAGTTTCGTGGCTTAGGACTCGAAGATCCCCAGTTCGTAGAGAGGTTCCCGCTCGAATGCGGCGCGCGCATCTGGGAGATCAGGCTTGCAACGACATTCGCGAACTGGGGGTGGATTCTCGTGCCGGCAAGGAAGCGCGGCAGGGGACCCGACTTCGGCATTCAATGCGACGACGGCCAGGTGATGTGGGTGGAGGCCACCGTCCCGACCGCTGGTGCGGAGACGAAGTCTGACGGCTCCAGGAACCCCGACAAGGTCCGGGCACCCACTGGTCAGGTACTGCAACGCGCCGAGATCGATCGCACGGTTATGCTTCGCTACCTCAATGCTATCGACTCCAAACGGAGGCAATGGGCTCGCGCGGTGAAGAGCGGCGCTGTCGACGAGGCGGACGGTTTCACAATCGCGGTGAGTGGCTCGATGGTTCCCGAGGGTATGTTCGAGAGTGGCGACGGGATGCCCCGTATCATTAGGGTGCTCTTCGGCGTTGGCGTCCCAACATTCCAACTCGCGATTGGCGGTGCTGAAGTGACGAGCGGCGGCTTCTCGCAGCAGCCCACGGTTCGCAAGGCTACCGGCGCCACCGTGCCCAGCCGACTGTTCCTCGACGAGGACTGCGCATCAGAGGTAAGCGCCGTTGTATTCTCCGGATCCTACCTCAAGGAGCGCCCAGAGAGGCGAGGTCACCCACCAGGATGGGACTTCATCTTCGCACTCAACCCGTCAGCCCGTCGCGAGTTCCCCTTCGACGCGGCTAAATGCGGGCGTGTCTTCTACGTCGGACTCCAGAAGGACGACCGTAGGGGCGACAAGTAGCAGTCGTTGTCGAAGGCGACACCGTGAACGAGAGCGGACCATCCGCTGACGGAGGCTAATACCTTTGGGCTGCCCCTCCCGTATGGTGGACGCATTGGTGTGCCTCGGGGTTCGAGGTGTCGCATGGATGACAAGTGAGGAGCGGGTGGTTATGAGATGCCGGTGTACGAGCAGTTCGATCTACCTGGGTCACTCGCTTGCCGCATCGCCCAGGCATTGCGCGACACGGAGACATGGCCCCGCGACCTGCTTGACGGCCCGTGGGACGCGGATACCAGGGAAGCGTTCGAAGTGGCTGCCTTATGGTACGCGAGGCGTACGGTTGAGGAACGCCGGACGGTCGTGGACGAGCTGTCGTCGTTCGTTCCTCTGTCCAAGACAGAGGCGCGGCAGGATCTGGTTATCGGTGCCCTCGTTATGACATCGGTGAGCCGCCACGGAGTCGGACTGGCCGAGTGTTTCGACGCCCGAAATGAACTCCATGATCGCAGGTTATTGAGACTCGAGCCACGACTTCTAGAGCAGATAGATGACGACCTGCTGATTCCACTGAGCGCGTTCGACGAGGGCAATGGTCACCATCTGCGATTTGGTGATCATTTCGTGCACTATCATCAGTTCCTTCGGAGGGGATTCCACGGTACAGTCAACTACCTCTTTGCCAGCGCTCTGCTGTCAGCGGCACAGGATCCGAGTTTGGATGTTCGAGTGGCTATTGATTTCGACCGCGTATCGACCGAGGCGCCCCGCCGGATCTTCGAATACGATCACTGGTTCGGACCTCATCTGACGAAGGAAACACTCGATGACCCTCGTGCTACGGGTGTGACGCGACACTGGAGGAGTAGAGGGATGGAGTCATTCTGGGGATTCCCTCTCAAGTGGACGGACTTCCGTTGGACTCACTTCGATGGGTTGAAGTCGTTCGAAGCCGAGGAAATCGTCCCCGCTGCGGAGCAGTCCCTAGTGCTGAACCGGTACGTTCATAGCCAACGAGACATTGGCGCGCAACAGTTCATGCATCTTGATGGCGCAGTCCGTGGCTACGAGGCGTCTGCGTACGACCGTCGGTGCGAACAGCATCTCGGTGCTGCAAGAAAGGCGGGGCGTTACCGAAAGCTCTTCCGCCTAGACGGTCCGATACAAGACGAGATATGGTACCAGCTCGTGGTCTTGTTCTTTCGCTTCAACGAGCTCGTGGGAGAGTACCTGCATCCGGGCTTCCAGGAGCTAGCCGCGCTCCGCTGGCATTGGCCGGACGAGAAGCTCGCCATCTGTCGCAATCCCCGGTCAGCCGTGCTCTCCGACAGCGAAGAACCGTAAGATGATGGTCTTTCTGTCAGGGGACGGCCAATGGTCGGTCACCTCGAGTTTCTCTTCCGCGTGCTCTACGACGAGGTGGAGCGTCGAGGGGCGAAGCAGCTGGGTCTCCGGCTCCGCCGGGCGAGCTTCGAGCACGCCAAGACGCTCGAGGACTTCGACTTCCGCTTCAACCCGAGCTTCCCGAAGTCCAAGGTGCTCGACCTCGCCTCGTGCGCCTTCGTAGAGCGCCACGAGAACGTGCTCTTTGTCGGCCCGGCCGGCGTCGGCAAGAGCCACCTCGCGCAGGCGCTGGGTCACCGAGCCTGCCGCACCGGCTACAAGGTCCTCTTCGTCTCGGCGCAGGCGATGCTCAAGGAGCTCCGGGCCAGCCGCGGCGACGGCGCTTCGAGCGGCGGCTGCTTCGCTTCACCGGACCCGACCTCCTCGTCATCGACGACCTCGGCCTCCGGCCACTCCGCGGCAAAGAGCCCCTCGACCTCTACGAGGTCATCCGCGGCCGCTACGAGCGCGGCGCCACCGTCGTCACCTCCAAGCGCGACGTCGGCGAGCTCGGTCCGCTCTTCGGCGACCCAGTCCTCGCCAGCGCCGCGATGGACCGGCTCCTCCACCACTCGCACGTCCTCGTCCTCGACGGCGACAGCTACCGCAACCCCGCGAGCCGCTCTGCGCGGCCTCGCACCAACCCCGAAAAGGAGAACCACGCATGAATCCCGACATCGACGCTCGGGATCACTTTGCCCGTCCCCACCCGCTCACGCCGTCGGCCGCTCATGCGGCCTCCGCGACGTGCGCTCGAACGCGATCACTTTGCCCGTCCCGGGCGCGATCAGTTTGCCCGTCCTTTGACACGACACGACTTGGGGGCGCCGAGCACGTCGATCCCGCCAACCAACGCGCCATCTGGAGCTTGCCGGCCGAGTTCCGAGCCCGGCGACGCATGGGGCTGGCGCCCGGGCAGGCCGTACCCAGGACCGATCCGTGCGCGGCCGGGTACCTGGGGCGCCGAACCCTCGGCTTCCGAACGGGAGTCCTCACGGCCTGGAGAAGCTCGCTCCACCGCCAAGGTGGACGGCGGCGGATGAGCTGGGAGTGCCTCTGGCGCACCCTGGCTGGCTATCCGCTGCCTCGCGCCGGGGCACTGAAGACCACCTACGCTCGGGACGCGAAATCGTCTGCCTGAGGAGCCGGATGCGCGAGTTCCCCACGTCCGGATCTGTAGGAGCCCCGCGAAGACAACCTCCCCGGGCTCCCCACGCTTGGAAGGCCTCGGAGAATAGCGAGCCGGTGGAGTAGGGAGTGCGCTTGCGGGGGGTGGGCACGGAAGACGGCTACCAGGTGTAGGGCTCTGGAACGGCATAAAAATGTACCAGTCCGGGCATTTTTTTGGGCTTATTTCTGCATTTAACCCCTACTTAACAGATA
>JBCBZH010000333.1:0-3944 GCA_039815415.1 Bacteroidota bacterium
CTCGACGAAGCCGACGCCGAGGGTGTCGCCATCGGAGAGGACCACACCAAGGCGGGACCGCTCAACCAGTGGTTCACCATCGTAAGTCACACTGTAGCCAAGGTCGGTCGTGTGTATGGACACGACGGTGCGGCCGTCGGGAGACGAGACGGTTATCAGGTTGCCCGGCGTAGGGTCTGATGAAGCGGGCTCCGGGGCGGGGGCTGGGGATGCGAGAACGAGGCTGAACGCGAGAGCAACGAGGCGGATCATGGAGGGTAGAGCGATAAGCAACGTTCTAAGATCTGTCAGATTGGGCGCCAGATCGGTGAAGAGACAGCCGTGGGGAGGTGACAGCCATCCGCACGGCTACAACAAGGCATGGTTTCCCAGTGAGCACGCGCTTGTCTCGAGCTGGCGTCAGGCATCTATACCGTGCGGGCGTTGGGGCCGCGCGGGGAGGCCTCGCAACGGGTGGTGGTGGTGCGGTAGGCTGAATCAGGGCGCGTTGCTCTATCGAAACGCTCAGCCTTTCCTAAAGCCGTCATTCTTATGGGGAGGGTTCACGCTTCCGATCTCCTCGCTCACCCACATCGAGCTGGTGATTCTATCTAGCAGAACCTCTCCAAATGCCGTCATTCCTGCGAAGGCAGGAATCCATGCGAGGATAGAGTGAAGGGCAGACGCCGGGGTCCCCGCTTTCGCGGGGATGACTCAATGGGGCAGAGGCTCGCCGGTAACCGCGAGAAGGTGTCCATTGAGAACGCTCGCTGGATCTAGGAAGGCCTCAGGGGAAACCTGATTTCGATAGTCGGGGGGCTCGTTCAGGAAGCTGCCCTCGCTGACGAATACCTCTACATTGTGCTTCGCCTCAACGAGAGACTGAAGAAGCTCGACGAGCTGACGACGTGATATGGCTTCTTGCGGATCGAGATCGACTTGGTCGGGAAACTCAGCGGCCCACTCATACCACTCTGGATCCAGGCCGTAGCCGAAGCCACAGCCGCAGTTCATATGTGAGCCGAGGTAATACACATGGGGCGTGCTGAAGTGCTCGCGAACAGCGGCTTCCGTCTCTGAAGCGATGCCAGGCGTGACCCAGTGAGCTGAGGGCGTGCCGATGTAGAATGCTGGGGCGTCAGGAGAAAATTCCGTCGTCTCGAGCTGGGCGTCCGTGCCCAGATACAGCACCATGCACATGGCTCAGGTGGGCGACGTGTAGCTCGCATCCACCCAGCCCTCCTGCCGACCGCTTTCGAGGGCGGTCAGGATGAAGTGGACACCTCGGGCACCGTCTTCCACCGTTGGGAAGTCGAGGTCGAGCGGATCGGGCTCCTCGCCAGCCCGGCGTGCCGAGATGGTTCGGAGGGCGTTGGCGTAGATGTTGGCGAAGGCCTCGTTGAACGCCTCCGGGTGGCCTGACGGGAGGCGGGTGGCGTGCTGGGCGGCTTCGGAGAGGTGGTCGTGGCCGCGCCGGTAGATGCGCTCGGGGCCGTGGAGCGGACGGACCACCAGCGCGTTGGGCTCTTCCTGGCGCCACGCCAGCGAGCCCTCGGTACCGAAGACCTCCAGCTCGAGGTTGTTCTCTCGCCCAGCGGCGATCTGCGAGCAGTGGAGGAGGCCCCCCGCTCCGCCCTCGTAGCGGACCAGGATGTTGGCATCGTCGTCTACTTCGCGGCCCTCCACGTACGTCCGGACGTCGGCGCAGAGGCGGTCGAGCTGAAGGCCGGTGACGTAGGCCGCGAGGTTCTCGGCATGCGAGCCGATGTCACCGAGGGCTCCTGCCCCCGCTTTGCGCGGGTCCGTGCGCCAGCTTGCCTGCTTCTGGCCCTCCAGCTCGATGGGTTCTGTGAGCCATCCCTGCGAGTACGACGCAACCACCTTCCGCACCGCCCCGATGTCTCCTTCGGCCACCAGCGCGCGGGCCTGCTTCACCATCGGATAGCCGGTGTAGTTGTGCGTCAGCGCGAAGGTGACGCCGGTGCGGCGGACGGCCCTCACGAGCGCCTCGGCGTCCTCGAGCGTGGTGGTCATCGGCTTGTCGCAGATGACAGCAATGCCACGCTCGATGAACGCCAGCGCGACGGGCGCGTGGAGCCAGTTGGGCGTGACGATGGAGACGACCTCGATGCCGTCCTCGCGGGCGGCTTCGGCCTCGGCCATCTCCTCGTAGGAGCCATAGGTGCGGTCCACACCGAGCTGGCGACCGTGGTCGTGGCTGGCCTCGGGGTCGGAGGAGAAGGCTCCGGCTACGAGCGTCGCCAGCCCGTCCATGCGCATCGCACGCCGATGCACGTCACCGATAAAGGCGCCGGGGCCACCGCCGACCATGCCGGTGCGAAGAGGACGATGTAGAGGCATGAGAACTCCAGTCAGGGACGACCGGAGGGTACGACTGCTCAGGCAGAGACGCTACGCGGCGCGCCGGGCGATCTGGTCCTGCTTCGGCGTGCGCCCCACGTGCTCCTTGTAGACCCGGATGAAGTGGCTGACCGACCCGAAGCCGACCGATGCAGCGACATCCGTCACACTCCGCATCGGGTTGTTGAGGAGATGGCGCGCCCGGTCGATGCGGATCCGGGAGAGGTAGGCGACCGGTGTGATCCCGAACTCGTTGCGGAAGGCCCGATAGAACGAGGGTTCGCTCATGCATGCGGCCTCGGCGAGGTCGGCCACCTTGAGCGGCTCGTGGAGCCGGGTCTTTGCGACTTCAGCGGCCGCCGCCAGCCCGTGGCGCGTCGCCCGGCGGGCGCTCTCTTCCAGGAGCAGCTTGCGGGCTTCCACCCGCAACATGCGGACGACCAGCTCTTGAACGCCGAGGTCGATCAGCACGTCCTTGTCCGGATCGTCCTCCAGAAACACGCCGACGAGCTGGCGAACCGTGTGCTCGATGCCTGGCGTGTTCATGAAGTGGACGACGGCGTCATCGTCATACTGCCAGTCCTCGGAATCCGGCGCGCGAGGGGCGGCCTCGTTCAACCGTGCGGCCACCTTGCGCACCTTGGCCCGGTCAATCTCGATGGTCAGGCACTTGGTGGGGGTGTCGTCGCTGGCGCCGGGGAAGTCGATCTCGATGGTGTGACCGGTGGGCACCACGAGCGACTCCAGGGGGAGAAAGGGGATGCTGTCGCCAATCTCCGTGTGAACCACCTTCTTTCCCGTTACCATGCCGCAGTAGAGCGGGTTGTCAGCGGCGAGCGGAACGCGCTCCGCAGGCCGGACGGTATCGTAGACAGAAAACGCTGCGCTCTCGGCCCCGAACGTCACCTTGTTCTCGACGAGGTCCTGTGGCGGACACGCGCGCTGGATGCGGTCGAGCTGAGGCGAGAGGGCAGAGAATGCCATAGGGGCGGTGGTCGGCGGAGATGATAGGATCCCGCGATTTATCGAGAGGGCACGGATAGAAACCAACCGGAAGCGCTCCCAACATTGGATGAAGGCCAAGTAAAGGCATGAGCGCCCTCTCAGCAAGCGCGCTCGCATTTCTCCTCCTTTCCCCTACATCCATGTTGCATCCACGCCCCACTTTCAAGGACCGCTACCTCAACTATATCGGTGGCGAGTACGTGGAGCCAGTCGGCGGCTCCTACTTCGACAACACCTCCCCCATCGACGGAGAAGTGTTCTGCCAGGTCGCGCGGTCCGGCGCGGAAGATGTCGACCAAGCGGTCGCGGCAGCCCAGAAGGCCTTCGACGAGACGTGGCGCCTCAGCTCGGTTACGGAGCGGAGCAACATGCTCCTCCGCATCGCACAGATCACCGAGGACAACCTCGAGCACCTCGCGCGGGTGGACACGGTGGACAACGGCAAGCCCATCCGTGAGACGCTCGCAGCGGATCTTCCGCTTGTGGTTGACCACTTCCGCTACTTCGCGGGTGTCATCCGGGCCCAGGAGGGCGGCATCTCGGAACTCGACGCCGACACGGTGAGCATCCAGCTCCACGAGCCACTCGGCGTCGTCCGC
>JBCBZH010000152.1:0-10386 GCA_039815415.1 Bacteroidota bacterium
CTGGGGCGACGGCTCCACGCTGGAGCGTGGAGACGGGTGGCTGACGGGTCTCGAACCCGCGACCTCCAGGACCACAACCTAGCGCTCTAACCAACTGAGCTACAGCCACCGTGGTCCAACTGCCGAAGCAGCCGGGCGAAAAAGATACCGCGTCCGTTCGAGCGCGGGATGCCTCCGGAATGAAGATTTGTGAAGCCATGCTGCACGGTCCCCCTACCGAACAACCGCAATTTTTCCAGCCACTTGGCCTTCGCCGTTGGTCCCCGAGGCCACAACGAGATACACGCCCGAGGCCACGAGCTGGCGCGTTCGCCCGTCGACGCCATCCCACCGAAACGACCCACCGGAGATATCCCCGCTGAACACGACGTCTCCAGCAACCGTGAGAATCCGGACCGCCGACTCACGCGCATTCAGGCCGGACACCAACACCGACGCATCCCCCCCGCCCGGCCGAAACGGGCTGGGCGAGACCGCCAGCTCGGTCGCCTCGGACTGCGGGGTGGTCGCGTCACCCTGGTACGCCACCAGTCCCTGCCGCGTCGCGAAATACACCATGCCGGAGACCCTATCCACGGATACCGCAAGGACATCGTCGGAGGGAAGCGGGCTGGTGCCGGTATCGAACGCCAGCTCGAGGCCGTCGCGGGAACGAGAGACGAGGTAGGCCCCAGTGGTGGTCGCAACCCAGAGTCGTCCTGCCGGATCGATTTCAAGGTCATTGACCTGCACATCGCGAAGCAGATAGTCCGCTCCCTGCGTCTCCGTGCCCGCAATGATGGGCCACGAGATGGCAGCGTTGCCATCGAGAGCGGACCCCGGCGAAAACACGTAGGCAATGCCTCGAGCCGTGCCGATCCACAAGCCACCGTCGAGATCTGAGACGATATCACGGACATCGCTGTCAGGAAGTCCCTGACCATTGCTTCCCGCCCCTGCGATGCGCACAGCCCGGTCATCTGAAGGATCGGCGGGGTCCGAGCCGGTGTCCCACACCGCCAGCCCGACGCGCCGCAGCGTCAGCCACTTCTGACCGAAGTCGTCGATTGCAATGCGTTGGGCGTCATTGGACGAAGGGATACCGGGTGGATACGGCAGGCCCGCCCACGTTCCATCGGCAGCAAACAGATGCAGGGGGAGCGGAGACGCCTCGTTCACCACCCACCGACGGTCGCCCTCGAACCCAACGTCTGGCACCACAACGAACGTGGTTGATCCCGGCGTGGGTGCTAGGGTAGAGTTGTCCTGCTCATAAGCCTCGATGCTCCCGTCAGGCCTGAAGACGATCAACCCCTCCCCGCTGGATCCGAAATAGAAGGATCCATCCGGACCTGCCGACGCGCTCCGTGGGCCATTCGCAAAGACTGGAACGTCGGTCCGGGTGAAGGAACTCCATGCCCCCTCAGCAAACCGCGACACCGCCGATGAGCCATCGAGCTGGCGACTCGCGATCCACACGGTTTGATCGGGCCCGACCACGAGATCGGCGAACTCGCTCGTGACGGGGCCTTCGGGGCGCACTGGATCTGGCATGAAGGTGACCTGATCTGCCCCGCCTGGCGCAGGAAGGCCGACGGGATACAATCCGATTTGAGCGTCTCCGACCCAGACGTTCCCATCCACCGAGAGAGCAAGCGCGTTCACCTGTGTCGTTCTCGGCTCTGGAATCATCCGGACGCGCCCCCCCTCCGCATAGAGCCCCCAGATAAAGAAGGGATCGACGCCAACCAATCGATCTTCCGAGGTGACGATCTCCAGAATGGGGTTGTTGATGAACAGCTGGCGGTCATACGTCCTGGAATCACGACGCCGATAGAGATCCCGAGCATTGTCGGGACCGCCTCCCACGTAGATCGCGCCCTGAAACAGCCCCAGGCTAAACGCACTTCCTTCAAATGCGGCGTCCTGCGTCCATGTGGAGGCCACCTGCAGGTTGCCCTCGTCCCGAGGCGCAGAGACAAGCCCATCCTCGGTCGCGATCCACAATCCAGGGCGCCCGTCGTCCAGCGGCGCCACCAGCGCGTCGTTGACCGGCGTGGCAGCGGGAAGGTCCGCAAAGCGTGCGTAGGTATCCCGAGTCTGGCTTCGCTCCACATCGTAGACCACCAGCCCGAAGTCCGTGGCGACGAGCAACGAGTCGCCAGCGAACCGGAATCGGCGAACCCCTCGCGAGGCGTACTGATCGGCCCGCGCGATGTCCAGCACCGACGTGATGGCCCCCGACTCAGGATCGATCCGGTTGAGGACCCCATCGTCGAACCCCGCCCAGACGACGCCATCCTCTGGATCGACGCCCAGAGCCGTAAGCGTGGCTCCATTCAGGCCCTCCACCACCGTGTACCGGGTGATCTCGCCACTCGCAGGGGTGTAGCTGAACACGCCACCCGACGCACCGGCCCAGATCGCATCGGGACCTGCAGCCACAGCCGTCACAGAGTTGAACGAGGGATAAGCCGTCCACCCCGTAGTCACCACTTGCGCTGAGAGTGGCGAGACGAACAGTGCGAGAGAGACTGCGACGATGCGCGAAACGAACGGAGCCTGCATGGCGACAGCAGCAGTGAAGCGTCGTAGCGTTGTCGGGCGCAGTGCGGGGCTCAGTCTGTGGGCTCCATCGACTGGAGCAGGTTCACCATCTCGATGGCACCCGCCGCAGCCTCGGCGCCCTTATTTCCAGCCTTCGTCCCGGCCCGCTCCCACGCTTGGTCCAGCGTATCGACGGTGAGCACGCCGAACAGAACAGGAATGCCCGTGGACAATGCGACCTGCTGGCATCCACTCGTCACGCCTGAGGCAACGTAATCGAAGTGCGCCGTTGCCCCCCGGATGACGGCACCGAGGCAGACCACGGCATCGTAACGGCCACTTGCGGCTGCGGCCTGAGCCGCCAGTGGAATCTCAAAGGCTCCGGGGCACCACACGGTATCGACCTCCTCGACGTCGGCGCCATGCCGGGCGAATGCGTCGAGCGCGCCATCGAGCAAGCGTTGGGTGATGGCCTCGTTGAAACGCGCGGCAATGACCGCATAGCGCGCACCGTCGGGCGAAACGAGAGAGCCTTCGTAGGTCGTGGACATGGCGAGAGGACGAGACCGCGCCAAGGTAACGCCCGTCCTCACCTCCACGAGGGCACGTTGGGTGCCCCATCCGAGTTCACCAGCTCGTCGTTCTCGGTCAACGAGGCTGACGAGCCTCGGTCCGTAGCTTCCCCGCCATGCGTTTCGCCTGCCTGCTTCTCGTTCTCGCGCTTGCACCTTCTACGGTGTCCGCCCAATCGGACCCTGATCGCACCGTCGCATCCGTGATCGAGGCATTCGAGGACGCTGCGGCTCTGGCGGATGCCTCGGCTCGGACGACTGCCGTCGATTCCGTGTGGGCGGACCTTCGCCAGCATGCCCGGATTCCGTTCGTCCACGCGGACACGGCGCTGTTCCTCTGGAAAGGCTCGGCCTCGACCGTCGCCGTCGCGGGCGATGCCACGAGTTGGCGACCGACTGCGACGATGCGACGCATCGGGACCAGCGATGTGTGGATGCGCACGGATGTCTTTCCCGCCAGCGCGAGGCTCGACTACAAGCTGGTCCTGAACGGCTCCTCCTGGATTCTCGACCCCCGGAACCCACACCAGCAATGGAGCGGGTTCGGCCCCAACTCGGAGCTGCGCATGCCCGAGTGGATGCCATCGGAGTGGACCGAGCGCAAAGACGGGGTTCCTCGTGGGACGCTCAGCCGCCCAATGACGATTCAGAGCACAGCCTACCCACACGCCGTCACCTACCGCGTTTGGATGCCAGCTGGCTATGACACGATGGACGAGCTGGCGGCGGTCTACGTCACCGATGGGCATGAATACGCCGACGACCGGCTGGGCGCCATGCAGCCGGTGCTGGACAACCTGATCGCCGAGGGACGGATGGCACCCTGTGTGGTGGTATTCATCGATCCGCGCTCGGGTGGGACGAACCGGCGCCAGGAGCAGTACGTGCAGAATCCAGGCTTTGCAACACTCGTAGCCGTCGATCTGGTGAGTGCCGTGGACGCTGCCTACAAGACCCGACAGGACCGTGAGGCGCGTACCATTCTGGGCACCTCGCTCGGCGGCCTCTTCGCTGTCTACCTCGGCCTGGAACACCCCGATGTGTTCGGCAACCTCGCTCCCCAGTCCCCGGCATTCTGGGTCAGCAGCGGGTCACTGGGCTGGACCGGCCCCACGCTCTATGACCGCGTCAGCTCGTCCCCGACGCTCCCGTTCACTGTAGCGATGACCACGGGGACCATCAACGACACCGAGGACGGTGCACGAACCATGCGCGACACGCTGCTCGCCCGAGGTGTCGAGCTGGCGTACACCGAAGTGGCGGAGGGCCATTCGTGGGGCAACTGGAGGGCGTTGCTCGATGACATCTTGACCGCTCTCGTGCCACCGGAAGGTCCCACCTACCGCCAGCTCGAGGCGCCTGACACCGGACTGCTTCTCCGCGCCTTGCCCAATCCCTCGTCGGCTCCTGAGTTGCACTTTGCCCTCCAGCGTCCGTCTGCCGCCCGGCTGGACTGCTTCGACGCCCGAGGGCGCTCGGTCGGTCGCCTGTTGGATGCATCCATCGCGCCGGGCCAGCACCGGGTCTCACTCCCGAATCTGCCTTCCGGCGTGTATGCGTGCCGGCTTACCGCGGACCAGCAAAGCGCCACTACGCTGGTGACGACCCTCAACTAGCGTGGCAGCCTCACTCCTGCCCGTCGGCGCTGCGCTCCCCATGCTTCCGCCCCAGGTTCCGCATCGGCGGAGGCCGGTCGCACGACTCCTCGGGCTGGCGATTCTTCGCCTGATGGGGTGGACGTGGACGGGCGGCTTTCCCAACCAGCCTCGGATGGTGCTGATTGGCGCACCGCACACCTCCAATTGGGACGGGGTCATCGGGCTGGCGGCGGCGGCGGCATGCGAGATCGACGTCCGCGTGATGGCGAAGGCCGAGCTGTTCCGGTTTCCGTTCGCGGGCATTCTCCGGTGGATGGGCATCGTCCCGGTCCAGCGCGATGCGCCCGGCGGACTGGTGGAGCAAGCGACTGCACGGCTCTCGGGTCCATCTCCCTTTGCACTGGGCATCACGCCCGAAGGCACCCGGGCGCGCGTCGAGCGCTGGAAGACCGGCTTCCATCGAATCGCAGTCGCGGCGCAGGTCCCGATAGCAGTGGTCGGGATTGACTGGGGCCGGAGACAGATTGGCGTCCACGGCGCCTTCCAACCCACCGGCGACCTCGTGGCAGACCTGGACACGATCGCAACCATTCTGGATGGCATCGTAGGCAAGCACCCGGAGCGCAACTCGCCCATCCGAATCGAGGCAGACGCCAGCTCGGCCCCAGCAGCCTGACCACCTCGCGTGTTGAACCTCCGAATGACCGGAGGTATATACGTTTTCCCGCCCCTCTCGCCTTTCTGCTCGATGCTTCGGACCGCCCGGTTATTCCTCCCCCTCGTTGGACTCGCCATCGGGCTGGCGGCCTGTGGGGATCCTCCCCAAGCGACCTCGGACTGGACGACGACGGCTGCTGACATCACGGTTCAGGCAGACGGTTGCACGGACCGCATCCGGGCAGACCTCTACCTCGACGCCACCAGCTCGATGGCCGGGTACGCGGCCACACCCGGCAGCGCCTACATCGAGGTGCTGGACAACCTCGAGTCCGCCATTTCTGGAGCCTGGGCAGATGACAGCGTAGCGTTCCACAAGTTCGGCGAGACGGTTCGCGAAATCACCCGCGAGGAGTTCCGTGAGGCGCGTACGCCCGGCTTCTACCGCGAGCGTGGCATCTTCATGACTACCAACATCGATGCCGTCATCGACCGCCTCGAGGCGGATCGCGTGGCTGTGGTGGTGACCGATCTCTTTCAGGAAGACGGCGACATCAATGCCATCGTGCAGCAGGTAAAAACGCAGGTGTTCCAGCGCGGGCTGGCGGCGGGCATCGTCGCGGTTCAGAGTCCGTTCGATGGCACCGTGTTCGATGCGCCGGGCGGCTCCTACACGTACGCCTCCACCTCGGACCCGGAGACCTTCCGCCCGTTCTACGCGCTGATGTTTGGCGAGGGCGCCTGTCTGCGCCGTCTTGCGGATGCGCTCAAGGCCCAGTCTGCGGCGTCGGAGGCTCCGGTGTTGCTGCTCGGTGCCCCAATGGTGGAGCGGTTCTCCATCGAATTGGACAAGACCCGAGACTCGCGTGGCATTAACCGGCGTACGTCCTCTCAGCCCGACCACTTCGCGTTTGACCTCATCAACGACGCCGAGGGCGGCACGCTGGACGAGACCGTCATTCTGACCTTCGACGAGGCGGCCCCGGCGCTCAACCCGGATCGTCTTGCGCTGGACGTGTTTCGCAAGACGCGTGGCGTCGATGGCGACAGCACCGCCACGGACGATCTGCGCATCACAGACATGAGCGCGAGCGGCGACACGCTCCGCCTCACGCTCCAGCTCGAGCCCACGGGCGAGGACGCCGCCCTCACGTACCTCGCGCGGCTTCGAGCGGGCGACATCGGCGGGCTGGCGGCTCCGGCGTGGGTGGAGGCACTCTCCACCAGCTCGCCCACGGCCGAGATAGACCCGAACAAGACGCTCAACCTGACCAAGTTCGTCGGCGATCTGGCGCAAGCGTCTGCATCGGCCCGCCCGGCCGTGGTAGCTCAGTTCGTGGTGGATGTGACACGCCGGTAGCGCATCGACGAACACTCGCCAGCTCGCCACAGGCTCCGCGGCCTGCTCCGAATGACTGAAAAAGGCGAGCTTTGGGGAACGCCCTCGGTCTTCCTACTGCCCCTCACCCACCGCCAGCTCGAATTGCCGAGATGGACCCGTTCGTAACCCCCATCCGCTCGCTGGCGTAGCCCACCTCTGTTTGCCCCCTCTCCCTCATGCGAAGCGCTCCTCTCAACTACCTCGTCACGTTTGTCATTGCCGGGCTGCTGTGGGCGCTCCTCGCGCTGGTGCTGGGCAACAGCCTGAGCACATCGGTCGCGCTGACGGTGGCGACGGTCGAGGACTTCGTGCGTCTGTACCGGATTGTGCTGAGCGTGGCAGCAATCGGCGGCTTCGCGCTGACGGCCTACTGGTACTTCGTAGGCTCCCGGCCCAACACCGTCGGCAACCTCCAGAGTGTCAAGCGACTCTGGCGCGTGCTGCTGTTGACAGCGCTGGCGCTGTCGGTGGCCCTACTGGTCGTCCTGCTGGTTCTGTTCAGCGATGAGACATTCACCGGTCTCCAGTACGCCACGTTCTACGGCGCACTCTCGGCGCTGACCTGGCTGCTCTTCTGGGGATCCACGTTCTTCCTCTCGCCGCGCACCGTCCAGTACCTTCCCATCGGAAAGTGATGCGTGATTCGCGATGTGTGAGGTCTCCCTCCAGCACCCGCACGCATCACGCATCACGAATCAGCGACTGAATGGCAACCAACTACTACATCGGGATCGGTGGAACGGGAGCACGCGTGGCCGAGGCCCTGCTTCACACCTGCGCCGCAGGCTACGGCCCGGAGTCCCTGACGCTCTTCCTGATTGACCCGGACGAGGGCAATGGCAACCTGAGCCGGACCAAAGAGCTGCTCACTCGCTACCAGTCCACGCGGCAGCTTCTCCGAGGCAGCGCCGACCTCGACATTCCGCTCTTCAAGACGGAGATCCGTGCCCCCGAGCCCCTGGTCTGGAGCATCTTCGAGTCGGGCGACACGACGCTCGCGAGCTACATCAACCACGCCAACTTCAAGGAGTCCGACCCCGGCCTCTATGACCTCGTCAACGTGCTGTTTTCGCGCGGCGAGCTGGCGGAGAACCTGAACGAGGGCTTCCGGGGCCACCCGGCCATCGGGGCGGTGGTGATGGCCGAGCCCCCCGAACACCGAGAGCCGTGGAAATCATTCTGGGCCGATGTGGACGCGGCGCAACGCGAGAACGAGATTCGCGTGTTTCTGGCCGGGTCCATCTTCGGCGGCACCGGCGCCGCCGGCGTCCCCACGCTTGGCGCGCCGGACATGCTCAAGTTCCACCCGCGCGCGCGCATCGATGACCAGACGAGCAAGATCACGCTCGGCGGAGTGCTGGTCCTCCCTTACTTCTCAGTCGATGCCAGCGAAGCCCCGACCGATGGGCGCCTCTTCGTGTCCTCGCGAGACTTCCCCATCGCCACACGCGCGGCGCTCCGGTTTTACTCCGAGAAGGACCTCGCCTTCGACCAGCTCTACCTCGCGGGCGACTCGCTCGCCCAATCCGTCGGTGACTTCAGCGCAGGCTCTTCGCAACAAGAGAACCGCCCGCACTACGTCGAGCTGGTGAGCGCGCTGGCGACGACGGATTTCTTCCACCAGTCCGTTGGCGACGTTGCCACCGACCGCTACCACATTGCGGGACGCCGAGGCCAGGACCTGAGCTGGAATGAGTTGCCCGTGACTCGAGAGTTGGGGAAGGTCTCGGGCCGCGCGGCCGAGCTGAAGCGACGCCTCGTTGCCATGACGACGTTCGCCTACGCGCTCATCGACTACGGCTATCCCGTTCTGGAGCAGAACCCGAAGGAGGTCCGCGCCGCCTGGCATGGCGACCACTTCGACCCCAAGCGCTCCCGCAAGGACCCGACAAAGGACCCTCGCCAGCCCGAGCAGAAAGCCGTCCTCACTGCCTTGCGGGATTACTCGATGCGCTTCCTCCGTTGGATCGTCTCGATGGACGAAGGCACCGACGGACCGGTCAAGCTGGTACGGCGGGAGCGTCTGTTCGGCCAGGGCGGCTTCATCGGCCACGCCCGGGATCTCTCCGCCATCGGCACGTTCCTGCACGGCCCGTCGCAGGAGCGCGACTTCAACCACTTCCGCAACCTCCTCGATGCGCCCATCGAGCTGAGTGACCGCCTCCCGCCAGGCGCCAAGTACGCCACCCTCTTCTACGATGCGGCCAACCGCTTCGCGGAAGACACCTACGGGCTGGTGCCCGAAGCCTCCGCCAGCGCATAGCCCCCTGAACGCTCCTCTCCGACGGCATTCCGCCGGGTCATGTTTGAGAACACGTTCATCTACCTCGTCCAGGGACAGCGCGAGCTGGTGTCCACGTTTCTGCATCTGGCGGACCGTCCCCGAGCCGATGCACTGTTCCTGACCTACGACGAGCCTCTCGACACGGACGGAGCCATCTTCTTCCCGAACTCGACGTGGGCCGAGGGTCGAAACCGCCTTCTTGACGAAGCCCGTGCGCGCGGCCTGTATCGCTACTACATCTACAGCGACGATGACGTCGAGTTCGAGCAAGGGGGCTGGCAAGAGCTTGAAGACGAGCTCCTGACCCACTCTCCAGCAGTTGGTGTCCCCGTGGTCCCCAAGACAACCGACACCGCTCTGCCGTTCGCTGTGCAACCGTTCCGCCTCAACGACGAGCAGGTGATGGGCCTGCACCACGACGTCGTGGAGGACAACCTCATTGTGCCCTACCAGACCCGGTTCGATGAGGTGCACTGGTGGGCCTCCTGCCAGATCCAGCAGATCCTGATTCAAACCTTCTACCGTCGCAACGCGCTCCAGTTCAACGGGATCGTCGTCCGAAACGAGTGTGCGGGTCGGTATGCCAATCCAGATGAGGGCCGGAGCACCTACAAAGCCCTGTTGCGCGACTGGCTCCGCACCCAGTTTGTGGACAGCTTCCGAGACATTCAGCTCGGAACCGGAAAGCTCCGTTGGCGAGCCTGGCGACGTACCCTACTGCATCACCTCCGAACGATGGGTCGTTCCCCGACGCCCACACACCGCCTCTCCGCCTCGCAGGTCACCACTATGCTGATGCCTGGTTCCGTCCTCCTGGATCAGTACCAGAACCGCCACGTACCCGTCAGCGCGTAGACCCGTCCCGCCCGGCCCCTCTCCGGCTTCCCCGCCCCACTGTGCAAGACCGCCTCAGCCATCTGTTCCTTCCGCCGCTCGTCGAGTCGGCCAACGTCCAGGAGCCGACCGATCCCGGCCACTGGCAGAACAACGAGCGCCGCGTGCTGGCGCAGATCGCCAACGGCATCGTCGTCGATCAGCAGGCGAAGGAACGCGGCATCTCCTCGGTGCCCGACCCGTGGGCGCGCCCGCTGACCGTTCAGAGCGCCGTCGCGCCGAACTCGCGGCACCCGCTGCAAGAGCAGATCACGACCGAATGGCGCGGCCTGCTGAGCCTGCTTGCTCTACGCCGTGTGCGCGGCCACGATGTCACCTTCGCGCCGGTCCAGCTCGACCGGGGCCGGATGGCGGAAGCCCTGCGGCGCCTCGCCCCTCGCCCGGTCCAGCTTGAGCCCGGCGCGGCGTATGCGTGGACGGATGTGCTGCTGATCCGCTACAACGGCACGCCCATCGGCGCCCTCTCGCCCACCA
>JBCBZH010000374.1:0-2957 GCA_039815415.1 Bacteroidota bacterium
GCTCCGAGATCTCACGGGTAGGGATCCCCCGCCCGGTCATCTCAAAGACCTCCAGCTCGCGGTCACTCAGCACCTCCAGCGGCGTCTGCGTGGCATCCTTTACCCCCGATGCCGCGCCGAAGAGCATCCGGTCTTTCAGGTCCTCCGAGAGGTGAATGCCGCCCCGAAGCACCCGTCGGATGGCGATCACCAGCTCGTCCCCGGCAGCCAGTTTGGACACGTAGCCGCGCGCGCCCGCGCGAACGGCCCGCTCGGCGTACAGCTCCTCATCGTGGCGCGAGACGACGAGCACCGGCAGCTCCGGGTGAAGCGTGAGCAGGTTCTTCAGCAGCTCGAGGCCATTCATGCCCGGCAGCGAGATGTCCGTCACCACAAGGTCCGGCGCGATGCTATCGAAGAGGCTGAGGGCCTCCTCGGCGTCGCTCGCCTGCCCCGCAACCTCCAGGTCCGGCTCGGCCTCCAGAATCTGAGCGATGCCCTGGCGGAGTAGCGGATGATCGTCAACGAGCAGAATGCGAGTCATGATGAGACGGTGTTGGGAAGCGACGACCGCTTCTGAAAGAGAACGCGCTGGACGTGAAACTTAGGCACCCCGGAAGCCCGGCCCCCGAAGAGGAACCGTGCAGGTCACCACGGTCCCGCCTCCAGCGCCAGGCCGGATCTCGAGCGAGCCACCAGCAAGATGCGCTCGGTGATGCATGATTCGGAGTCCCATCCCGCGCTGATCCTCACGGCGGTGGCGCATTCCAGAGTCTTCACGGGGCGCCTCGAGCGTCCCACCACGCCGAAGCGATGTGTCCACTCCAATGCCATCGTCCTCCACGCGCAACCGGAGTTGGTCCGTTCCTCGGACCAGCCGGACGGTGATCTGAGAGGCCTGCCCGTGCTGGGCTGCATTCGAGAGGGCTTCCTGTGCAATCCAGAACAGGTTCGAGGCGGCGTCAGCGGTCAGTGCGGAGGCCTCCGCTGGCCCCGACCCCGTCGTTTCGGCCTCTACCGAGACCGCATAGAGCGTAGCGGCCCGCTCCGCGAGGCGCCCTAGAGCAGCCTCCAGCCCGTTGCGCTCCAGCTCCACCGGCACCAGCGACCGAGCCAGGGATCGCGCCTGAGCATCGGCCTCATCCACCAGCCCGATGAGGCGGTGGGCCTCTGGAGTCGCGGCTGAGCCCTCTTGGTCGAGCTTGCGCTCTAGCCCTCGCAAGAACAGGCCGATGGCCGTCAGCTGCTGCCCCAGCCCATCGTGGAGATCCTGCCCGATGCGGCGGCGCTCGGCTTCGGCGATGCGGAGCACCTCGCGCTCCAGCACGCGGCGCTCCGAGATGTCGCGGATCAACCCCGTGTAGATGCGGCCGCCGTCCGGCAACATCACTTCGCTCACGGCGAGGTCCATCGGAAACGTCGCACCGGACTTGCGGCGCCCGACCACTTCGCGACCGATTCCGATGATGCGGCGCTCGCCGGTCTCGTGGTAGGTCTCCATGTAGCCGTCGTGCTCGGAGTGATATGGCTCCGGCATGAGCATGCTCACGTTACGCCCGACCACCTCGTCTTCTGTGAACTCGAAGATGTGCTCGGCTCCGGTGTTGAAGCTCTCGATGTGCCCGCGAGCATCAATCGTGATGACGCCGTCCACGGTGGTTTCGAACACCGCATGGGCGCGGGCCTGGCTCTCTACGAGGGCGCGGCGCGTGTCGTCCAGGGCAAACCGGGCATGGATCGCGCTGGCGGCTGCGCGGAGAAACGCACGTTCCTCCGATGTGAAGGTGCGCTCTTCGGTCGCCAACACCGTGAGGAGGGCAAAGGGCCGCTCATCCTGTCCGATCCGCACCACCAGCCCGCTGCGGACCCCCGCTGCCGCTATTTCTGCCGGGACAGGATCGAGAGGCAGACACGTTGTGATCTCGAGCGACTCCGCCAGAACCCCAGCGATGGGGATGGATTCATCTGGAGGCTCCCAGCCCGAGGCCATGCTGGCATACAGAGCACGCGGATCGGTGTCGGTGAAGGCCAGCACAGCCGTGGGGGCGCCCAGGGCCTCTGCAATGATGGTCGCTTCGGTATTCCCTGTAACATCAGCAGCACCGAAGGCTGCCTGCGTCAGCTCGCGGAGTGCCAGATCGGCTAGCGTCGCTGCGAGATGAGGGGACTGGAGAGTGTGGGGCACGAAACGAGCTGGCGGTACAACCGAGCCGCCAAGGTAGGCGATAGATCAGGACGGATCGTCTTGAGTTGCCGTCTCCCAGAACGTAACCCGTTCGCGCATTCCATCGTCCCGGACCACCTCTAGCGCCCACGGGCCTCGCGCGGACGCGTCACGGGCCGCGTCCAGAGCCCATCCCCCAATTGTGGAGCGGATGGCAAAGGGGTGCGCGATGTTGTGTTCTCCGCTCTCGGTCATCACTCCGATGGCGTCATCGTTGGGATCGTAGGTCACTCCCAGCATGCGAACGGAGTCGTACACGAGCCCCTCGGCCTCTGGGGAGAGCACCTCTACAGAGACCGCGTGCGGCGTACTGGCGATCCGCTCGGACAACACATCAAACAACTCGGCCCAGTCGCTCTTGGGCACCGGTAGCGTCTCGGTCTCGGACCGCGTGAGGCCTCGGGCGCCCACACGCAACGTGAGGGTCGGACAAGGCGCGCGGCGCGCGACGGCTTCGGCCACGCTTCCGAGAAGCCATCGGCTCAACCCTCGGCGTCCGTGGCTGGACTGCACAATCAGGCTGGCGCCATGCGCCTCGGCGGCGTCGACAATCTGGACCAGCGCGCTGCCTTCCCGGATGTCCACCTCGATGGGGACAGGGCCTTCCGCGTGGGAGGACACCCACCGCTCCACGGTCTGTCGAACCCGGTCTTTCAGTTCAGCTGGGTTGAATCCGGCCACCGCCAGCCCGTAGGGAGGCGGAATGTCGATCGGCTCGATGACGTGAACCGCCACCAGCCGACTTCCCTGCGCC
>JBCBZH010000073.1:0-15810 GCA_039815415.1 Bacteroidota bacterium
CTTACTTCTTCGGCATCTTGCCGACGAGCGAGTGGCTGATGTCCATCCCCTCGATCTGGAAGTGAGGTTGGATAGCCGTCTGGACCCGGAAGAATCCGGGGTTCTCCTCGATTTCGGAGACCGTGACCTCAGCCGCTTTCAGCGGATACTTCGCGCTGATGGAGGCCGAGGGGTTCTTCATCTCGGTGACGAGGCCCTTCAACCAGGCGTTCAGCTCGCCTTCGATCTGCGTGGCATCCTTCGTGGCTCCAATGTTCTCGCGCTGGATCACCTTGAGGTAGTGCGCGATGCGAGACGCGAGGAAGATGTACGGCAGGCGCGAGTTGATTCGGCTGTTTGCCGTTGCGGCAGGGTCGTCGTAGAGCTTCGGGCGCTGCGTCGAGTTGGCGGAGAAGAAGCAGGCGAAGTCTCGGCCCTGGTAGTGCGACAGCGGCATAAACCCGAGGTTGGCGGCCTCGAATTCGAGGGTCTCCGAGATGGGCACCTCAGTAGGAATTTTGGCCTGCTTGCCTTTGCCAACGTCGTAGAGGTGAACGGGGAGGTCATCGACCTTTCCGCCGGCCTGCGGGCCTCGGATCTGAACGCTCCACCCGTCTTGCTGGAAGGCACGGACCATGTTGCTCGCGAATGCGAACGAGGCGTTGCCCCAGAGGTACTTGTCGTGATCGTCTCCGACGACGTTTTCCTGGTAGTTGAAGGACTTCACCGGGACCGTGTCCGGGCCGTAAGGGAGACGGGTCAGGAAGCGCGGGAAGGTGAGGCCGAGGTACCGAGCGTCCTCCGAGTCGCGCAGGGCGTTCCACTTGGTGTAGTCCGCCACTTCCATGTAGGCCGAGAGATCGGGGATCTTCTTCCACTCCTCCATGGAGTCCTTGCCGAAGAACTTCGGCCCGACGGACCCGATGAACGGGCAGTGCGAGCTGGCGGCCACCTTCGACACGTTCTGCAGCAGGGCGATGTCCTGCGGGGACGAATCGAACTCGTAGTTCGAGACGATGGCGGAGTAGGGGTCGCCACCGGGCTGGTCGTAGGCGTTGGTGTAGACGTGACGGTAGAGCGCGCTCTGGATCAGCTCAGGGGAGTCCTCAAAGCTCTCGCGCAGCGTGTCCTTGGACACGTTCAGCAGCTCGACCTTGACGTTCTTCCGGAAGTTGGTGCGGTCCACGAGGAACTTCAGGCCGCGCCACGCGGATTCAATCTTCTGCACCTCCTCGTTGTGCATGATCTGGTCGAGCTGTTCGCTGATCTTGGTGTCCAGCTCAGCCACGAGACCATCGACCAGGAATTTGTCGATCCGGTCGACCGGGGTGTCGGCCACGGCGTCGATGAAGACGCGGATGGCGGCAGACATCATGGCCCCTCGATCTTCCGAGGCGATCGCCTCGGCATCGGTGAAGGCATCGACGCTCACAGACCCGCTCGGGGGGGCGACATCAACTTTGGAAAGGATGGAGTCGAGAATCGACCCTTCGGCTTCTACAGTTTCGGCTCCAGCGCCGGCAGTCTCTTGTTGTCCCTCGGCCATTGGAATACAGGGGTTTCAGGGGTGAAAAACGAACGGTGGGGTGATCAGGCGTCCTCGCCGGCATCATCGGCAGGCGCCTCGCTCTCGACGACCTTGTCGAGCTCTGCGAGGAGTTGCTCCCGAGCGGCGTCGTCCTTGATGACGGACTCGATCTGCTTGCGGAAGTCGGCCGCGGAGATGAGGCGGTTGCGAAGGTCCTGGAGCAGGTTGCGCGTTGCGAGCAGCTTGGCGATCTCTGGGACCTGCTTAGCGACGACCTCGGGGTCGAAGGACTTCATGGAGTCAATCTTCAGCTCTACCGGGAGGTCACCGTCTCCCGTCAGCGTGTTGCTGACGTTGGTCTTGATGCTGATCTCCTGGGACCGGAGGACATCCTCGAAGTTGTCCTTGTTGAGGTTGATGACCTCACGCTCTTCGAGCGGCGTGCCATCTTCCCGCCCGGTGAAGTCTCCCATGACGAGCATTCGCATGGGAAGCTCGACTTTCTCTTTCGCGTCGCCCTTGGCGACTTCGAGGAACAGGTTGATCCGGGCGGGCGGTTTTTCGTGCTGGAAGCTCTGGGCCATCTCAGGGGAAGGTCGTGGGGTGCAAAGAGGTGCTCTAGTGTGTGTTACCGGAAACCCCTGGAAACCCCGTCATGCACATCTGGGAGCGATGCGTTTTTTCGCCAGCTCGTTGATTCAAAGCCAAGCTCAGCGGGCATCGGCTCGATCTCGCCAGCTCGATGGCTGTGAGGTCTCGAGCTGGCGAGCCCGTCTCGGTTGAGGGCGCTCATACTCTCCAAGCGCACGGTCTCGAGCTGGCGAATCCGCCGCGTTCAGGCCTCCGCCTCGGGTCGCTACTTCTTTGGCGCGGGCGTGCTGCGCATGGCGTGAGCTGGGTCTAGGCGGGACAGCCGGTTGAACGTGTCGGTGGCCCGCTGGCGAAGCTCAGCGGCTCGCTCCGGGCTGCTGGCTGTGGGCACCAGTTGCGTACAGCAGGTGTGGATCAGCCGAAGGGCCTTGCTAGCTGTATTCGGGTCCCACACGTCGAGGTGGTGCGTCTGAATCGCTCGGTCTGCGGTTTCCAGGAGGCCGAGGGCCACGTCGGATCGACCGGCTCCAAGGCACAGCTCGGCGGCGATGACGGTCCGCTCGAAGCGGTCTCGGGGGGCGCCCGCGTCGGCCATCAGCGCGGCCACGGCTCCAGGGACGTCGCCACTAGCGGCTTGCTCCCGAGCCTCCTTGATCGCGGCTTCACTGGCTTCGCTCGTTCCGCTGCCTCCACCATCGCCGTCAGACGCCGTCAGCTCGTCCAGCCAGGCGATGGTCAGCGAGTCGGCGAAGGCGGTTCCATCCTGGAACGTGAGTGTGGGGAGCGACGGCAGGCGCTTCACAAGGGCTGCCGTGGTGGATTCCACGACCGCGAGGGCAACAGCGGCGGGGGGGCCGATGGCGCGAAGAGATGTGGCCAGAAACCGCTGGAGGTCGAGCCAGAAATGGTAGGGCGGCGATGGGAAGCTGCCCTCTCCCTGCGTGACCAGGAGCGGGTGATTTGAAGCAGCGACCATGCCTGCCAGTGCGTCGCGGCGGTGAGAGGGCGGCGGCGGAATCACTCCGGTTGGAGGGGGGGTGGTGATGGTGTTCCACCGAACCGCGCGGCGCAACTCGAACGCGGTCGCGTTGTACGGATCCTGCTCCTGCAGAAACGTCGCCACCTTCAACACCACGCTCTCAGCCTCAGAGGGCGTGCTGAATGAGGCATCTCCACCACTCGACGCCGCAGGCGGAGCGGCAGGCTTGGCGGGAGTCGGGGGAGCCGCATCGGCGGTATCTCCGTTGCTGGCCGCGCTGGGCTCTGGGTCCTTGGCTGGGGGCGGGTCTTCTTTGGGAGGCTTGGGCTTCGGGAGGCGTCGCACCTGCTCTCGCAGTTCGCGGACGAGTCCGCTGAAGGCGGGAGCATTCTCGCCCATCGACTCCGTTACGAAGGCCTGGAGGGCCTCAGCTTCGGTTTGCGCATGCATGAGCGCGTCGCGGTCTCCAGGCTCAGCCTTGTTGTCTTGGATCCACGCGCTGGTACGTTCGGCGACGAACTGGAGAGCGGCTTGCCGACCTCGGATTCGGCGAAGTGGCGGAAACGCATCCTCCCAGAACCCTTCGGTCACCGACCGTACAGCAGCAATGCCTTCGGCGATGCCTCCATATCCGGCTGTTCGCGTCAGCCCGAGAATCAAGTAGCTCGCTACGGAAATGTCCTTCGAGTGCTCGTGGAGGATCTCGGTAGAGAGGTCCACGATCTTGTTGAAGTCCACGTCACCGGTCGCGGCTCCAAGCCGGTCCACTTCTGCTTTGAGGGTCTGGAACAGATCCTCGTACTTCATATCGATTCCCGCAGGCGCATCGCCAGGAACGGGGGTGCGGATCGACTCGAGGCGCGGGGTGGAGAAGGCGGCTGGAGCGTCGTCAGCCGCTGTCGCGTCGCTGGATTCTGCCTCTGGGGCGTCGCTCGGGGAGGTGTCGTCAGCCATAGAGAGGCACTATCGGAGGGCGTGAAGGTGTCCCAGAAGGTCGGTCACGGATGTCGATGGGGACTCCAGAAACTCCCGAAAGCGCGCCGGAAGAGCGCCATAGATCCGCCGTGCCGTGCCAGGAGATCCTGCGTCCACAGCGGCGATTCGATCTGGCAAGCTGGTGCCTGTGAGAAGCGGCCGGAAGGCCGCGGGCGAGAGGCCTGAGACGAACACCACCAGTGCGCCGGGAGCGCCTTCGGTCCAGAACAGCGAGGGGGGCGTTGGGGGCGTCGGCAAGAGGTGCCAGCACACCGCCAGCCAGAAGGCCACGGCGTCGCTGGTTCCGAAGTCGGATTCTGAGGGCGGCAGCGGAAAGCGAACGCCGTAGGGAATGGTGGCGTGCGCCGCGTCCCGGAGGCGCTGCACCACCAGCCCGAGGCGCATCGGATCGTCCTCACCCCAGATCCGGTTCACCAGCTCGCTGATGGGCAGCACGGAAAGGGTGGTGATGTGGTAGTCGATCTCTGGAGATCGCCCAATGAGAGGGGCCAGAGAAGGCAGAGCTGTCAGGCGGGCGTCCACATCAGAGAGCGGCGCGTCTTGCACAGCGACCTCGATAAGTCGAGCAGCCGCACCAAGTACAGGGCGCCAGCGGAGGGGCCACGAGGCGGCAGCGTCGGGATCGAGCCGGGGGCGCGAAATGGGTTGCCCAGCGAACAGGGGATAGGCGCGGCCTACTCGGTCTCGGCTTAGCTGGATGGCTCCGGCGAGGGCCTGTGGGCCGCTCGGAGGCACGAACACCATGCGGTAGAGCGGGCCCGTCTTGGTGGTGAGGCCCGCACGAAGTGCGTTCTGAGCCAGCGTGTCCAGGGCATCGAGTGCCGGACTGGCACCGCCTCGCAGGACGAAGTCGGCGCGAGCCGGGAGCTTCCCGAAGAGGACGGGGGCACTCATACGACTCCCTCGGTGCACGCACAGGCGAGGGCGCTGGGAGCGCCTCGGCTGTTCGAGCTGGCGAGAGCGGCAGGCATCAATTCGCGGAGCGCGGCAGCGAGAACTGGAAGAACGCCCGCGGGTTGGCGAGCGGAGAATCCTCTGAGGTGGTCCGCATCTCGTACTGGGCCGTGACGGTGTGCGGCCCTTCCCGGAAGCTCCAGCGGACGTCGTAGAGGGTGCCACCGCGCGAGCGGATGGTGGCATTCTGCATCAGCCTGAAGACGGCCCAATCGCCCTCATACTCGCGCGTCAGCGGGCCGCCCTGGCGCTGGATGGTGACATACGCACCGGGTGGCCCAGGCCAGCGCAGGTCGCTCCATCTCGTGCTGCCAAGGCGATACACGCTGTTGGTTCCGTGCACGCCCACCGCAACGGCGTCCACCGCCAGCTCGCGCTGAGCCGCCTGGGACGAGTACGTGGGCAAGTCTGGCCGGATGCGGAACGTGAGGTCCCCGCTTCCGAACAGGCCGCGTCCGATCTTCTTCCCCTGCTCAATGGCGGCCCGGAGCGCTGGCGAGCCGCCGTCGCCGAGCGATTCTTCGAGTGCGACCAGATCGCCACCGTTGGGGTCGAAGAACGAGCGGACGTCATCCAGAGCGGCATCCCTCGAGCTGTTGGGGGCGAAGGGATAGCGTCCGGCGATCTTGTCTGCGTAGGCGTCTTTGGCTTCCTCAAGAGCCTCCTGGGCGGCTTCTTCGGACGCGCTGGCGGCGGCCTCCGTCGCGGCCGTGACGGCGACTTGCTGAGAAATGTCTAGAGGCGAGAAGAACAGATTCTCGCGGGTCTGGCGGTCCATGCCGCGCGTGCCTTGCTCTACCTCGTCTTTGGTGACGGCCAGCAAGTCCGCGGCCATGCCAGGGTCTCCGGCGGCCGAGACGATACGGCGACCGAACTGTGCGAGTGCCTCCAGGGCAGCGTACAGGCCCTCGTTGGCCTCCCCTGCGGGTAGCCCAGATGCGTTCAGGCGGTGAATGCCCGCGAAGGCTTCGCCAATGGGATCCGCGACAGCTACAGAGTCCGCCTCTTCGTCGTCTCCCCCCAGCCCGACCGCGTCTGCCGCTCGGTCCAGAAAGCCTTGGGTGCGGGGGGCGATGTCTTCAGGCGGGAGAGTGGTCTGTTCCGTGACAACAGCCAGGAGCCATCCGATGGGGGAGTCGGTAGCCGAGCCCAGAATGGCAAGGCGTTGCTCAGACTCGATACCTGTGGCCTTCTTGTAGGTCACCGAATGGAGGAAGCGCGTCCACGACTCGACGTACTCCCGCTGGTAGCGGCGCATCAGAGCATCATAGACCTCATCCGGGTTCTGCAGCTCTGTAGGGAGATCGCCCGAGCTACGACCGAGCACCCAGTACTCACTGGCCGGATCGTTGGCGGCTTGCTGGAAGCGTCGCTTCACGACGCGATCCCAGCCATCCCGAGTAAAAAACCCCGGAACCTGACCGGCCGGGGCAAAGAGCCCGAGGTGTTCCTCGGGAACAGCATCGGGCAGGCCCAGGGGAGGGAGCCGGGCGAGCGCTTCGCGTTGGATGCGGGAGTAGAGCCCATCCAACGTCGGTGCGACGTCGATCACCGAGATCGCTGCATTGATGAGCGAGCGATCTGCCTCGAAAGGTTCTGCTAGACCAGACGCCAGCCCGTCCACATAAGCATCGGTCTGGCGGGTCAGCAGCCCGATCATCTCCTCACGGTCCTCCGCTTCGTCGCCGAGGGCACCACGCGGCGCCAGCTCGGCCAGGCGTGTTTTGAGCGCGTCGCGGAGGTATTCGCTGTTCTGGAGCGAGTCTGCGTGAGAGGTCAGCAGGAGGTAGGCCTCCAGGTCGTTCTCGATGTCTACACGGCGAGCGGCCTGCCGGGCCGCGAGGGTCTCGCCTGGTGTGTCGAGAGTGTCCGGCTCGTTGAAGCGGCGCGAGCGCTCCAGGGAGGCCCGGAGCCGCCGCATGGCGTAGACATTGACGAGGTCACGAGTCATCCCGTAGTAGAGACGCTGAGCGGGCTCGCGGACGGAGGCACTCCGGTCCAGGCCCAGCAGCAGCGCCTTCCCAACCGGGCGCGCTTCGCCCAGTCGCTCCACCTCCGCCCTGAACCCCTCGAGGCGGTTGATGTCGGCGTAGCGTGCACCATCGGCGCTGAACGTTACTTGCGAGGCATCCTCAGCCTTGTCCACCACGCTGCGAAGCATGAGGCTGCTTCGTGCGGCCGCGAACCCGAGTAGGAGTGCCGCCAACGCGCCCACACCGAGTGCTGTCAGGCCGGTTCGCGTGAGCGCGCGCCAGGCCGCTCCTGAGGCCCGTTGAGTTCGCTTGGCGACATAACGGTCCGGGAAGACGACGTCCGTAAAGACATCCTTCAGGAAGTAGCTCTTCGGCTCCTCCGGTGGACGCGGCGGCGGAGGCGTCGCCAGCCCGAACTGCGACGCCAGCGCGCCGATGACGCGGTCGATGGGGGCGCCCTCCTGCGTGCCGCTCGTAAAGTAGAAGCCCCGGAACAGCGGGCCATCGGCCAACGGGCTGGGAGCGAACACGATGGCGGAGAACGTCGCCAGCCGGTCCCGCAGGGCGCCAAACTCGAGTGGGAAGTCATACACGCGCTGGCGTTCCTCGCGGCGGAGGTTGCGCGATAGACGGGCATTCCGGTGGGGGCGAAGGGCATCCAGCAGCGTGTCGAACTCGCGCTCGACCACCTCGGCAGGGTCGGCGGTGGAGTACGGTTCTACAGTGGCGCCCCAGACCTGCTCGCGGGCCTCCCGGTCCAACTCGCCAAAGAACTCGACGAAGCCTGGCACGAGGTCGCTCTTGGTCACGACGAGGTAAACCGGCAGGCGCAGCCCCAGCCGCTCTACCAGTTCGTCCACGCGGCGGCGGACGTTCTCGGCGTGCTCCTCCAACTCCCGCTCGTCGCCAAGGAGGTCTTGCGACCCGATGCCCACCAGCACGCCGTTGATGGGGCGATCCGGCCGGCTCTCGCGGAGGGCATCGAGGAAGGCATTCCACTCTTGGTGGTCTTCATCTTCGGACGTGTAGCGCCCGGCCGTGTCCAGCAGAATGGCCTCGTCCGAGAAGAACCAGTCGCAGTTGCGTGTGCCGCCGACGCCTCGGATCCGTTCGGCCCCACCGGGAAAGCGAAGGCCACTTTGCAGGATGGCCGTTGTTTTGCCCGTACCCGGTGGCCCGACGAAGACGTACCACGGCAGCGCGTTGAGGGCCTTCTTGCCTCGCCCGAACCATCCCGTGCCTCCCAGGCTGGAGGCTTTGAGCTGCGCAATGGCTTTGTCGAACGACTCCTGCATCCGCTTGATCTCGGCCTTCTTGTCGGGCGTGTAGGAGGCCGCCTCCCGGTCCGCCTGGGCCTTCAGAGCATCCTCGATGTTGCCTCCTGAGCGCCGGGCTTTCATCGCAGACACCGCAAGGGCACCCACGGCAGCCACCAGCAGCCCGATCACGATCAGCAAGAGCGTCGTCATCGGGATGCCATAGCGCAGGGCTCCGATAAAGGAGGCCGGGATGCCGACAGCGGCGAGGGTGGCAATGAGAATCTTGCGAGGCGACATGAGGTGTGAGTCGTGATGTGTGACGCGTGAGGAAATCCCTGCGCATCACAGACCGGGCATCCGGTTCAGGCCGACATGGGGCTACGGGCTGGCGGTGGTGGGAATCGTACGCAGGTCATCGGCTGTTTCGGTGGCGACGCTGTTGAGCGAGAGGCTGAGGCCGACGTAGATCAGCGCCACCAGAACTGCGGCTCCGATCCAGAGTGCCCATGAGGGAAGTCCGCCTTTCTCGGCTTCTGTCGGGACCTCCCGAGATCGCCCCCGAGGCGCCAGCGCGCCGACGCGACCCTCGGAGGTCTGAGACAGGCGACCATGGAGGTCGTCCACGAGCCGCCGCAGGACCTCGCGGCCCTGAATGGCATAGCGGCCCTTGAAGCCGAGTGCGAGGCAGAGGTAGTAGACCTCCATCACAGCTTTGCGGGTGCCTCCTTCGTCGAGGAGCGCCTTCAAGCGGTCGAAGAAGCGCTCGCCCGCGTCATATCGGTCGTAGTGGGTGAGCTGGAGAGGCTCTGCAGACCATGCATCGCGTCCCGGCCACGAGGACCCGAGAATGGCTTCGTCCAGGAAAGCGATCAGACAGAACTCTGCTTCCTGGATGTCCGCATCATTGAGGTCGGCATTCCGAGCGGTTCGAGCCGAGTCGCTCAGGAGGGCTTCCACGCGCTGGCGAAGAGCGGTTGGATCGCCGAGATCCTGTGAGGCTCGAATCTGAAGGATGAGTGAGAAGACCGGGGTGAAGGCGCCCGCTAGGGTGCGCTCGGTGCCAAACACATCGGGCAGGCTGACATCCACCTGCGCTGCCGGAAGCGCGTGGAATCCGGAGTCAAACGTGTGTCCAGTCGAGGGGCCCATTGAGGGGCCGTGGAGGTTCGCAAACGGGTCGTCGGACGCAGTGACCGGAGGTGCAGTGAAGGGGTCGGGTGCGCGCGGCGGGACGGGATCGACCGCTGGAAGCTTGGGGGGCGGTGCAAACGGATCGGCTGCCGTCAGGTCGAACGGGCTCGGCTCCTTCGGAGAGGCCGGTGGTACCGCAAAGGGATCCGGGGACGAGCTGGCGGGCGGTGGCGGAGCCGGAGGTGGGGGCGCCGCTGGCGGTGGCGCAAACGGATCGGACGACGGGGGCGCTCGAAACGGATCGGCTGGTGGTGGCGTGGACGGCGGCACGAAGGGATCCGGCGCTGGAGGCGCCGCACTCGCTGGAGGCGCCGCACTCGCTGGAGGCGCCGCGAAGGGATCGGGCGCCGTCGGGCTGGCGAGTGGCGATGCGGCTGGTGGGGGCGTCGTCGGTGGAGCGGCTGGCGTGGACGGGGCAAAAGGATCCGGGGCGAACGGATCCGGTGCGGCTGCCGGAGGGGGCATGGACGGACGGAAGGGGTCCGTGTGCTCCTTCCCGGCAGGGCCGGCAGCAAATGGGTCCGGCGTCTGCGGGGCGGGGTGAGGCGGATCCGGCTGACGGGGCGCTGCGGGCTGGCGTGGGGCCTCGGGCTGGCGTGCTGCTGGCGGATCCGGCGCGAAGGGATCGGCAGCAAATGGGTCCGGGCGCGGCGTCGGGTCCGGCGCGAACGGGTCTGGGGCCTCACCCGGATCGGGCGGAGGACTGCCGTACGGTTTGTAGATCCGCGTCGTGTCGTCGTCGGGGCGTGGGTCGTCGGCCATGCGGGGAGGGGGACTCAGCCGGGCGTCGGCGCGAGGAGTTCGAACTCGGCGTCGGCGAACTCCGTGGGCGTGAAGAGGGCCATGGCACCTGCATCGCGGATGGCGTCCCAGAAGGGGCCGCTCCGGCGCGGGATGAAGTAAGCTGCGCGTGCGTCCACAGGGAGCCCTGTGGGTGGCGTCTCCGCGGCCCGTACCGCCAGTGCGAGCGTCGCGGACCGAATGACGGCCTCGATGGTGTCCGGCGAAGCGATGCGTAGCAACTGAGGGAGCGCCTGCCGGAGGTGCTCCGGGCTGACGCCATCGCGCCGGACCGCCAGCACGAGGTGAGGGGCGTTGAGCACCTCGGGGGCGAGAGAGGCCTCGAACAGGTTGGCGCGTCGGCGGGCCAGCGGCACGCGGGTGTAGTTCTGTCTCGGCGCCCGTCCGCCAAGCAGTTGGTCGATGGCACTCGCCAGCTCGCGGAAAGGCTCTGTCGGGTTGGCGTGATCGTAGGCGGGCAGCTCGTGGGGAGCTGGGCCGGTGCCGGGAACGGCGGCCCAGAGCCGACCCGCGAGCCCGACCATCTCGCCAAACACGGCGACGGGGTGCGCTTCGGTTCGGCGCAGGTGATCCAGGCGGGGCGTGTGCTCGGCGGCGGCGCTCAGGAGGGCCTGAGCGGTGACGTCTCCTGGCGAGATCTCGCGTTGGTCTCGGACAGCCTGCCAGCGTCGGGCGAACTCGCCCGCTCGAGCTGCCAGCCGCTCGGTCGTGGCCCGAACCACGCCATCGAGCGCAGGAGTAGCGTTGGTAGCAACCGAGGGCGGAAT
Source organism: Bacteroidota bacterium (assembly GCA_039815415.1). Lineage (GTDB taxonomy): Bacteria > Bacteroidota > Rhodothermia > Rhodothermales > Rubricoccaceae > JBCBZH01. The sequence continues at coordinate 11,019 of JBCBZH010000073.1, forward strand.
GAAGTCTGGGCGAACCGCGAATGTGCCATCGGCAGCGCGTCCGATCTGGGCAATGGGCAGCGTGACATAGTCCTCGCGGGGTTCGCCCTCGAAGAGCAGCCGCGCATTGACCCGCCCGATCTGAACGTCGCGTTCATCGGCTCCGGTCGTTTCGTCCGGGACTGCCACTTCCTCTGCGATATACCGCGTCTCGCGGCGAGCGGCCGCCCCTTCGAGAAGCACATTTGCACCGCCCGCCCGAAGCGACGGAACGGCGAGGTAGACCCGGACGGTTTCGGCGGTCGGCGCGAGCCCGTCGCGGACATCGCGGGTGGCCGGGACGGGCGCGTCCTGCGGAAGCTGGAACGGAAGCCCATCGGGCATGACGCCCCGCGCCGCGAGCAGCGCCAGCTCGCCATTGGCCAGCCGGTCGTGGTCGATGTCCAGGTGCGCCAACCCCCAGCCATAGCGCCCGACGGCATCGACGCGGGCCCCGATCTCGGCTCGGACGGCGCGGTCCCACTGTTGGAGGTGATGGGGGTCGAGGGTCATGCCCTCGTACCAGACGACTCGGCGGCGGTCCGACACAGGTGAGAGGCTAGGGAGCGGGTGTGGAGCCGGAACCTCCGGCAGGGCCACCAGGAGAGGCGGTCTGAGGCAGTACAGTCTGCCTCATTCTAAATACCGGGAACCGGGCTGGAGTCAGTCACCCGACACATGCCCGACCGGCCTGGGAGCCGCTACTGCGAGCTGACGACAACTCCGCCTTCGGTGACGGTAATGCGGAGCGTCCGGCCCCGAACTTGCGAAGCGGGCAACACAGCGCGCCACGTATCGCCATCTGGCATCCGCAGGTCGGCAGCAATCCCGAGGAAGGGGGCGCCGTCCAGCGTCACCTGTTCCAGTTCCGAGCTGGCGCCTGGCCGAACGGTAGCGTCGCGGACGGTTCCGGTGAGGTCATCGCCGAGCACGCCCTCTGGGTCGTCCCAGAAGGCCTGGATGGGCGTCGCCAGGAAGGCACCGTCGCTGCCGAGAGGGTAGAGGAAGACCCGCGCGGAGTTGCCTCCGGCGTTCATGTCGTTCTGGCCGACGAGCGTCAACGAGGCTGGGCCGGGGGGGAGTTCTGGATCTGCTTCTGGTTGGGTTCCGCCCGGGAGCACAACGGCTCCGCCCCCAAAGAGGCCACAGCCTGCAAGAAAAACGGCCAGGAGAACGATCGGAGCCAGTCGGAGCATGGACATCACAGAGGGTCGGTGGAGGAGGCTTGAGCGTACGCGAGGCTGTCGAGGTATGCCTTCGAAAAGGCAGGACGGTAGACGCGGCGTTCGGCAGCGGCGAAGTCCTCGCCGCGCATCATGTCGCAGCGCTCCCGGACGAGATCCAGAATGGCTTTTTCCTTCCCGCCCTGAAGAATGCCGCCCCCTTTGGCCTGATCGCCAATCTTGTCGGGGTCAAGGCCATCCACGAGGACGGCTGCGCCCTCCCGAGCGGCTGCACGGTAGCCTTCGAGGAGGCTCTGGTGGTGGTGCAAGACGGCTTCCGACGCATCCCGGAGGAGTTGCAGACGGTCGGTTTGAAGCGCCGGGTCGTCTGGGGTGAGGTGCTGAAGCAAGGCGTTCACATCCGCGTCGAACAGGAACGCGGTCTCGGGCGCGTGAATCACGGTGTGGCCCAGGAACTCATGGCGGAACTTGCCCGGAATGCTGATGAGCCGCGCGACCACAGAGGCCAGGGCGTGGTGCAGCGAGTCCGTACCTCCTGACGAGCTGGCGGGAGCCGGTGGCACAGCGTCTGGGGGCTCGAAGGGCGCGACAGCGGGCGGAGCAAGGTCTGAGGGGATCGCAAACGGGTCGTCCGGCGGTACGTCGAAGCCACTCGCGGCCGGGTCTTCCGCCAGCTCGTCAACCGGAGGGCCAAACAGTTCGTCTAGCGAGGCCTCGGACGGCGGCTCTGGCGGCACAGGCGTTTCGACGGTAGGAGGGGGTGACGGGACCGATATGGGATCTGGGGCAGCGGTGGGCGCGCTGGCAGGTGGGCCTGGAATGGAAGGTGCGTTGGCCTCTGGCGCCGGAGGCGAAATCAGGTCGGCCAGCATTCGGGCGTCGGATGTGGGGCCCATCGCGGCCTGCAGAGCGTCACGAAGAGCATCGGCCCGGTGGCCATAGTCGAGGGTGTTGAAGGCCCGTCGCAACTCGCCCACGGCGGCCGCCACCGCCTCTGCGCTTTCGGCGAACGGATTCGCAAACGCAGCCCCGAACACCGTCCGGTCCAAATCGTCAGCCACCATCACGTCCCTCTCGATGTGGAGCGTGACTTCGAAAGGACCCATCTGAAACTGGTCTCCGTCGTTCACGACCACGCCCGCAGACCCGACGCGGGTGCCGTTCACGAACGTGTGGTTCTTGCTGCCCATATCGAACAGCCGCAGCACGTCTCCCTCGGTTCTGATTTCGGCGTGCCGCTTGCTCACCACGCGGTCCGGGTCCTCCAGGGGAAGGTCGCAGGTCCCCGCACGACCCATGACAATCTGGTCCTTCTCGAGGACGTACGTGCGAGCTTCTCCGCCGCGCTCAGTGTGGACGACGGTCAGCTTGACTCTCATGAGGGCGAAGGGCAGGGACGGTCAGAGGTGGCCGCAGCCCTCACGCATGCGTTGTTCCGGGCGAGACGGGCGCTAGGGCGCGCGTCAGCGCCGTTGCCAGCGCCGTCGCCGAGGCGTAGCGCAGCAGAGGGTTGGGCTGGAGCGCCATCTGCAAGATGGGGCCGAGGGCATAATCTAGGGCTTGCTCCGCGGGGTTCGCAGAGGCTTGTGGACGCAATGGCCGTGAGCCCCGATCTGGTGCGGCTGGATTGCCACCCAGGCCCCACGGGATGCGCCGGGCGCGTCCGTACAGGGCTTCATGGAGCACCAGCCCGAGGGCATACACGTCTGTCGCCTGGTGCAGTGGCTCCCCGAGGATCTGCTCCGGCGCAGCGAACTCGGGCGTCAGGCTCTTCGTGGAGTCCGGTGTGGCCCGCGGCGGGCTGGCGAAGTCAACGGCGAGGCCGAGATCCAGGACAGTCACGGTGCCGTTGTCGCGGACGATGAGGTGCTCCGGTTTAAGGTCGCCGTGGATGATGCCTGCGTCGTGAAGCGTGGCGACGGCCCGGCAGGCACGAAGGAGGAGGCGCACGGTCTCGCGGACGCTTCGGTGGCGTGCTGCCGCCGTAACCGTGGGTCCTGAGATGGGTTCGAGGGCGAGGTAGGGCCGCCCGTCGGTATGGATCCCAGCATCCAGCACTCTCGCTACGTGCGGGCTGGCGAGACGAGTCAACAATTCAGCTTCGCGTGCGAACAGCGTACGTGCCTTCGAGCTGGCGCGTCGGGCCACTTTGAGGGCCGCTCGTTGAGGACCTGTTGGCGTGTTCCGTGTGGCCTCGTACACATGACTCATGCCGCCACGCCCCAGGCGGGTTCCGAGCGTCCACGGCCCGATGCCGTTCAGGCCTGCTGCATTCTGAAGCTCCAAGGTGTCCTGGGCGCCGTCGGCGGCTGCGCGGAGCTGGAGCGGCCCTTGCATGAGACGGTCGAAGAACGCCTCGGCTTCATCCTCTTCAGGGTTGGGCCTTTCAGACATCCGGAGCGTGGAGGGTGGGGCAACAAAGACAGGCATCAGACGCTGGAGGCCTCGTCCAGCTCGTTGTAGAGCCACAAGCGCACCGAGCGCCAGCTACGGGTCACGGTCGCTGGGGAGAGGCCGAGGACCTCAGCGGTTTCGTCGACTGTGAGCCCTGCGAAGAAGCGGCATTCCACCACGCGCGCACCGCGCTCGTCGTAGCGTTCCAGGCGGCGCAAGGCTTCGCCGATCCCAGCGATTTCCTCGGCTTCGTCGTCCGTGAGCACCACGCCAGAGGCTTCGTCTAGCGGGAGGGGCTTCTTGCCGCCGCCCCGTTTCTGCGTGCATTGCGCCTCGGCGTAGGTGACCAGCACTTGCCGCATCGCGCGCGACGAGGTCATCATGAAGTGCGTCCGGCTTCGGAAGCGGAGCGAGGACCGCGCCAGCTTGAGGTAGGCCTCGTGGACCAGAGCGGTGGTGCATACCGAGGGCGTCCCGATCCAGCGCATCCGGTGCGCATGCGCGATCTGGCGGAGCTGCTCGTAGATGACGCCGCATTGCTCGGGGGCGCCCTCTTCATGGCCGAGGATGCCGAGCAGGCGTGCGACATCGGCGTCCAGTTCCTGAGCAGGAATGCTGTCGCTTGTGTCGGAAGAAGGGGAGGCTTCCTGAACGAGATCAGGGGGCGCAAGGTCTGCCGTCATGGAATCGAAAAGATCTGAGGACCGTTTCGAGTCGCGGATGCGAGAACGCGGCGTGGTGGGCGCGAGTCGGGGTGGGCCAGAAGGGACTAAAAAACTGTGGGTTGGGCAGGATACGGTGAGGGGCTCCGGAGTGCCTTCACCGATACATTCGCGGAAACGCGTGGATAAGGATCAGTACGCAGGGCCCGCGTCTATCCTGTCACGCCGGAAAACGCGCGGCTACAGATCATCGGGGCGGTAAGAAACTGGAACCGTCAGCCCGTGGGCAGGATGTAGACCTCCACCCGGCGATTCTGGGCGCGGGCCTCCGGGGTCGTGTCGTTGACAAGGGGTTCAGTCTCGCCTTTTCCTACGGCTTTGAGGCGTTCCGGAGCCACGCCGCGTGCGGCGAGGTAGGCCACGACGGTCTGGGCGCGTCGGGCCGATAGGTCCAGGTTGGCATCGGCCTCGCCCACATCATCGGTGTGGCCGACGACGGCGATCTGACTGTTCGGATTCTCGACCAGGGAGGCC
>JBCBZH010000170.1:0-9366 GCA_039815415.1 Bacteroidota bacterium
CGCAGGTGGAGGCGGGCCGTGTGGTGTCGGTGCGGTTTCGCAACGTGCCCTCGTTCCTCGCAGAGCGCGATGTGAGCGTGGACGTTCCAGAGATTGGTCGGGTGCGCTACGATCTGGCTTTCGGGGGCGCCTACTACGCCTACGTGGACGCCGCCGACCTCGAGCTGGCGCTTGTCCCCGCTGCCACCGCCGAGATCATTGCCGCCGGGAAGGCCATCAAGCGCGCGGTCATGGACGCCAGCTCGATTTCGCATCCCGAAGACGCCGATTTGGGCTTTCTCTACGGCGTCATCTTCGTCGGGCCGTCGGAGAATCCAGCGCACCACAGCCGGAACGTATGCGTGTTCGCTGAGGGCGAGGTGGACCGGTGCCCGACCGGGACGGGCGTGAGCGGGCGCGTTGCCATCCACCACGCGCGCGGCGAGCTCGCCACAGGCGAGGACGCCGTCATCGAGAGCCTCCTCGGCACCACATTCACAGCGCGCGTGGTGGAGACAGTCTCCTTCGGGCCCTACAACGCTGTCGTCCCCGAAGTGACGGGCCGCGCCTGGATCACAGGCCAGAACAGGTTCACGCTCGACCCTTCTGATTCGCTCGTTCACGGTTTTCTCCTCCGATGAGCGAGCTTCTGATTCTGTCTGAGGAGGACGTGCAGCGGGCGCTGCCCATGCGCGAGGCCATAGAGGCGATGCGGGACGCCTTCGCCGCGTTGTCAGCAGGAGAGGCACAGATCCCCGTCCGTACGTCGGTGCCGCTGGAGAACGGCCTCGGGCTGGCGATGCTGGGGGCGTGGGGCGGCGTCGCAGGCGTGAAGTGGGCGACGGTGCATCCGGGCAATCCCGCTCATGGGCGCCCGGCGGTAGGGGCCATGATGCTGCTTACGGATGCGGCGACAGGGGAGCCAATGGCACTCGTGAGCGCCCGAGCATTGACGGCCATTCGCACCGGCGCAGGCTCCGGCCTCGCGACTGACCTGCTCGCACGGCCCGACGCCTCCGTCTGCGCGGTCATCGGGGCTGGGGTGCAGGCCGAGCGTCAGCTCGAGGCGGTATGCACCGTCCGGCCGATCACTCGTGGGCTGGTGATCTCGCGGTCGCCAGCGCGAGCTGAGGACTTTGCGGTGCGAATGACTCGCCAGCTCGAGATCCCGGTCGAGGTCGCCTCTCGAGAACGGCTTCGCGAGGCCGACGTGATCTGCGTCGCCACCAATTCACTGACGCCGGTGCTGTTCAATGAGGATGTCGCTCCCGGTACGCACATCAATGCGGTCGGGGCACACCACCCGGAGCAGGCCGAGCTGGATGCCGCCCTCGTCCGTCGCGCGCGCGTCGTCGTAGATCACCGGGAGACGTGTGCCGCCGAAGCGGGCGACCTCCTCCTCGCCGGGCTCGATGTTCTCTCGTTGCCCGAGATCGGCGAACTGAAAGTCGGCGGTAGCCAGCTGGCGAGTGGCTCTGTGTCGTCAGCTCGAGCTGGCGAGGTGACGGTTTTCAAGTCCGTGGGCAATGCGGTGCAGGACCTCGCGGCGGCGGTGCGGGCCATAGAGGCCGCGAAGCGCGAGGGACTCGGACGTGCCGCCGCGCTGTGACAGGCGTGATCCGGCGTTCTGTCACCGTTCGCAAAAGGAAAACAGCCTGTTGAGTATCGTGCCGGAGCACCAGCCCAGGAATGCGATGACAGAGGAAGGACGATCTGGCTTCCGCACCCGGCGTGGGTTCATCGGGCTGGCTGCTGCAGGTGTGGTCGGCTCAGCCCTCCCGGGGTGTACGTACCTGGGGTCGTTTCTCCCGCCTGCCATTGGACACCTCCCCGAGGCGAAGCGGCAAACGACGTTTCTGACGCCCAACGACGACTTTTATCTGGTTGCCATTGATCCTGACTTTCGTCCGGAGCTGACCTTGGCGACCGTTGAGGAGCGGTGGTCTCTCGAGCTGGTGGGTCTCAACGGAGAGGCCCGGCACCTTGGATATGACGACCTCAATGCTCGGGCGAGGCACATCATCCCGTACACGTTTGAGTGCATTGGGAATCCTGTAGGCGGACAGCTGATCGGAACGGCAGAGTGGCGTGTGGTGCCGCTCCGAGACATCCTGGCGGACGCTCCCGGCGGCATTGAAGGGGCACAAACGGTGCTCTTCGAGGCGCTCGATGGCTTCTACTCCAGCGTCACGCTGGACCGAGCGACAGATGACTATGCGTTTCTGGCTCTCGACATGAACGGGGTGCCTCTGCCATTGGGACATGGTTTTCCTGCTCGGGTCATTTTGCCGGACCTCTACGGCAAGAAGCAGCCGCGCTGGCTACACCGAGTGACGCTGCTCGAAGACGCCAGCCCGACGTCGTACTGGGAGCGTCGGTTCTGGAAGGGGAGCCAGCCCCCACGAACCACCGCTCGGTTTGATCTTGTCGATTCAGCCACGGCCGAGGCTCCGCTTTCACTCACAGGGATGGCCTTTGCGGGAGCCGATGGCGTCCACGCTGTAGAGGTGTCCCTGGATGACGGCGCCACCTGGGTCCGCTGCGACCTCGTCACACCGACGCAGCCTCACGTCTGGAGCCTGTGGAGCTACACATGGCCCCGCCCGACTCAGGGGCGGCACCGGCTGGCGGTTCGAGCCATTGACAGCCAGGGACGGGTTCAGACTGGACGACGGCGATCCCGATTCCCGAGCGGTGCTTCAGGGTGGCATCGAGTGTCCGTTGAGGTCACTCCCTAGATGCCAAAGTGGGCGGTCAGGGACTCGAACCCCGGACCCCCTCGGTGTAAACGAGGTGCTCTAACCATCTGAGCTAACCGCCCGACAGCTCGTGGCGCGCAGCCACCAGCTCGAATCCTACGAGGCTCACCAGCTCAAGCTGATGCGCTCAGAGCGGGAAACGGGACTCGAACCCGCGACCCTCAGCTTGGGAAGCTGATGCTCTACCACCTGAGCTATTCCCGCAGATCGTCTGCAGCCACAGGCCCTTCAGACGGGCGGCCAAGCTACGGCGATCCGCGAGGACGAGTCAACCGAGGCCGGAGGCACCAGACGGGGTTCCATCCACCGGTCGCCAGCCCGACGCCCCCCGCATCGAGCTGGCGATGGGCCTATTTCCTCATTCCTGATTCCCATTTCCTCCTCCGGGAAAGTCAACATCCCTTCATGGGGGGCGCAGCGAGGGCCTGTATCTTCTCCACCTTGCCGCCCCTGCGCGAACGCGTCGGCGGCTTTTGTGTCTACACACGGCCCGGTCCGCGGGCTCTTTCCGATGAAGCGCACCTACCAGCCCAGCCGCCGCAAGCGGGCCAACAAGCACGGCTTCCGTGCCCGCATGGCGACCAAGAACGGTCGTCGCGTCCTCGCCCGCCGCCGCGCCAAGGGCCGCCACGACCTCACCGTCAGCGATACCAAGGCCACCAAGTGAGTCTGGAGGCCGGTGAGGACCCTGGCGCTCCTCGCGCCACGTTTCCTCGCGCCCGCCGACTCAAGCGGCGACGGCTGATCCGGCCTCTGTTCCAACGCACGGCCTCTGACGTACGCCGCGTTCGGGTCGGCGCCGTTCGCGTGCTCTACCGCCTCGTGCCCAGAGCCGACACCGGGCTCGATACGCCGGTTCAGGTCGGGTTTGCGCCCGGGCGCACCCGGACCAAGGTGGAGCGCAACCGGCTCCGGCGCGCGATGCGCGAGACGTTCCGGCAGCATCAGGCCCCTCTTCTTCGCCAGCTCGCCAGCCGCCCTACGGAGACCCTAACGATGTTCATCCTGGTCCAGAGCCGAGACGCCCGCGCGGTGGACGCCATCCGTCAGGATCTGCCCCGCGCCCTCGCCACGGTGTCGAACCGGATCGAGGGTGCATCCGACGCCGCCTCTACGCCGTAGGGCCCCTCCCAACTCTTCTGATTTCGTGGATCAACAGCCAGGGTTCGACCGCAACGCGCTGATCGGCATCATCCTGATGTCCCTCGTCCTGGGGCTTTGGATGGTGTACACCGCGCCGGACCCGGCGGAGGTGGAGGCGCAGCGCCAGGCTCAGGAGGCCCAGCAGACCGAGCAAGCCATCGCGGATTCGCTCGATGCCCTCGCTGAGGGACCAGCCACTGTAGATGCGGCCGGGGCCGACGATGGCACGTTGAATGCGCCGGTCGACTCTGCATTCGCCGAAGCGCTCGCAGGTCCGCAGCGGACCCTCACAGTGGTCTCTAGCCGTTACGAGGCCACGTTCTCCACGAAGGGCGGGACACCGGTCTCCTATCGACTTCTCAACTACAACCGCGCCGAGTCCGACGAGACCGTCGAGCTGGTGTCGAATGAGGATGGGGCGCTCTCCATCCAGTTTCTGCCGCCACGTGGGGCGTCGCTAGACAGCCGCACGCTGACGTTCCGCCCTGTTGTGGACGGAGCCATGTTCGAGGGTGATACGCTGCGCATCCCTGACGGGTCTACCGCCACGCTCGCGTTCGAAGCACCCATCGCGGACGGTGCCCTGCGCTTCGTTTACGGCTTCGAAGACGAGTCCTACGATGTCGACTTCCGTGTCGAGACGCCGGAGTCGAACCTGCTCCAGCAGTCTGGCGGGTACGATGTGATCTGGAACGGCGCCGTTCCGCTGGCCGAGGCGCAGCCAGACCAGGAGGTCGTTCAGGCAGGGGCCTATGCGCTCTACGGTGGCGACACCGAGTTCATCCGCCTCGATGAGCCTGGTGAGGCTGAGCCCATCCAGGGAACCGGCGACGTGGGCTGGGTGGCGGTCAAGACCAAGTTCTTCCTCGCGGCCATCATCCCCACAGAGGGCACCCCAACCGAAGGTTTCCTCCTCGAAGGGTCTCAGATCGGGGAGGTGGACTCTCCGGACTCGTTCGCGCAGGACTACACGGCACGTATCGAGATGCCACGCCTGGAGCCGAACGGCAGCGCCGGGTTTACGCTTTACCTCGGTCCCCTCGAGCTGAGGCGCCTAGCGGAGTACGGGCTCTACGACACCGTCGACTTTGGCTTCGGCGCGTTCATGACGCGCCCCATCGCACGGTACATCATCGCGCCGTCCTTGGCGTTCCTCCACACCTTCATCCCGAGCTACGGGTGGGCGATTGTCCTGTTCGCGCTGCTCGTGAAGCTGGTGCTGTGGCCGCTCACGGCGGTCAGCTACCGAAGCCAGGCCCGGATGCGGGAGCTGCAGCCCGAGATGGTCTCCATCAAGGAGAAATACGGGGACGACCCGCAGAAGCAGCAGGAGGCGACGATGAAGCTGTACCGCGAGCGGGGCGTCAACCCGTTCGGCGGCTGCCTCCCGATGCTGCTGCAGTATCCGATCCTGATCGCGATGTGGCGGTTCTTCCAGTCCACGCTGGTGCTGCGTGGCGAGAGCTTCCTGTGGGCCAAGGACCTCTCCGCGCCGGATCCGGTACTCCAGCTCCCGTTCACGATTCCCTTCGTGGGCGACTTCCTGGCAGGCTTCACCATCCTGATGGCGGCTTCGATGGTGATTTCGATGCGCCTCGCAGGAACCGGCGGCGCGGCGATGGGGACGCAGCAGAAGGTCATCATGTACATGATGCCGTTGATCTTCTTCCTGTTCTTCAACCGCTTCCCGTCGGGGCTTTCGCTCTACTACCTCGCCTTCAACCTCTTCTCGATTGTCCAGCAACGGCTGGTCAACCAGCAGGTGGCTGCGGCATCCGCCAGCGGGGATTCCGGGAAGGGCGGACCGGGCGGCGACGGACAGGCCGGACGCCCACCGAAGAGCCCCAAGGGCGGAGGCCCGAAGGGCAAAGGCAAGGCTCGCTCCAACGGCCGGTCCAGCAAGCGCAAGGGTGGCATTCTGTCCCAGGCCATCGCCGACGCGAAGAAGCGCCGCTAGGTCAGCATGGCGGACCCGGATCGCCAGACCGCCCGCGAGGCCCCTGATCGGGCGGCGCACCTCGGCCGCCTGACGCGAGCCCTGGAGGGCGTCTGCACCGATGAGCAACGAGCAGCGCTTCAGCTCGAGCACGTACTCGTATCCGGTGACCTCGAGGCTCTGGATCGCCAGCTCGCGGGAGCGCATCCGGACGCAATCCGCATTCACCCAACTGGTGAGGCGCTGATCCACTACGCCATCGGGCTGACGACTCCCGAGGCCATTCAGCACATCATCGAGCTGGGGGCGGACGTCAACTACGTCGCAGATGATGGCTTCCCAGCGCTCGTCAACGCCATTCACCACTATGACCGGCCCGAGGAGCGTTGGGAGGTCGTCCGTGTGCTCGTGGATGCCGGTGCGGATCTGGAGCGCGTCGGCATCAACGGCTACCGGCCCATTCACTGCGCGGCGATGACTGGGGACCGCCAGCTCGTTCGGATGCTGCTGGACGCGGGTGCGGACCCGCACTCGAGAACGACCGTCGATGACTACTGGACGGCCATTGAGGAGGCTGAGCACCTCGGAGCGAGGCAAGGCGCTGAGGCGATCCGAGAGTGGCTCGCAGAGCATCCATGATGGACGCCACCACCATCGCGGCCCTCGCGACCGCCAGAGGCCGTTCGGCCCTGGCCGTGATCCGCGTCAGCGGACCCGAGGCCGTCGAGCTGGTGGCGTCTCGTCTGGCACCTGAGTCCGCCAGTTCGAGCCTGCGCGAGACGGAGGGACGCACGGCCCACGTTGGGTGGCTGACCGATGCCAACGGGCGGCGGCTCGATCAGGTGGTCTGCACGGTGTTTCGCGCGCCCGCCTCAGCGACGGGCGAGGACGTGGTGGAGGTGACCACCCATGGCGGCGACGCCGCCCCACAGGCCGCGTTGCGGACGCTCTACGATGCCGGTGCCCGGCCAGCATCGCCCGGCGAGTTCACGCAGCGCGCCTTCCTCAATGGCAAGCTGGACCTCGCGCAGGCCGAGGCCGTAGCCGACCTGATCCACGCTAGCTCGACGCTCGGGCGTCGCGCCGCGCTCGCAGGTCTGGAGGGGCGCATCTCAGAGGCCGTGGACGGGGTGCGGCAGGCACTGATCCAGACCGCTGCGCTGGTGGAGCTGGAGCTGGACTTTGGCGAGGAGGACGTGGAGTTCGCCGACCGTCCGGCGCTCCGGCGCCAGCTCGGGGCCGCCGACCGGCTCCTTGACGAGCTGGTGAGCACCGCTCGGCTGGGCGCGCTGGCGCGTGACGGCGTCCGGGTGGTTCTCGGAGGGCGGCCCAATGCAGGCAAGTCGACGCTGCTCAATGCGCTGGTGGGCCAAGACCGCGCCATCGTTAGCCCAACGCCCGGCACCACGCGCGACGCCATCGAGGCCGAAGCGGAGATCGGCGAGATCCGCTTTCGGTTCACAGACACTGCAGGGCTCCGCGACACCGCCGACGCCATTGAGGCTGAGGGCACGCGTCGCGCCCGTGCTGCCATCGACGCTGCTGACGTGCTGGTGTATGTCTGGGATGCCACGCTCGGGCTCGACGCCGAAGAGCAGGCCTTTCTCAACGCCCTGGCGACCCAGCGGCCCAAGCTGGCGGTCGTCCGCGTCGCCAACAAAGCGGATCAGCTCGAGGCCTCATCAGTCGTTGCAGACCACGTCCTCTCCGCGCGAGAAGCCCTCACCGAGCCGCGCCAGCTCGACGTCCTCCATTCGTCTCTACTGCACGCAGCCCGCCTCGAGCTGGCGGGTGCGGATGGCAGTGCCGTGGCCGTCAACGAGCGGCATCGGGCGCATCTGGATGCGGCCCGCGCAGCGGTTCAGCGCGCCCAGAAGTCCCTCGAAACGGGCACCGGGGGCGACACGCTCGCGCTCGACCTCCGAGCCGCGCTTCACGAGCTGGGGCAAGTAACTGGGGCCGTGACCAACGAAGACGTGCTGGATGCGGTGTTCTCGCAGTTCTGCATCGGGAAGTAGGATCGATTCACTCGCCCGATATCAGTGAGGTTGGGATATGTCAATCCTTCCAGGGCCGTCATTCCTGCGAAGGCAGGAATCCATACTTCGCTTGAACAAGCTTGCGATCGTCCAGGTATTCTGGCAGTGAAAGCAGGCGAGAGTGCATGCTGTGATCTGGTGTCAGGCGGTAGCGTTTTTTTCCTGTGTGCGCTTCATCCGCTGGTCATTCCAACGGATGAGGGCACTGAAAACCAGCCCAACCTCAATACACAATCCAAGCCAGAATGAAAGCTGTGAGAGTCGGAGAACCGTATCCACGAAGAGGGGGACCGGGTAGGGTGTGTCTCGTAGCAGAAGGTGACCAATAGCACCCAGGACGATCATCAGCAATGCCGACCCCATTGCAGCGGTGCGTGACGTCCAAGGAGAGTTGTTCAGTCTTGCCCCGTCGGCCAGCGCCTTGCTGATGTAGCCATGGTCCAAATTGTGGTCTGTCGCCTGACTGAGCTGGCGAGCGGCCTCTTCGTCTTCGGGCCGAACGAGGAGTCTCCACATTGGCTCGTCTGGCGAGCCGCCGTCCGGTGCTATCTCGCCTCCAAGAGCAGCCAGAACGCCATCATCTCCCACATACGGATGGAGATACTCAGCAAGCGCGAGATGGTGCTGGATGCCAGCAGTGTTCAGTTTATCCACGAGCGCATTCATCACGAACGTTTGTCCATAAGAGACTTGGGTCAACTCGTCGCTGTACGCAAGGGGCGGGACCGCCTCGGGAAGTGCGCCCCACACCAGCTCGCCGCCACAGTCACTGCACACGGTCGCCTGCTCGGTGTACTCGATCTCGCAGCCTGGGCAGTGCTTGTCGGGCCGGTTGGGGTAGCGAGGCGGTCGGGGCATGAAGCAGCGGTCAGGATCGTTCAAGATCGAGTGCGCCAGAGGCCTCGTGCCAGCGCTGTATCCTGTTCACTCACCCGCTTCACCCTCATGCTCCGATTCGCGACAGCCGCCCTCCTCTTCATTCTCGCCGCACCCATTCAGGCTCAGGAGGCGGACCCCGCCGATGTCGAATCCATCGACGCCATCATCAACGCCGTCTATGAGGTCATTTCCGGGCCATCGGATGTGGAGCGGGACTGGGACCGGTTCCGCACCATGTTCCATCCCGAGGCTCGTCTGATCCCGACCGGGACCCAACCGAATGGCGTCCATGTCGCCAACGTGTTCACGGTCGATCAGTACGTCGAGCTGGCGGGCAACCAGTTCCGCAGCGCCCCCATCTTCCAGGGCAAAGGGTTCTACGAGGTGGAGGCCGCGCATCGTGTGGAGCGCTACGGCAACATCGCGCACGTCTGGAGCACCTACGAGAGCCGTCTGGACCCGTCCGAGGAGCCCTTCCAGCGTGGCATCAACACCTTCCAGCTCATGCACACGGGCACCGGTTGGCAGGTGATGTCCATCCTCTGGCAGGCTGAGACCGACGACGCTCCGATTCCGGCGCCCTACCTGCCCGAGGGCGAATAGTCCCGTTCAGATTCGCCAGCTCGAGGGC
>JBCBZH010000102.1:0-13069 GCA_039815415.1 Bacteroidota bacterium
CGAGGCGCTCCCGGATGGCGGAGATCTGCTCATCAAGGCGATCCAGAGACCGGCTTGTCTGCGGCCCATACTCCTTCCGGTTGCGCTGAGATTCGAGACGGAGATCTGAGAAGTAGGCCTCGAGGCGCACCTTCTCTGCCATCATGGCCGAGAGGCGCTGCTGCTCCTCGCGGAATGCATCCATGGCCGCGATCTCCTCTTCGAGAGGCCGAAGCACGAGAGCGGTTCGCCACCGAAGGACGCTCTTGGAGATTCGAACATCGGCAAAGACGTGATCGCCGACGTAGAGGATCTCACTCCCCTGTAGCCCGAGGCTCGATTCCACCAGCGCGGCATGCCCGCCCACGTAGGCCCGCCCTTCTTCGAGAGGCCCCGTATGGGAATGAAGAAGCGCTCGCCCATCATCCGCCTCACCAATCACCTCGAAGGCCGGGGCTCGCTCTGAGAAAAACGCGGGCTTGCGCGCGCCGACGATCGACAGATCGAACAGGTCGCGCCACGTCATGTCGCCCGGCAAGTGCGGGTCGAAGGCGAACGTGAGAATGGGCTCCGCATACTCCCACTCGGAGTTGGTGATGAGCAACACCTTCTTGCCTGCGTTCTTCTGATCGAGAAGCGTGAGTGGCACCTCCGGGTCGGGAACGATGAACCTCGCGGGGTCGGCCAGGATCTCGGCTTTGAGGAGGCCCTCGAGGTGAGCTGCGTCGAGCGTCTGGCGGACGATGTTGTAGAGATCGTCATAGCCGATGCGCCGAGGCAGCTTTCCAGCGTCCAGCAAATCAACAAGCTGGAGATAGATGCCCGCTTCGGAGATCGAGAAGAGGGTGTTCATGAACCGCCAGCGCGGATCGTGCAGGTCCACCAGCGTCTGACGGTAGGCCTCCCGCTGCGCCTCGTAACTCAGAGGCTGCGCACCGTGGAAGGCTCGCTTGATGTACCCGAAGCGATTGGCCTTGACCACGTTGCCCAGTTCGGTATCCACCACGAGCCCCTGAATGACGAGCTGAGGATCGAACACCAGTTCGTCGACTGGCCATCCGCGCGCCGCCAGCCCGTCCTTGATGTAGCTGTAGGCCCGCTCTTCCCACAGCTCCACCCGGTAGTGGACCAGCGTGTAGTCCATGTCGTACCCGACGGCCTGAATCTTCCGCAGGTTCAGGGTGCGGTTGCAAAAGAGCCCACGCGGGTGCTCGAAGGCTTCTGGAAGGTCTGTGTCCAGGTGAGAGGTGTCGTTCATTCAGTCGCGGATCGCTGCCGCGTGCATCGTACAAACCCGTACGGGTTCCGGTAAGCGCTTCTGGGGCCGGCAAGCAAACGCCGATCCGGCAGACAGAGCCCCCGTTCGGAAGGAATTGACAGAGGGCTGCTCTACAGATGCCCTCGATAACTCAGCAGGTGAGCGAGGCGCGTGGGTTCGGGAAGCTTGTAGCGCGTGGCACACCGCAATGCCAACGCGCTGGCGTCATCGCGAGTCATCCGATGTCCTACCGACACATAGACCGGCTTGACGCCCTTCCGCGTCCGCAGCACTATGCCTACCGTCTCATCCCGATGCACGAGATCGACGCGGTGCCCTTTCGCCGTCGCCAGCGTGTCATGCGTCCCCACATATACCGTTTTGGCGACTCCTAGCGCGGGGCGGTCCAGCAAGACGCCCAGATGACACGCCAACCCAAAGCGTCGCGGGTGCGCGCGACCGTGGGCGTCGAGCATCAGCACATCCGGCATCCCCTCGAGCTGGTCGAGGGCAGGGAGGATCGCGGGCACCTCCCGGAAGCTGAGCAAGCCGGGCACGTACGGAAACGCCACAGGTCCTTCCCAGATGGCCTGATCGACCACTCTCATGTCCTCGACGTGGAGGACGACCACTGCGGCCCGGACGCGGTCGCCGCGTACACTCACATCCAGCCCCGCAACCGTCTCGATGGCCGCCGCTGCCAGCGGCTCCTCCCGAACAAGCGGCTCGAGCTGGCGCTGGATGTCTATCGCCTCTCGCGGAGAGACATCCCAGGCGTGTTCGTGGTGGAGGTCGAGGGTCACGGACACTCCTCAAAGAGGGCGGCTATGCATGAATCGGCGACAGGCCAAGATCTTGAGTCTCATTGAGATCGAGCACGGTGCCTGGGCTCGAGCTGGCGAGTGGATCCCGGGGGCTGCAAACTCGCCGCAGGCTCCCAGGGGACCGCTTCAGAAGATGATCCTCCCTCTGACGTTGTAGATCCTGAGGCATGGCACCCGCAACCTATCATCGCGGGCTGCCTCTCATTCGCCTACGGCAACCGCGCGCATCGGACGAGTCCCATCGGCACGACCTGATCCGCATCGAGCCCGGTGCCTTCAAAGGCTGCCTCGAGCGCGTCGTCGTCCTTCACCCACACGGCGTCGACATCATCGAACTGGAGTGCGAGCATGAAGCGCTGCACAGCGGTTCGGGTGCGCTCCCGGAGATGCGCCTCGTGGTCGGGCTCGGGGCTGCGGTCGTGGGTCACGAGAACCCAGAAGGTGGCCTCATGCGTTTCGGCTCCGAGGACCGTGTGGAATGCACAGGGCGGGAGAGAGAACGCCCCTCCAACGCCGTTGGCTTCGGCAATGGCCCTCGCCAGCACGTCGCCCATCGGTTCGGGCGGTGCAGGCGTGTGAGGAAGGCGGAAGCTCGGTCCGAGCATGAACGGTAGCGGTGGACGAGCACCCGAGTCCAAAGGGCGTGCCACGAGGAACCGAATCCGTGGCACCTGTTCCACTCTGTGCGTCAGCGAAGTACTCTTGGCCCTATAAGCGAGTCGTTTGTCACCCTGGAGCGACTTCTTCCCGGACGTGTTCTCTTCGTCCCGGAGTGCTAGCCGAGTTGGCGAGCCGTCGATTGGAACCTGGAGGCGTCCAGAAGCTTCCGGGCGCATTCACACGAGATCGCATCGGCGTGCTTGCCCGGCGTTTGCGCAGGGCGGTATGTTGGGCGCCCTCCACGACGGATGTTCCGTCTGCCGGGCTCTTAGCTCAGTTGGTTAGAGCGCGTCGTTGACATCGACGAGGTCACTGGTTCGAATCCAGTAGAGCCCACAGCCCTCTTCCCTATCCTGGTAGGGCAGAGGGTTTTCTGCTTCATGGGCCCAGTAACGTCCCTGTTGGCCCTTGTTCGCACTCATCGCCGAAGCGGCTCCGAGGTCAGGATCCAAGCCACTATGACGTCTTCGCCTGCTTCTTCTCGCGCTGACGTGGTCCTCAGGATCGAGCGCGAGCGCGCCGTCGCCGTCGTCCGCACCAACGAGCCCCAGAAGCTCATCCAGATTACCGAGGCCCTTGGAGTGGGCGGCATCGTCTGCATCGAGGTCACCATGACCGTCCCCAACGCCATCGAGGGCATCCGTGCCGTCTCAGAGGCCATGGGCGAAGACGTATTGGTCGGCGCAGGCTCCGTCACCGATGCGGCTACCACCCGCGCGGCCATCGACGCCGGGGCGCGCTACGTCGTCAGCCCGGTCTTCAAGCCCGAGGTGATCGAGGCCGCCCACCAGCTCGAGGCCGCCGCCATGCCGGGGTGCTTCACGCCCACCGAGATCCTGGCAGCCCACGAGGCGGGAGCCGACGTGGTGAAGGTCTTCCCTGCAGGCGTGCTCGGGATGGGCTTCATCAAAGGCGTGCTGGCGCCGCTGCCGTACCTGAAGCTGATGCCCACCGGCGGCGTCTCGCTCGACAACGCGACCGACTGGCTTCGGGCCGGTGCGGTCGCCGTCGGAGCGGGCTCCGCGCTGGTGGATACAGCCGCCATCGCCGCAGGCGACTGGGCGACGCTCACCGCTAACGCCCGTCGTCTCCGCGCCTCCGTGGACGCGGCCTAATCCATCGCCAGCTCGAGGCGTCCCAACGAGCTGGCGTGGGGCTCGCTCCTGGTTCCTCGCTCTTGATTCCTCATTCCCACAGATATGGCAACCGTCGTCACGTTCGGCGAGATCATGCTCCGGCTCGCCACGCCCGGCTTCCAGCGCTTCACCCAGTCCGACCGCTTCGAGGCCACGTTCGGTGGCGGGGAGGCCAATGTGGCCGTCTCGCTCGCCCACTTCGGGCACGACGCACGGTTTATCTGCAAGCTGCCCGAGCACGAGATTGGGCAGGCCGCGGTCAACCGGCTGCGGCAGTACGGCGTGGATACCGACTTCATCGTGCGCGGAGGCGAGCGCATCGGGATCTACTTCCTCGAGACAGGCGCCAGCCAGCGCCCGAGCAAGGTGATCTACGACCGCGCGGCCTCCGCCGTCAGCCAGATGGCCGCCGACGAGGTGGACTGGGATGCAGCGATGGACGGGGCCGACTGGTTCCACTGGACCGGCATCACGCCTGCGCTCGGACCGCGCCCGAAGGCTGCCGTGGAGACGGCCTGCCAGGCGGCCAAAGACGCAGGCCTGAAGGTGTCGTGCGATCTCAACTACCGTGCGAAGCTGTGGACGACCGATGAGGCGCAGGCGACCATGCGCCCGCGCATGGAGTACGTGGACGTCTGCATCGCCAACGAGGAGGACGCCGACCGCTCTCTCGGGATGAAGGCTGGCGCCACCGACGTGTACGCCGCATCTCTGGACGAAGAGGGCTATGCGCGTCTCGCCGAGCGTCTGCGAGACACCTACGGCTTCGAGGCCGTCGCGATCACGCTGCGAGAGTCCCACTCGGCATCTGACAACGGGTGGAGCGCCATGCTCCTGGGCGGGGCCGCCAGGGCCGCGCCGCTGGCGACGGCGACGCGGAGCCGGGTCTACGACGTGCGTCTGGTAGACCGTGTGGGCGGGGGCGACAGCTTCGCGGCAGGTCTGATTCACGGTCTGGTGACGAAGTCGGATGCAGAGGCCGCATTGAACTTCGCGGTGGCCGCGAGCGCATTGAAGCAGACGATTCCGGGAGATCTGAACCTGACGAGCGCTGTAGAGGTAGAGAAGCTGGCTGGGGGCTCGGGGTCAGGGCGCGTGGAGCGATAGCCGGTTCGCCAGCCCGTAGAGAGCCCTCGAGCTGGCGAGTGTGAAGGATGGCTTGGGCCTCGAGGCATCACGCGTCAGATGTTCGCCAGCTCGAGAAGCATCCTCAACTGAGGCAACGGAAAGCGCCCTGACGATGCGCGGCACTCTGCCGGCCCTCGTCGACCGCCCCTCAGAGTCACCAAAGCCGGATTGTCCAGGCACGAGTGCGTCGCGTCGCGAACCCGAAACGCTTGCGTCGCCTCCCTCTCCGCCCTATTCTACCAGACAGTCTGAAAAGGTTTTCAAACCGATAAGAATCCCTTGTACCACGCCAGCTCGAGCTGGCGAGACCGAGCCTCAGCCGCATCCATCCTGACCCTATGCAGAATCGCCTCTACGTCATCCGAACCGCGCTGATTGTTGCGCTCGGCGGCTTTCTGATGGGCTTCGATGCCTCCGTGATCTCCGGCGTGGTCGGGTTCATCGAGACGGAGTTCACGCTCACTAAAGCGCAGCTCGGCTTTTCTGTCTCCTCGCTCACCCTGACGGCCACGCTTGCCATGATGGTTGCAGGCCCCCTGAGCGATCAGTTTGGGCGACGGAATATTCTCTTCTTGGCCGCGCTGCTCTTCGCGATCTCGGCCGTCGCGTCCGCCCTAGCGCCGTCGTTCAGGTTCCTGGTCATCGCGCGGATGATCGGCGGCTTTGGCGTGGGTGCATCCCTGATCATCGCGCCGCTCTACATCGCGGAGATCGCACCGCCCAAGATGCGGGGGCAGATGGTGTCCTTCAACCAGTTGAACATCGTGATCGGCATCACGGTGGCCTTCTTCACCAACTATCTCATTCTTCAGCTGGCAGACTCCCCGGCATCGTGGGCCCAGTCGCTGGGGTTCGCAGAGAATGAGTGGCGCTGGATGCTTGGGCTGGAGACCCTTCCCGCTGTGCTGTACTTCGTCGGCCTGTTCTTCGTCCCACCGAGCCCGCGTTGGCTGTTGATGCAAGGCCGGGATGACGAGGCCCTGCCCATCATGCAGATGGCGGTTGGCAATGTGGCTGCCGTTCAGGAACTGTCCGAGATCCAGAAGAGCATGGAGAAGGACAAGGACCTCGAGAAAGGCTCTGTCCGGGATCTCTTCGCACCGGCCGTCCGGCTGGTGCTCACCATCGGGGTCGTCATCGCCATTCTCCAGCAGATCACGGGCATCAACTCCGTGTTCTTCTACGCACCGACCATCTTCGCCCAGTCGGGCATCGGAACCGATGCTGCGTTCGTGCAAGCCATCTTTGTGGGGGTGATCAACCTTGTGTTCACCCTGGCCGCCATCGCGCTGATCGATCGGCTCGGACGTAAGCCGTTGCTCGTCTTCGGGCTGGTGGGCATTACAGCCTGCATGATGATCCTCGCCTACGGCTTCGGACAGGCGACCTACACGCTCAGCCCGGATGCCCCGGGCATCGTTGCAGAGGGTGGTGATGCCCTCGAGCCGCTGATCGGCCAGACGTTTGACAACGATGTCGCCTTTAAAACAGCCCTTCAGGAGGCCCTCGGCACAGTGGCCGCCACTGAGTACGAGGCCCCTCTCATCACGTCAGCGATCACGATGAACCCGACGCTGATCCTGATCGGCATCCTCGGCTTCGTGGCGTCGTTTGCCATATCGCTCGGTCCCGTGATGTGGGTGCTCTTCTCCGAGCTGTTCCCGAATCGGATTCGGGCCATCGCCATCTCGTTCGTGGGGCTCATCAACTCGGGCGTCAGCTTTGGCGTCCAGCAGATTTTCCCGTGGGAGCTGGCCACGCTTGGCAGTTCGCTGACCTTCCTGATCTATGGCCTTTTCGCGGCCGCAGGACTCGTCTTCGTCTTGCTGGTCGTTCCAGAGACCAAGGGCAAGTCGCTCGAAGAGCTGGAGGCCCAGCTCGTTCGCGCTCCCTAGGCCACACGCCACTGGTGCGCTGGGCCTGCCCGGTGCGCCCTCCCTCCTCTCGACCTGTTTGATCCCCGGTGGTCCGGTCCACCATTGCTGATTTATGTCGGTACTCGCTCCGCTGAACTCACTGACCTCGTCGGCACCTGACGACGACACGCGCTCGCTCCTTGTTGTTGGCGACACGCCGGTCCACACCGAGACACCGCCCGTTGACGGTTCGTTTGTGAACCTTGATGGTCATGCGGCCTATCGAATCGACAACGTCGACCGGATGGACCCGTTCTTCGTGACGGTCGTCAGCGACTCCGACCACTGGCTGTTTGCGTCGAGTACCGGCGGCCTGACGGCAGGGCGGCGCAGCCCCGACCATGCGCTGTTTCCCTACGAGACGGTCGATCGTCTCCACGATGCCCAGGACAAGACCGGTAGCAAAACGGTCCTGCTCGTCACGCGGAACGCCAACGGGGGCGACGGTGCGGCGGGCTCGGTGCAGACCGCTCTCTGGGAGCCATTCTCAGATCGCCACGACGGGCTCTATGCGATCCGCCGAAGCCTGACGAAAACGCTCCAGGGTGACCGCCTGCGCTACGAGGAAATCAACGACGACCTCGGGCTGACGTTTGCTCTCACCTGGGCCACGAGCGAGACCTATGGCTTCGTCAAGACCTCCGAGCTGACGGCCCACCGCGAGGGCGTGTCCGTTCGCGTGCTCGACGGCGTGCAGAACCTGATGCCGTACGGCCTCATCCGAGACTTACAAGCCATCCGCAGCAACCTCGCCGACGCCTACAAGAAGAACGAGCTGGTGCCTGACACGCCCCTCGGCCTCTTCCTGCTGAGCGCGATCCCCGTGGACCGGGCCGAACCCAGCGAGGCGCTCAAGGCCACAACGGTGTGGTCCGCTGGCATCGAGCCCGACGCGATCCTGCTCTCCACTCGCCAGCTCGACCGGTTCCGCGCAGGCCTGCCTGTCGAGACCGAGACTGCCATCCGGGCCGAACGGGGCGCCTACTTCATCGCTGCGACGGTGGAGTTGGGGTCGGGCGAGGCAACCTCATGGGACCTGGTCGCAGACATCGAGCAGGACGCAGCGGATGTCATCGAGCTGGCGGAGGCACTGGTGACCCCGGCGACGCTGCGTGAGGCGCTCCACGCCAACATCGAGGCCGGTACGGAACGCCTTCACCAGCTCGTGGCCGGAGCCGACGGCGAGCAGGCGACTGGAGAGCCCATGACGGCGGCGCGGCACCGCATGAACGTGCTGTTCAACATCATGCGCGGCGGCATCTTCGACGAAGGCTATAGCGTCGTTCGCGACGATGTGCGGGCCTACGTGGCACACCACAACGCCCCGCTCGCCCACGCGCACGCGGATCGGTTCAACGCCCTCCCAGAGCGCCTCCGGGTCCGGGATCTGATGGCGATGGCTTCGGACGCAGGTCCTCAGCTCGAGCGGCTCTGCCTCACGTATCTGCCGCTCAGCTTCAGCCGCCGCCATGGCGACCCAAGCCGCCCGTGGAACCACTTCACCATCGAGATCAAGACTGAGGAGGGCGCCTGGAAGCGGGGCTACGAGGGCAACTGGCGCGATATCTTCCAGAACTGGGAGGCGCTCAGCCGCTCCTATCCGGGCTACCTGGAGAGCATCATCACCACGTTCGTCAACGCCTCCACCGCCGACGGCTACAACCCCTACCGAATCACCGCCGACGGCATCGACTGGGAGAGCATCGAGCCCGACGATCCGTGGTCGTACATCGGCTACTGGGGAGATCACCAGCTGATCTACCTGCTCCGGCTCCTCGTGATGTCACGGCAGCACCATCCCGGCCAGCTCGAGAGACTGCTCTCACGGCGCTTGTTCAGCTACGCCAACGTCCCGTACCGCATCAAGCCGTATGCGGACCTGCTCCGGGATCCGCACGACACGGTCCTCTTCGACGCCGAGCTGGAGGCAGCCATCGAGGAGCGCGTCGCGGCCGTCGGGGCCGATGGCAAGCTGCTGTGGGACGAGAACGGGAACGTTCGCCTGGTGACGCTCGCCGAGAAGCTGCTGGTGCCGCTGCTGGCGAAGCTGACCAACTTCATCCCCGAGGGCGGCGTCTGGATGAACACCCAGCGGCCCGAGTGGAACGACGCCAACAACGCGCTGGTGGGCTACGGCGTGTCGATGGTGACGCTCTTCGCGCTGCGCCGCACCCTGACGCTCTTCCAGAACCTCTTCGCCGATGCGCCCGATGACACCGCCGAGCTGTCGGTGGAGGTGGCGGATTTGCTCGATGCGGTCTCAGCGGCCTTCGCGGAGCACGAAGCCTTGGCTGACCGCGCGCTCACCGATGTTGAGCGCAAGCAGGTGGTGGATGCTCTCGGCCGAGCTGGCGAGGCCTACCGGGAAGTGATTTACACCGACGGCTTCTCTGGCGACACGCGGGCCGTCTCGATGGAGGCTGTTCAGGACCTCCTGAGCCGCTCGCAGGCCTTCGCCGACCACACCATTGCGGTCAACCGTCGCGAGGATGGGCTGTTCAATGCCTACAACCTGATGGCTGCCAGCGACGACGAGGTGGCGGTGTCGCACCTCTACCCGATGCTGGAAGGGCAGGTCGCGGCGCTGGATGCCGGTGTGCTCTCGCCAGAGGCCTCGCTGGACGTACTGAAGGCTCTCCGTGCCAGCGACATCTACCGCCCCGATCAGCACAGCTACCGGCTCTACCCCGACCGCGAGCTGCCGAGCTTCCTCAACAAGAACAACGTCCCGGCGGAGGCTGTCGAGGCCTCTCCCCTGCTCCAGACGCTGATCGCCGACGGCGACCGAGCGCTGGTGGTGCAGGACGTACGAGGCGGCGTCCATTTCAACGGCGCCTTCCGCAACAAGACGGATGTGCAGGCCGCGCTGGACCGTCTCCGCCAGCTCGGCTATGCCGAGGCGGTAGACCGCGACGGCCAAGGCGTCCTGGATGCCTTCGAGCAGGTTTTCGACCACCGGTCGTACACCGGTCGCTCGGGCACCTTCTTCGGCTTCGAGGGCCTCGGCAGCATCTACTGGCACATGGTGTCCAAGCTGGCGCTCGCCACGATGGAGACCACCCTACGCGCTCACAAGCAGGGCGCAGGCGCCGATGTACTCTGCGACCTCGCGGACGCGTACTACGACATCCGGGCAGGGCTCGGCGTCGCCAAGACCCCCGAAGAGTTCGGTGCTTTCCCCGCCGATGCCTACTCGCACACGCCGGGTCATGCTGGCGCCAAGCAGCCGGGCATGACCGGCCAAGTGAAGGAAGACATTCTCTGCCGCTGGGGCGAGCTGGGCGTGATCGTGGAGAGCGGACAGATCGCATTCCGCCCTGTCGTGCTTCGAGCGGATGAGTTCCTGACGACTCCCACCCCGTTCCACTTCGTGGATGTGCGTGGACAGGCGCAAACCCTCGAGCTGGCGGCCGATCAGCTCGGGTTCACCTACTGCCAGGTCCCCGTGGTCTACACCCGCTCAGAGGCTCCCTTCCTCCGAATTGCCCGAGCAGACGGCAGCATCTCCGACGTGCAGGGCGACGCGCTCCCGCCAGACGCCAGTTCGGAGATCTTCCGTCGCACCGGCGCCATTGTCCGGATCGAAGTCGGGCTCCCACCGGGACGATGATCCCTCCTGAGGCTATAGATACGGTGAGTACCGACTCCAATTCACCTGAGAACGCATCCCCGCCCACGTTCGCGGTTGTGACCGGCAGACTCCTCACCAGCACCTGAAGAACGAGATGGCGACTGCTACCAAAGTGCCCGTAGGACAGAAGGCCGCCTTCGGGACCGGTCACTTTGTTCTGAACATCCTGCCCGGAGCCCTCCAGGTCTTCATTCAGTTCTTTCTTCTGACCGCGTGGGGCGTGGACCCCCTCTGGGCCGGGCTGCTCGGCGGACTGCCGCGCATCTTCGATGCGATCACGGACCCCATCATGGGGTTCATCTCGGACAACACGGTGTCGAGGTTTGGGCGGAGGAGGCCCTACATCTTCGCCGGCGCAATCATCAGCGGCATCCTGTTCTTCCTGGTGTGGCAACTGGATGACAATGCGTCCCAGACGTACATCATCTGGCACGTGATGATTCTCCAACTGCTGTTCCTGATCGGGAACACCATGTTTGCGACTCCGCTGGTGGGACTCGGGTACGAGATGACCTCGGATTACAACGAGCGCACGCGCCTGATGAGCTTCGCGAACAGCATGGGGCAGATTGCGTGGATGATTGTGCCGTGGCTCTACATCATCATTCCGGACACAGACACGTTCGCCACGCAGACTCAGGGGGTCCGCACGATGGCCTTCGTTGTCGGTGTGATATGCATGGTCCTTGGAATCCTTCCCGCGTTGTTCTGCAGAGGGATTGATGCGTCCAAGATGGAGAACCGGAAGGAGATCTCGCTGAAGACCATCAAGTCGAACATGGTCGATCTGTTCTTGAGCATCAAGCAGGTGTCGAAGAACAAGCCGTTCATGAAGCTGTGCGCAGCCACGTTCCTCGTGTTCAACGGCTTTCAGCTGGTGGCGGCCTTCGGTGTGTTCATCATCGTGTTCTACATGTACGAGGGGAGCTATGAGATGGCTGGAACGTGGCCTGCGTGGTTCAACACCATCAACGCCATGATCACGGCCTTGGTCGTGATCCCGATCATTTCGAAGATCTCCGACCGGGTGGGCAAGAGGAAAGCGTTCCTCATCTCGACGTTTATCTCCATCGTCGGCTACACGGGGAAGTGGTGGGGCTTCGACCGGGACCTGAACGCCCAGTTCAACGAGACATCGATCGGCCAGGCCCTCACAGGTGCTGTGGGCGGTCTGTTTGAGCGGTTGGATCCCGCACTCGAAGCTGTTGGTATGTCCTGGTTTAGCATCGACGCGAGCAGCGGGATTCCGTGGCTCATTTTCTTGCCCGTCCCGCTCTTCGCTTTCGGTCTGGGAGGACTCTTCACGCTGATGATGTCCATGACGGCCGATGTGTGTGACCTGGACGAACTGGAGAACGGAATGCCTAGAAAGGAGGGCACATTCGGGGCCATCTACTGGTGGATGGTGAAACTCGGTCAGGCCATCGCGTTGGTCCTCGGCGGTGTAGTGCTGAAGGTGGTCGGCTTTGACCCCGGGGTCACGGAGCAGACACTGGAAACCATGAACCGGCTGCGTGTGGCGGATATCATCATCCCGTCCGTTACGGCTGCCCTTGCAATTTGGGTCATGTGGGGCTACGACCTGACCGAAGCGCGAGCGAAGGAGATCAAGGAGACGTTGGTCGCCCGTCGAGGAGAACTGTGAGCGTCCAAGCCTCCTCCATCCAGCGGTTCGGTCGCACAGACCGATCCACGCTCCTTCTCCTCTTCAGTGTACAGTTGGGAAACGCCCCGAGGTCGATGTGTCACCATCATCTCGGGGCGCCAGCATCAGAATGGCTTGTGCCTCTGGCGAAATGAGCGCAATCAACACCACCGCTCCGGAAGATCGGATTCCGCTCTCGCACAAGTTTGCGTACGGGATGGGCGGGTTTGTTAACAACCTGCTCGCCTCCGCCAGTGGGGGGATGATGATCATCCTCAACCTTGGCTTCGGGATGAACCCCGCACTTGTGGGACTCCTCGGCGCGTTGCCGCGCATCACGGACGCGTTCACAGACCCCATCATCGGGTACATCTCCGACACCTCGAAGACAAAGTGGGGGAGACGGCGACCGTTCATGTTCTGGGGCGCCATCGCCTCTGGCGTCGTTTTCGCACTGCTGTGGCAGGTTCCAGAAGGCAGCAGCGAGACGTTCATCTTCGTCTACTTCCTCATCGGGAGCATCCTGTTCTATCTGGCTGCCACCGTGTTTGCGACGCCGTGGGTTGCACTCGGGTTCGAGCTCACTCCGGATTATGACGAGCGGACTCGGTTGATGGGCATATCGAATTTCTTCCAGCAGCCGGTCAACCTGATCGCCCCAGGATTTCTTTGGTTCGTGTCCCAGGAGACGCTGTTTGAAACTCAGGCCGACGGCGCTGCTTGGCTCGCCATCATCGTAGGTGTGGTCGTAATTGGGGTGGGTGTCTTCCCCGCCCTCATCTTGCGGGAGCCTATGCAGGCCGTTGCAATGGCGGAGCTTTCTCAAGAGGATCGATCCTCTCTGATGGACAACCTCCGGTCGTTTTTCGGTGGCGTGCAGACGACGCTGAAG
>JBCBZH010000299.1:0-4916 GCA_039815415.1 Bacteroidota bacterium
CCTGCAAGGCCGCGCGGCCCTTCTGGGTCTGAGAGTAAACCCGGTACTGGGGACAGCCCCAGAGGCCTGCACCGAGCAGCAGGATGAGGAACAGGACGACGGCGATAGCGGCAGTGAGTTCTTTCATGGGATTGGTAGTGAGGGTGTTCTAGGCGTCCCTCGGGACGTGCTGGCGGTGCTCTGGGTCCATGTCGAGCTGGCGGGCCTTCTCTTCTGCCATCATGGCACCTACCACCTCGACGCCTCGGTCCTTGCCCTCCTGCCAGAAGTCCCGATTCATCTTGTCACCGAGGTCCTGAATCATCGCAGCAACGATGTCGCCACCGGGCATATCTTCCACCGACGCCACAGCCGCAAGTACCACATCGCCGGGCGTGCCGGTCCATAGCGGGGCTTCGGCTGAGGCGTGAATGATGGCGCCGATAGCCGCTAGCGCGGCCTGCATTCCGTTCTGGGCTTTCTGCTGTTGTTCAGGTGTCATCGCGGGCCTCCCATCGGGCGTGGATGCGGACATGGCTAGAAGGGTGTATCAGCGAGAGCGGGCACGAATCGAGGCGCCCCATCTTCAAGCCCACGGAATGAGGTGGTCGGCCCATCGAAGCGGCACCAGAAGTCACCGACAGGGCCGCCGCGCTGCTTGGCGACGATCACCTCCGCCATTCCCGCCGAGTCCGTCATCTGGTCGTCTTCGCCCTTGATGCGGTCATAGCCGTCCAGCTCGGGCCGCGTGTAGAACATCACGACATCAGCGGACTGCTCGATCTCCCCCGACTCTCTCAGATCCGCCAGCGTCGGGCGGGAGCTGCTGCGTGTCTCGACCGAACGGTTGATCTGCGCCAGCGCGAAGACAGCCACCTCAAACTCACGGGCCAACGTCTTCAAGTCGCGAGCGATGGAAGCGACCTCTTGCTCTCGGTTCTGACCCCGGCCCGTCAGGAGCTGCAGGTAGTCCACCACCACCAAGCGAAGCGGAGGCCCCGCCTGACGGGTTAGGCTGTGCAGCTTGGCCCGCACGTCCGTTGTCGTGAGCCGCGCCGAGTCATCGAAGTGAATGGGCAGCGTGTCCAACTCTTCGGGCCATCCGAAGCCCTGGTGCTCATCGCGGAGCCGGGCTGCGTACTCGTCGGCGCCCATCTCCAGCGTGAACACCATGACTGCCCCGCCGCCCTGCTCGACGGGCATCCGGGCGACGTGGAGCGCCTCCGTCTTGGCGTGTGAGGACTTGCCGCGTCCGGGCCGTCCAGCGCCGACATAGAGCTTGCCTGGGCGCCAGCCCCCAATCTGATACGCCAGCGCGGAGAGACGGCAGGGAGCCCCGGTCTCATCCGTCCGCTCGTCAGCCCGTTTCAGCGCCTCTCCCAGCGTGACTGTGCCTTGTGAGGGCAGGTGCCCGGCGATCTCGTCGTGGGCATCGCGGAGGCCGTCGAGTGTTGCCAGGGCATCGGCATGGGGGTCGCTCGCACGTCCGGCGATGCGGAGCGCTGCCTCCCGAGTGCGGCGAAGCATTGCCTTCTCGGCGACGATGCGCGCGTGAAATCCCACGTTGCGGGTCGTGGCGATGCCAGCGGCCAAGTCCGTCAGCGTCCATCCTGCCACGTCCGCCGCGTCGGCGTCGAGCTGGGCCTGAACGGAGATGATGTCAATCGGACGCCCCGATGCTGCCAGCGTCGCCATCGCCGCGAAGATGGCCGCCCGCTGGGGCTCGTAGAAGTCGCTGGCCTGGACTTGTCCCACGGCGTCCATCCAGCGAGAGGGCTCCGAGAGGATGGCGCCCAAGACGGCGCTCTCGGCATCTGGCGCCGACGGGGGAGCGCCGGATGCCATCTCGGCGCCGACGGAGGAGGCGAAGCGCTCGGCTGCTGTGAGTGGCTTCATGACGCAATCCGGGCTAGGGCCTGGGAGTCGAGAGCCCAGACAGGGTTACGGCGCTCGTCGGTGCCATTGCGGTAGAAGTCCGCATCCACCAGCCCATGGGTCGCCATCAGGGCCGACTTCTGCGATTCGGAGAGGGTGCCGGAGGCCGGGTCCAGGCGGGCAGACCGTCCGTTGCGGGCAAACTGTGGAGCCCGGCGGCACCAGTTGCGCCATGCCGCCTTCCAGTCCTTCATCGGCGCCCGGCCCCCAACTCGCCAGCCGTTGGCGGTGAAGTGGTCCACGAACTCGCCTGCCAGCTCGGGGCGGCGGTATCGCTCGTCGGGGTGACTGGCCGCGAAGGTCGCAACCTCTGCGTCCGTCGGGGGGCGGAACCGTTGAGGTGGAGGCTTGGGCTTGGGCTTGGGTTCGGACTGGATTTTCTCTCGCGGCCCCCCCTGGGGGGCAGTCCCCGTAGGGGACGGGGGGAACCCTATAGAACGAGAGGGTTCAGGATCGGGGTGGGTGGCGCTGGGTTGGCGCTGGGTTGATACACCCTCCAAATCGGCTGCATTCGCAGGGTTTTGGGTTGGCGCTGGGTTACCCTTGGGTTGTTCACTATTCAGGACAGGCGCCCCATCGGCCTCAAACGTCCTCACATTTTGGCGTGTCCATCCCCACCGGGCGGCCTTCTCCCGCTGGCTCATCTCGACGGCTCGCGTATCCATCTCCGCCTCGTCCTCGCGGAACCGCTCGCCACTCCCGGCGGCGATGCGGGCCGCCTTCTCGTCGGCGTAGCGTTGCAGGACGGCCAGCGGGTCGGCGCTCATTCGCGGGAGAGTCTTAGGACGCGGATCATGTAGGCCCGGTGCTTTCGCTTCGTGTCCAGCAACACGCCGTCGAGATCCCGAAAGCAGAACGCCATCGGCTCGTAGGTCAGAAAGCCGTGCAGCTTCAGGTGCAGGCTCGTCGGAAGGGCAAAGCAGTCGGTCCAATGGATCTGGCGATAGCTCCAGTGATGGAGATGGAAGCCCGGCAGACGGGGCAGGTGCTCGCGTGCCGCCTGCCGGGCGCGTTGTTTCAGCCGTGGGGCGGCCGCTAAAAAGGGAGGGCGTCATTCGCCGCAGCGACCTGATCGTGCAGGTCCGCTCCGCTGGCAAAGCCGCTCGCCTGCGTCGCCTGGGGCGCGTGAGCGGGCCGGTCCGCGGAAATCACTTCCGCACCGGCGCCGCTGTCCGGCCGGTCCTGAACCCGCACGTAGCTTTCAGAGGGCACGAGCTTCGGTGCGTGTCCCTGATGAGGGAGCACGGCCTTCACGTTGGCGTACGGGGGGTTGTGAACGACGTTGAGCGTCGCCGGGACACCGATCAGGCGCTCCACGTCGAAGCCCGCCTTCTCCTCCTCCGTGAACGCGCGGCCGCGCCACGATTCGAGGTCCTTGGTCAGCGAGGCCGCATCATTGAGCGAGAGCGTATACCGGCGGTTGATGCGCTCCGGCCCGCCGAAGTGGGGATGGTCGGCGTCCAGCTCCCAGACGATGGTGATCTTGTGCTGGGAGCGGGTCTTGCCGTCCCATGTAGACTCTTGCATTCCGTTGTCGATGACATCGACACAGACGGCGTTGCGAAGGCCAGAGGCGGGCAGGTGGCGCTCCTCCGAGGAGTCGCGTGCAATGATGGGCATGAGAGTGTGTGAGTGTTCAGAAAGAGCCGGAGACCGTCCGGCGGCGGGATTGCGCTGCAATCGTTTAGAAGTGACTGGCGATCTCCGCCAATCGTGCATCACCATCGCCAGAGGCAAATGGGATGGTCTCGAGATCGGAGGGCTCGGAGATCTTGCCCTGTCGTGTGCTGCGCGCCTCATCCATGAGATCGGAGAGGTCCACCGGCACGCCGAGCGTGTCGATCATGTGCTCCTCAATCCGCATCAGGTAGAGGCTGAATGCAGGCTTGGTAAGTGCCGTCGTGGTCAGCGTCCGCACCTCCGTTCCATCGGGCATCGTGAGGATGCGGACGCATTCCAGCACCTCGCCCGTCTCGCCCTCGTACTCCGCGCAGACGGTCTCCAGCAGCACTCCCTTCAGGTAGACGTGGAGCGCATCGGTCGTGTAGTGGTGGCCTGCATCGAGGAAGGCGAGCTGGATGCGGGCGACGACAGCCCAGTAGAGGCGGTTCTGAGCCGTGGAGCGCTTCGGGCTTCCGACCTGGACACGCACGTCCATCGTCTCACCGTCGTCCAGATGGGCGGCACAGGCGCGTAGGTGGGAGGCAATGCGGCGACGCCCGGACTCGGAGAGATGGCCGGAGGCGTCGAGGGTGAAGGTGGCGTCGAGGTGTCGCATCATCCGAACCTCTGATTCCAGATCCGCACCGCCTCCCGCTCCACCTCCGCCTTCTCTCCGCGCCCGTCGTAGGACATCGAAATAGCGAACGTCGAGCGGCCGGAATCCACCGTGCCCGACGACTCCGCGCGGGCGGTGATGTGCGTGCGATAGGCCTGCGTGCCTCGGTTCAGGTAGGTCTCTACCGAGACTGTGGCGTTGGTCAGCATCCGGGGAGTGCCTGCGTTCATATCAGCTCGGGGTAGGGACTCTCCCGCCGCACAGGCGTCAGGAGCGCCAGAGTGAACAGCACGCCCTCTCGTGTCGAGGGCAACGCGCCGATGAAGCGCTCTGTGAAGCGTTGGAAGTCCTCATCCGAGAGGGCCGCGATGCGGGCAGAGGTCTCGTCTAGGCTGGCCTCGATCTCAGGGAAGTCCGTGGGCATGGCGGGCTAGGCGGGGGACGAGAGGAGTTCAGCGGCTCGCTTCATGGCGACGGCCAACCCTTCTTTGCCTTTCGAGCGGAGGAACTCACGTGCCACCTTCTCGGCGACTTCTGGGCTGGTCCAGTCAGAGGGCAAAGCCATGCCCGTCTCCACATCGGAGCAGCGCCAACAGTCATCCACAGCGGTGTGGCGATGAATCACCCACGTCCGGGTGAGGTATTCAAAGGTGTGGGATGCCTCCACCACTGTGTTTCCTGCCGACATCGCAGGGTGCGATGATCTGCCTCAAACAGCCCTGGA
>JBCBZH010000146.1:0-10530 GCA_039815415.1 Bacteroidota bacterium
CCGCATCGTGATCGCCGACGATGGCGGTGCGCAGGTGACCTACGACGGCGGCGCGACGTGGAGCACCTACCTCAACCAGCCGACCGCCCAGTTCTACCGGGTCACCACGGACAGCCACTTCCCATACCGCATCTACGGCGGCCAGCAGGACAACTCCACCATCCGCATTGCCCACCGTAGCGCCGGGGGCTCCATCACGGAGCGCGACTGGGAGCCCAGCGCAGGCGGCGAGAGTGGCTGGCTGGCGCCCCACCCGGACGACCCGGACATCGTGTTCGGCGGCAGCTATGGCGGCTTCCTCCAGATGGTCAACCACCGGACGGGCGAGAGCCGAATCGTCAACGTGTGGCCTGAGAACCCCATCGGTGCGCCCGCCAAGGACCTCAAGATCCGGTTCAACTGGAACTTCCCGTTGCTCTTCTCCCAGTACAGGGACGCCAGCTCGAACGACTACCCGCTCTTCGCATCGGGCAACCGCCTCTACCGCTCCACCAACTACGGCCAGACGTGGGTGCCCATCTCTCCGGACCTCACGCGCGCCGACACGCTCACGCTCGGGTCCTCCGGCGGCTCCATCACGCAGGACAACACCTCGGTCGAGTACTACGCCACGATCTTCGCGCTGGCGGAGAGCCCCCACGCCGAGGGCACGCTATGGGTCGGAACCGACGATGGCCTTCTCCACATCACGCGCAACGGCGGCGAGAGCTGGGCAGACATCACGCCCGGAGAGCGCCTGCTCCCATCGGATGCGATGATCAACTCCATTGATGTGGACCCTCATCGTCCAGGCGGCCTCTACGTGGCGGCCACGCGCTACAAGGTGGACGACTTCGCGCCGTACCTGCTCCACACCGACGACTACGGCGCGAGCTGGCGACGCATCGACGACGGCATTGAGGCCCCGTCGTTCACGCGCGTCATCCGGGCCGATCCGGCCCGCCAAGGCCTGCTCTACGCGGGGACCGAGACGGGCATGTATCTCTCGATGGACGACGGCGAGAGCTGGCAGCCGTTCCAGCTCAACCTGCCCATCGTGCCCATCACCGACCTGGCCGTGCGCCAGGGCGAGCTGGTGGTCGCCACGCAGGGCCGCAGCTTCTGGGTGCTCGATGACCTGACACCGCTTCACCAGCTCGAGCCCGCCGTGGAGGACGCCGCGATGTGGCTCTTCCAGCCCAAGCCGACCTACCGCATGGATGGCTATCGTCAGCGCGTGACGCGCGGCGCGGGCACCAACCCAGAGTCGGGCGTGGTGATTCACTACCGCCTCGCCGAGGCCATCCCGGATTCCGTGGAGGCGTCTCTCAAGATCCTCGACCGCGACGGCGAGATCATCCAAACGTTCACGCCCGACGATGAGCGCTTCGAGCTGGCGACGGAGGCGGGAATGAACCGCGCCGTCTGGGGCCGCCGCTACCCGGATGCCGCCCGCTTCGACGGCATGATCTTCTGGGGCGGCGGCCTGAGCGGTCCGCAGGCGACGCCAGGCATGTACACCGCACGGCTGATCGTTGGCGAGGACAGCCTTCAGGTGCCGTTCGAGATCAAGCTGGACCCGCGCTCGTCGGCCACGCCGGAGGACTTGCAGGCCCAGTTCGAGTTCTTGCGCGAGGTCCGCGATAAGGTGACGGAGGTGAATGAGTCCGTAGAGCAGGTGCGGGATCTCCGCACGCAGATCCGCTCGTTCCTGGCGCGTCTGCCCGAAGATGCGGCCGGTGTCGATACCGTCGAGGCCGCCGGGAACGCGCTCATCGACCGCATGACGGAGGTGGAGGAAGTCCTGTATGAGACACGCAGCCAGAGCCGCCAGGACCCGCTCAACTACGGCATCAACCTGGGCAACGAGTTGAGTGCGCTCGGCGGCACGGTTGCCTCCGGTGACTTCCGCCCGACCGACCAGGCCTACGCCTACCGCGATGAGGTGATGGCGGAAATCGAGGTCGAGCTGGTGACCCTGCGCGAGATCCTGACCTCCGAGGTGGACGCGTTTAACCAACTCGTTCGCGAGCAGGAACTTCCCATCATTGTGCCAGACACGGACTGATGTCCACGCCCGCTCGAGGGGGCCGCGGGCTGGCGCGGTATTCTGAGCCGCATGACCTACGACGCCAACATTCTGGCCCGGACGTTCGAGGTGGCTCAGGCCGCGCTGGAGCGTGGGGAGCGCCCTGTGTCGGCCCTGCTCGTGTACGAGGGCGTCATCCTCGCGGAGGCCACCGACGCGGTGTTCGAGCGGAGCGACCCGACCGCCCATGCCGAGCGCGTCGTGATCTCCGACTACTGCCGTTCGCATGGCCGCCTCCATCTTCGTGGGCACGAGCTGTACTGCTTCATCGAGCCCTGCCTGATGTGCTGCGGGGCCATCCATTGGGCCAAGCTCGACCGGGTGGTGTATGCGCTCTCGCAGGACCGCCTGAAGGAGCTAAGCGGCGGGCGCCCGAAGCCTGGCATCCGAGACTACCTGCCTGTAGGCGGGCGCTCCTTGGAGGTAGTGGGGCCAGTCCGCGAACCGGAGGCCTTCGAACTGGCGTCGCGGTATGCGTGGCAGGCTCGAGCGGTGTAGCCTAAAGGATCGCCAGCTCGAGATCAGACATGACAGAGCGTTACGACGAGGCTGCCGCCGCGCACTACGCCGCGTACCGGCCGCCGCTTCACGAGTCCATCCTGGGGCGCGTCCTCGCGGAGGAGCCTCGGGCGGAGGTCGGCCTCGACGTGGGCTGTGGCACGGGTGTCTCCGCGGTAGCCCTGGCGGCGTTTTGCGCTCGTGTGATCGGGGTGGAGCCGAGCCCGTCCATGCTGGAGCGGGCGATGCCTCACGAGCAGATCACCTACCTCCCCGGATCCGCGGACGCTCTCCCACTGCCGGATCGAAGCGTGGACGTGGTGACGCTCGCAGGCGTCTTGCACTATGCGGATTCCGACGCGACGCGGTCAGAGATCCAACGCGTGGGCCGAGCTGGCGCCCGCGTGGTGATCTACGACTTCGAGGTTCTGCTGGAGCCCATTCTGCAAGCGCATGGCGTTGAGCCCGACGCCAGCCCGTCGGACTACGACCATCGTGCCAACCTATCGGGGACATCGGGGTTCATCGAGCAGCGCGTCGAGAGCGAGACGGTCGAGCTGGCGATGACGCCGGAACAGTGTGCCCACGTGCTGCTGTCGGACTCGAACCACTTCGATTCTTTCGCGAGGCAGTACGAGTCCGCAGATCCGTTTCCACAGCTCGTAGACGCACTGCGAGTTTCTGGCCGAGACCCGACCATCACGGCCAACCTCTTCTACGCGTCGTACACAGTGGAGTAGGAGCGTTTGCTACCGAGAGCACCGTCTGAATCGCCAGCCCGAGTTGTGGCCTGACGTAGCACACCCGTGTCGGTAGCGCAGTCGCTGGCGAACCTCGAGCTGGCGGGTGGATGCCTGCCTGCGCAGGCATGACGGCGGAGGTTGGACGGCTTCGTTAGAAGGAGCCCTCTAGAACTGAGTGCCCGTCGCGCTGTATGGTCCGTCTGCATCAGGCCCGCGTGTTCTCAATGCCCGATGCTGCTGAACACATCTCGATTCCTCCTGTGCGCGCCCTGATCTCGATTTTCTTGCCTCTTGTGCTCATCGGCGATGCGTACGCACAGCCGGGAATCCGGGCAGGCGAAGGCCCATTCGTCACCGTGGATGTGTCTGGCTCGCCGTTCGTCATCGGAGTTGAGGACATCGATTTTGGTGCTGGAGTTGGCTACCAGTTCGATCAGACGGTGGGGCTGTCATTTCGGATGGAGCGGGCGTCGGCAGAAGGCGATCCGTTCGTCTACCTCCCAGGCCGAACCTTCTTCGGTGCCGATGTCTCCGCAGCCCTTGGTTCGGCTCGAGCACCACTCCGGTTCGCGCTTCTGGCAGGCGTTGCCATTGAGGACCAATCCAGTCCGGCGCGCTTCATCGACGGCAGGACCGAGTTCCGAGGTGGGGTGCGCCTCTATCAACTGAACGCGACCGCCAGCGCAGTGAAGTACCTCTCCATTCGGACAGGGAGCACCCGGGTCTCAGTGGGCATCGGGCCCTTCGCAGAGGTCCGACACATCTTGCCCCGAACGGCCACGTCCGGTACAGGCTCGCCTTCGGAACGAGTCCGAAACTACGAATCCAATACCGAGTGGCCGTTCGGTATCCTCGTCGCGGTACCGGTCGCGGTTCGGCTGACAGATGAGATCGACCTCACGCTTGAGGCTGCGATGCATCTCGATGCTGCAACATCGCTGTTAGGAGGTGGCGGATTTCCGCACGTGAGCGTGGGGCTGGACTTCTAGGTCGACGCTGGTTTCGCGGGGATAGAGTTCCCTCGAGCTGGCGAGCCAGCCGCTGTCGCCAGCTCGAGGGATGCACTACCTTGGGGGCCTGTCCATGTAAGCGCTTACGCAACTATGATCGACTCCCCGCGCACCGCCTACTTCTGCATGGAGTATGGCCTCGACGACACCCTCAAGCTCTACGCCGGTGGTCTCGGCATTCTCGCCGGCGATCACCTCAAAGGCGCCCATGATCTCGAGCTGCCGCTCGTCGGCATCGGCATTCTCTGGAAGCAGGGCTATGTCCGCCAGGCCATCGACCCAGACGGGTACCCGGTGGACACCTACCGGAGCCATGTCTACGGTCCGCCCGAGGTGACGGATACGGGCGTGGAGGTGAGCGTTCGCATTCAGGACGCGGATGTGCGCGTGAAGGTGTGGAAGACCGATGCATTTGGCAACGCGCCGCTCTACCTGCTCGACACGGACCTGCCGGGCAACCCGATGCACACGACCACGTGGCAACTCTATGGCGGCACGCCTGAGGTGCGCGTGGCGCAGGAGATTGTGCTCGGCATCGGCGGTGTGCGAGCGCTCCGCGCTCTCGGCCACGAGGTGGACGTATACCACTTCAACGAGGGCCATGCGCTGCTGGCGGCCGTCGAGCTGATCCGGGAGAAGAGAGAGGCCGGCGCCTCTCTGGACGAAGCGCAAGCAGCCACACGTGAGGAGGTCGTATTCACAACGCACACGCCGGTCCCAGAGGGCAACGAGTCGCACTCGATCCGCCGCCTCCTGTACTGCGGCGCCGACCTCGGGCTAGGGGCCGACTGGCTGAAGTCGGTCGGTGGCGATCCCTTCAACATGACGGTCGGAGCACTTCGCCTCAGCCGAGCGGCCAACGGGGTCGCGCAGCTTCACGGAGAGACGGCCCGGGGCATGTGGGCGCACGTCGAGGAGGCGCCGCCCATCCAGGCCATCACCAACGGCATCCACCGCGCGACGTGGACCGATACGGACCTCGTCGAGTTGGCGGAGAGCGGAGCGGATGAGGCGCTGTGGGAGCGCCATCAGACCCACAAGCAAGACCTCATCGACTATGTCGCCGAGCAGACGGGCACGCAGCTTCGCGCGGATCGCCTGCTCATCGGGTTTGCACGGCGTGCGGTGGCCTACAAGCGCGCGCCGCTCATCTTCGAGGACGCCGAGACCATCGTACCTCTGCTCGAGAGCGGTCGCCTGCAGCTCGTCTTCTCCGGCAAGAGCCATCCTCTCGATTCGCATGGGCGCGACATCGTGGGCACACTCGTGGAGATGACCGAGCGCTACCCCAACAGTGTCGCCTTCGTGCCGGACTACTCGATGCGAACGGGCCGTGTGCTCACGCGCGGTGCCGACGTGTGGCTCAACAATCCCCGTCGTCCGCAGGAGGCCAGCGGCACAAGTGGAATGAAGGCTGCCATGAACGGCGTGCTC
This sequence comes from Bacteroidota bacterium, assembly GCA_039815415.1. Classification (GTDB taxonomy): domain Bacteria; phylum Bacteroidota; class Rhodothermia; order Rhodothermales; family Rubricoccaceae; genus JBCBZH01. The sequence goes on from JBCBZH010000146.1 coordinate 5,754, forward strand.
AACGCCAGCACGTTGGATGGCTGGTGGCCTGAGGCGTGCCGCGACGGCGTCAATGGCTGGGAGATCGGCGGTGGATTCGAGAGTGCGGATCTGGCCGAGCTGGACGCCCATGATCTCGCGGCGCTCGTCGAGACCGTCGCGAGTCGCATTGTGCCGACGTACTACGACGACCACTCCGGATGGGTCGGAATGATGCGGGCGTCTATCCTCGACACGCGGGAGGCATTCTCGGTGGAGCGGATGTTGCGCGAGTACGTGGCGCAGATGTACGCACCAGCGGCCTGAGGAGTCGCATCGCCAGCTCGAGGGCCTCGGCATCGAGCTGGCGATGCATGCAAGATCCTGAGAAGGGGTGGAAAGCGAAGTCCGACAGGAGGTTTCGAACCCTCCTCAGGCGTGGCGTGCATAAACGCCGGAGGGGTCTAGGGGCCAGAAAGGGAACGGGGACGTCCCATTGCACCCTGCAATACCGGGGAGGGCCTAAAGCCCTGTGAAGTGCGCCGACATGGCCGGGTATGTGTACGCCTTGCACGTTCCCACCATCACGGCATTCCATGCGCAGCTTGATCCTCTTGTCCGCAAGCCTTCTCCTGGCCCTCTGGCCCGCGACGGCTGAAGCGAAGCCGAAGAAGATGAAGAATATCGTCGAGTGCGTCGGTCAGACGGACGACGGCACCTACTTCGCCTGGCTCGGCTACGAGAACAAGAATTCCGAGACGTACGAGATTCCCTACGGAGACTCGAACAACCTCTACCGTGTCGCCGACGACCCCGGCCTGCCAACGACCTTCGCTCCGGGACGCCATCGCTACGTCGCGCGCGTCGAGTACACGAGCGGGACCTACACGTGGCGCCTGAAGACGCCGGAGCACCGGTCGCCCAAGACGTCGTCGTTCGGGACGCGTACCTGGGGCGACTGTGTGTATGACCGCTTCGCAGACCTGTCGCTCACTGCGACGGTGGGAGATCCTAACCCGGAGGTCGACGAACGCACGCCGATTGAGATCGTGCTCCGCAACGACGGATCGGTACCTGCAACGGACATCAAGGTGCTAGACTTTGTGCCGGAGGGTGTCATCCTCTGGGGTGTAGAGATGACCGCAGGCCGGATTGATGAGCCGTACTGGGTGGTGCCGTCGCTGGCAGCCGGCGCCTCCGACACGCTCTGGGTGATGGCGTCTCTCGGAGAGGAGGCATCGCTCGAAGGACACCTCGAGATTATGGAGGCCACCGGTACCGACCCGGACTCTTCACCTGGAAACGGAGACCCATCTGAAGATGACTACGCGCCGTTCTCGATCTCGACGTTGCCTCCGAGTGGCGGTGGCGACGGTGGCCTCGAGTCCGATGGTTCGTTGGCGACCCTGCTGGGGCGCCGTGACGTGAACCGCATGATCGACGCACGCCGGGCGCATCGCCTCGGGCTGGCGACGGCTCCGCTCCAGCGCCTCGGTGTAGCATCCGCGCAGCGCACGCGCGGCACCGATCTCGATCTGCAGTCGCTGCTACCCACGGACGGTCCGTTCGAGACCCAGGGTTACGTGACGACGCCAGAAGACCTCCTTCTTATCACCAACGCGAAGGCGCTCCTCGCGGCAGACTATCTCCAGGACGACGGTGACCGTGCAGGCGTCGTGTTTGCGGCGCTCACGCCCGCTGGTGAGACATACGATCACACCAAGGCCATCTGTGACCGGGTCAAGGGCTCGCGACTGGAAGCCATCCGGACAGTCGATCTCGCTGGAGCCCGGTTCATCCTGCTGCGCGTCGGGCGCCCCGATGGAAGCGTCGACTATGCCGTCAGCTTCGTCGCCTATCCGGAGAACGAAGGCTACACCGTGGACAGCCGCTTCCGCGCTGAGGAGTACGCCATCGCGCAGGGCGAGGATGACGACGTGCTCAACGTTCAGGTCTGGGGTTCCACGCCTGATATCACCATCGGGCTGGTGGACCAGATCCTCGACGAACTGGACGTGCAGGCCGACGTCAGCAACCGCAACTGGGCCGAGACCATGCCGACCGTGCCAAGCGTCTTCGTGCGCGGTGGCTCCTACGTGCCCGGCGCTCTCGTGCTGGACATCGCCAACACGACGGGCGCTTCGCAGACCATCCAACTCTCCGGGACCACCACCGATGTAGAGGAAGGCGAGCGTGACACCTTCGAGCGCACGGTCACTGTTCCTGCAGAGGGTCTCCAGACCGAGATCGAGCTGACGAACATCTTTGACATCGGCTTCTCGGTTGTGGCCGACGAAGTGACGGACTACGTCTACCTCGCCGACGGCGTATGGACGTACACCTCGGGCGACAGCAACGACAAGCTCGGCTACACGATTGAGGCTGGAGGTGTGGCGCCTGAACTGGGCATCCGCCCGGTAGAGCGCAACGCGCGGCTGGTGGGTACCACCGAGACGTGGGCGGCGCTCTTCCGCAGCATCCAGCCCGGTACGCGTCCTGCGGACATGACGGCCTACGACGCGCTGGCGTTCGAGGCCAGCGGCACGGGCCGCGTGCAGGTTCTGCTCAACAAGACGTCTACCAATGGCATCGAGCCGTTCCACGTGTGGATCGACCTCGCAGAGGAGGCGCAGACGTTCTACCTCCCCTTCGCAGACTTCCGCCGCGGGGACGGCTCTGAGCGCCTCACGGCAGAGGACATGACGCTGATCGCGTTCTACACGTACAACGAGGGTGGTGCACCGACGCCGTTCGATATGGACGTGAGCAACGTTCGCTTCGAGCAGTCGAGCCTGGTCTCTACCGAGGAGGCTGCTGAGGCGAGCCTTGAGCTGGCGATTGCGCCGAACCCGTCGCGCGGCGCGGCGCGGGTGGCGTTCACGCTTCCCGAGGCCAGCGACGTGACCGTGGAAGTCGTGGACCTGCTCGGGCGCCGCGTGTCGGTGCTCGCCGAGCGCTCCTACCCGGCCGGGTCGCACACGCTCGCGTTGCCAGAAACGGTGGCCGCAGGCACGTACCTCGTCCGCCTCCAGGCTGGCCGCGACGCGCTCACCCGTACCATTACGCGCTTGCCGTAGCACACCTTTCGCCTGCCCGAGACGCCAGCTCGAGGCAGCGCATTGGACGCCGATCGTTCCATGAGGGACGGTCGGCGTCGCTGGTTTAAGCACAGAGCGACCTGGCGGACCAACTAGCGGTCGTTGAGGTTGCGTATGCAGGGGGGGCGTCATCGCAGGCGGTAGCTTGTACTCGCCAAGTAGAGTTCAACGGGCTGGCGCGTTCACAAGGCCCAGGGTATCGTGCAGCCCCTCGCGCATTGACGGCGTGTGTATTGCCAGCGCGGATCCTGCATGACATCTGAGTGGGGGATACGATCTTTAAGAATCCACGTGAGACTGCATACATGGCTACGGTGCTCTCTGTCATTCATGGCATTTTGCCTCCCTACGTTAGTCGAGGGTATCGGGCCATTGTAAACATGCTCCGGCCGCCGCCGACGGTGGAGGAGGAGCTCCAAGGACAGAGTCTGTTTGATGGCAACGATGCGTTGTTCACATCGCTGGTATCTGGTGCAAAGGTGTATGGTGAGTACGGGTGCGGGAAGTCGACAGTGTGGGTCTCCAGACACGTGGACTGTGCTATCGTGTCTGTGGATACCTCAAGGGAATGGATCGGTCGCGTCCAACCGATGGTCAAGTCATCCCGTCGACAGCGGCGCCTTGTACACATAGATTTAGGGGAGATTGGACGATGGGGTACGCCGGTTTCGTACACGCAACGGCACCGGATTGTCGAGTACGTTTCGGCTCCGTGGGCAGACGATTCATTGAGGCCGGACCTCGTGTTGATCGACGGGCGGTTCCGGGTTGCCTGCTTTCTGTACAGCCTGCTTTACTCGAGTCCGGGGTGTGTAATCATCATAGATGACTATTCCGAAAGGCCTCAATACCATGTGGTTGAAGAATTTTGCCCAGTGTCCGAACGATCGGGGCGCCAAGTCATGTTTCAAACGCCTGAGGTCATAGATCGCCCAGCCATAGAAAGGGAATTGTCTAGATTCATGTACGTCCGAGATTGAAAAGCCAATTCGAGGATAGTGAGCACCCTGGTGGCGATAACGAGCATCTTCTCAGGGACAGGTGATGCCGCTTTCTCGGATCGGTGGCTCTTTCAAGCACAGACCTCCTGTTGAAGCCGTCGGGCGTGTGCCTACCAAATGGTGAGTATCAGGAGGACGCCTGGGTCACGAGCCAGTCCACGATGGCCTGGTGCCGAGCCGGGTCCAGCGCGTGTTCGCCATTTACGCGGAGCTCGGTGACGGTGTCTACGCCAGCTCGAGCGACGACCTCGTTGGCGTCCTGGGCGTAGCGGTCGCGCGTGGCAGAGACGACAAACGTCGGGCGCGGTGCGATGGCGCGGAGCAGGTCGGCGTAGGAGAGGAGCGAGGCGAGGCCGGGCACCAGTTCGAACAGGTTGATGCCCGTGCCGTTGCGCATCCGGGCCTCGAGGCTGCAGAGCGCGCCACTGACGCAGGCAAACCGGCACCGGGAATCGACCGCCGCTGTGTAAAGGGCCGTCGTGCCCCCATACGAGTGGCCGCCGACGCCCACGCGCTCCGGGTCCACGCGGGGCTCCTGGAGCAGCACGCTGACGGCCCGCTGGGCGTCATCGAGGCCTTTGCGCATGAGCGTGTCGCCGGTGATGAGCCGGTAGGCCGACCCGTTGTAGTGCTGCAGCCAGTCGGCCTCGTCCTCCGGGTCGGGCTCGTTGCCGGTCCGATTGGCGCGCCGGTCCTCGAAGGTGATGGCATCGGGCGCGA
>JBCBZH010000362.1:0-3224 GCA_039815415.1 Bacteroidota bacterium
ATCTCGACCTCGAGCGGCCCTGTGTCCGTGGGCAGCGTGATGGTATCGCCCGCCCCGACATCGAAGCGGAAGCCGAAGGGCTCGCTCACGAGCACGGCCCCCGCCTTCGCTGCTGCCGATGCCGACTCGGCTGCGCCTTCCTTGAACCGGTAGATCCCCGCCCGCACCGGATCGATGTCGCTCACCACCAGATCGACGGTGCCCCCCTCCAGCTCGAGTGTCCGCACGCGGATGGCATCGGCACGCTCCACACCATCCAGGGCTTCGAGGTCGGCGGCGAGCTGGCGGTCCACGATGGCACCGCCGCGTCGGAAGACCGTCGATGGCGGCGAGAGGTAGACATCCGCCTGGAGCACAGAGCCGAGCCAATCGACCACAGTCGAGCGGAACGACGAGACCATCGTGGAGACGCCCACGGTGGAGGCCACAGCGACCGCCAGCGCGGCGACCGCCACAGCGGTCCGGCTCAAGCTGGCGGTGATCCCGCGTGCGGCCATCCGCCCCACCGGTCCGAACGCCCATCCCGCCAGAGGCCGCACAACGGCAGCGTACAGGCGCGTCGCCCACGGAGCCGTCAACGCCGCGCCGATGAGGATGCCGAACAGGCCCACGTAGGCTCCGACCACGCCTGCCGGGACAAACAAAATGCCTACGCCGATTGCCAGCACGACGAGGCCGAGAAGTGCCAGGCGTCCGGCGCCCTGCGCCAGCCGGTCTTCTTCGGTCGAGCGCCGCAACGCGCTGGCAGGGGCCGTGGAGGCCGCTTCCCACCCCGGCCGGAGCGCCCCAAGGAGTGTCGCCCCGATGCCCAACGCCGCGCCGCGAAGCAGTGCTGTCGGCTCCAGCGCCAGCTCGCGCACGCGAACGACGAAGTAGAGGTCGGTGATGGTCTGCGTCACGAGCCGCACCAGCCCGCTCCCCAGCACAACGCCGAGCGCCACGCCCAGCACGGTTCCAACGATGCCGATGACCAGCGCCTCGCCCAGGATCAGCCGGAAGGTCTCACGCCGCGTTACGCCAAGCGCTCTGTAGGTCCCCAGCACGCGACGCCGCTGGACCACTGCGAATGTGACCGTATTGTAGATCAGGAACAGTCCCACCACCAGCGCGAGGAGGCTCAGCGCCGTCAGGTTGAGCCGGAACGCTGCCGTCATGGTCTCCAGCGTCTCTGCCTGCGTGGACGCTGGTCGCACCTCTGTGCCCTCAGGCAGAACCGCCTGAACCGCCTCGAGCTGGCGCTCGCCCTCGGCACCGTCGGGGATGAGGAGGTCGATGCGGCTGAGGCGCCCTGCGGACGCGGGAAGGGGCAAGGGGGACGAGGCAAGGGGGATGTCGCCAACGAGATCACTTCGTCCAGCGCTTGCATTCCCTCTTCCCTCTTCCCTCCTCCCACTTGCTATCCCCAACCATTCCTGCGCGCTGGCGACATCCGTGATGAGCAGGTTCTGCAATGCACTGGCGCTGCGGTCATCGTCGGGTGCGAGGAGACCGATGAGGGTAGCGGACACCGGCCGTCCATCCACGCGAAGCCCGAGAGTGTCGCCCACGGAGATCGCCAGCTCGTTGGCCGTCTGCTCGCTGAGCACTGCGCCACCGGGGACGGTCAGGAAGAGGCCTGGCTCTACGCCGCCCCCCTCAGGTGACACGAACGGACGGAAAGCCGCCTCAGAGAACGCGTCGATGCCCAGAATGCCCAGAACCCGCGCCGAGTCGGCCTCCACCCGTGCGTTCCCCTCCACCACTGGCGCCGCCAGCTCGATCCCCGTCTCGACGACGAGCTGGCGATAGACCTCGCCATCCACGCCACCCGGCCCACCGATCACCTGATGCGTCGCTCGCCCGGTCACGGCCTCGCCCGAGAGCGCGAAGGCACGCAACGCGCTGGCGTTCGCCAGATCGACGGCCACGCCGACCGCCACACCGACCGCCACGCCCAGAATCGAGAGCGCCGTCAGCCATGGGTGGCGGAGCAAGTAGCGTCGGCTGGAACGAGCAAGGAGCACAGCGAGAACGTGTCTAGAACGTCCCCTCTCCTATCGGGAGAGGGACAGGGTGAGGGGCGATGGAGCTACTCTGCAACGGGCTGACGACTCACGCGACCACCCTCTTCTCGTTCTACCCGCCCCTCCGTCAGCCGGAACACCACATCGGCGCGGCCCAGTGTGGACTCATCGTGGGTCACCATGAGAAGCGTCCGGCCTTGCTCGCGGGTCAGTCGCTCAAGCAAGTCCAGGATGGTTTGCCCGGTCTCATAGTCGAGATCGCCAGTGGGCTCGTCCGCCAGCACGAGCGACGGCGAATGCGCCAGCGCCCTCGCAATGGCGACCCGCTGCTGCTCGCCGCCGGAGAGGCGATCCGGGAAGGCCTCCGCGCGATCCGCCAGCCCGACCTCCGCCAGCAGCTCGTCCGCGCGAGCCAAGGCGTCCAACGAGCTGGCGCCATTGAGGTCGAGGAGGAAGCGGACGTTCTCGCCGACCGTCAGCGTGGGAACGAGGTTGTAGAACTGGAAGATGAACCCGACGTGCTGGCGACGAAACAGCGTCCGGTCGCGCTCGGAGAGGGCTTCGAGATGGGTGCCGTCCACCACCACCGCCCCGCTGTCCGGCTGGTCGATGCCCGAGATCAGGTTGAGGAGCGTGCTCTTGCCTGCGCCAGAGCGGCCGACCAGCGCGCCGATGCGCCCGCGCTCGAGCTGGAGAGCGGCGCCGTGGAGGACCTCGCGCATGGCATCGCCCTCGCGATAGGACTTGCGGACATCGCGGAGGTCGAGGACGAGATCAGACATACGGCACCGGGGTGTGCCAGTCGGACGCTGCCCAGCGAGAAGGGTTTTCAGCCGCGAGTGAAGGTTTCTAGCGCTGGACCACCAGCCGCGTATGAACGCGCTGGCGGTCTGTCTCTGCGCTTAGGATGTATATGCCAGGCGGAAGCTCAGACACATCCAACCGAACGGAATCGCCAGTTCGAGCACCACTCCTCTGAACCACTCGTCCGAGCCTATCAAAAAGAGTAAGAACCACGGGCTCTTGGGACTGGATTGAAGAAATCCACACTCGTGTAGACTCTCGAACAGGGTTCGGACCCACATGCACCTCCAGATCGACTGATCCCGCATCCCCCTCCACTGCAACGGGAGCGATAACACCGTAGATCTGTCCTCCTACGTCAGCTCCTAGAAGCGAAGCATGGATGGAGTCATCTCGAACTGGTGATGACGGAGGGTC
>JBCBZH010000098.1:0-13443 GCA_039815415.1 Bacteroidota bacterium
CTGGGAGGACGAAGAGATCAGCCGTGGCGTCGCCAAGCAACGTTTCGACCGTTTCCCAATTGGTTTCCCGTTCCCCTTTGATGCAGTCGAACTGAATGCAAGATACATTCATGCAATATAACGGATTTATCTACCCCTCAAGTGCACCCGCTTGGATGGCTGTGATCGCGACGACGTTCGCGATGTCCTCCCAGTCGGCACCTCGTGAAAGGTCGTTTGCTGGTTTGGTTAGCCCCTGGAGGACTGGCCCGAAGGCTTCAGCGCCCCCTACACGCTGCGTGATCTTGTAGCCGATGTTTCCCGAATTCAGATCTGGGAATACCAGCACGTTCGCCTTCCCAGCTACCTGGCTGCCCGGGGCTTTCCTCTCCCCCACACTCGGTACGAAGGCGGTATCAAACTGCATCTCACCATCGATCTGAAGATCGGGGCGCTGGGATTTCGCCAACTCGACGGCCTGCCGGACCCGGTCTACCTCGGGCGAGTCAGCCGATCCTTTGGTCGAAAAGCTCAGGAAGGCAACAAATGGCTCTTCGCCAGTCATGAATCGATGGTTGTCCGCCGCATCGATGCCAATGGATGCAAGCTGGCCGGGATCTGGTGACGCATTGACCCCGCAGTCCGCAAAGGTCAACGGGCGGCCGTCCGGCAGCACCATGAGGAAGAAGGACGACACGAGAGCAGATCCCTCTGCAACGCCCAATACGCGAATGGCTGCCTTGATGACATCAGGAGACGGATGCGCAGCTCCTGCAACGCATCCATCGGCATCGCCCTCACGAACCATCATGTCCCCGAAGTACAGGACATCCTGTATTACCTCTCGAGCCTGCTCATACGTCAGGCCCTTGTGCTTTCGGAGCTGGAACAACGATTGGGCGTACCTCTGTGCGCGCTCGGCCTGTGCAGGGTCGATGATGGGCACCGAGGAGGGCACCGCCAGCCCGAGGCTGTCCGCGACAGAGTGAATCGTGGATTCAGCACCGATCAGGACTGGGCGAGCCACCCGGTTCTCAACGAGCCAGTGCGCTGCCTGGATGGTGCGGGGATCCTCACCCTCAGGAAGAGCAATCTTCTTGTCGAGCGCGCGGGCGCGCTCATGGAGGCGGGAAATCATAGCCATACAGAATCACGAGGTGCGTAGGAAGGGACTCCTTCCTGCTTCCAAATAGGAACGTCTGCTTTCAGCGTGTCGATCAGCCACCGACACGCTTCGAACGCCTCAGCTCGATGCGCACTGGCGACGCCCACCACGACACTTGGCTCTGTCGGGTGGACTCGCCCAAGGCGGTGCAACAGCACAGCCTTCTGCAGTGTCCACCCAAGGAACGCATTCGTGACCAGCGCATCGAGCTGATCGAGTGCCATCGGCGTGTACGCGTCGTAATCGAGCCACGGGGTCTCGATATCGCCGGTCCAACGCCGCGTGGTACCAATGAACAGCGCCGTTCCTCCAGCCCGGTCGTCAGCCAAAAACGCGTGGACGTCCGATAGAGGAAGTGGACGAGCTGTGATCTCGATCCACCGGTCGCTAGAAGCCGTACGAGTCTGGCTATGCGGCATCAAGAGCAGCGAGGGCACGGTCGAAGTCCGGAAGGTCGCCAGCGCTCTCGAGAACTTCGGCGTACAACACGGAACCGTCAGCTCCGATGACAAAAGCAGCTCGGCGCGCGATCCGGTCGAGATTCATGCCGGTGAAGTCGTTGTCGTACTTCGCGCCGTAGGCAGCGCACACCTCTGCGTTGTGATCGCTAAGTAGGCGGAACGGAAAGCCGTGAACCTTCTTGAACTCAGCCAACACAAATGGAGAGTCCGTAGACAGTCCGACGACCTCCGCCCCACGATCCTGATAGCTCGCGTAATCGTTGGCAACGAGGTTCAGTTCGTCCGTGCATACGCTGGTAAACGCACCAGGCACAAACAACAGAACCGTAGGACTGGAGGCCTCCGAGAGCGTAAACGGCGTCTGCTCAGAGTCGAAAAGGGTGAAGTCAGGGGCGGAGTCGCCGGGTCGAAGGGACATGGAGCGTACGTGAGTGTGTGGAGCAAGAAGCAACGCGTCCCTGAGAGTGTGGTTGCTTCCGACAAAAGAAGATTCGTTTGCAATAACGGATATATCTATCATCCCCCGAATCGGATGGTCCGGATGGGCTCGATGCGTGACGCGGCTCGAGCGGGCAAGTACGCAGCAAGCGTACACAGAACCACGGCGGCCAGTACAGTCCACAGCACATCAACTGGGAGAATCTCTACAGGCGCATGGTCCAAGTAATACGCATCCGACGGCAGGCCGATGACTTCAAACCGATGCTGAACCCATCCAAACGCGAGGGCCAGCGCCGCCCCAAGGGCCGCTCCCACCACCCCTACCAGAAACCCAAGCAGGACGAACAGCCGTCGCACCGCAGATCGGCTCGCCCCCATCGCGAGAACGGTTCCGATCTCACGAGCTTTCTCCAGCACCACCATCAGCAGTGCTCCGACGATGTTAAACGCAGCAACGACGACAAGAATCGAAATCACGAGGGGTACGATGCTCTGTTGAAGCTCGACCCAGGCGTACAGACCTCGGTACACCTCCTCGATCGGCCGTGCAAACACTGGCGGAGGCATCTCCTGCGTGATCCGGTCGGCGATCTCCCGGCTCCGCTCCCGGTCCGTCAGTGTGAGATCGATGCGCGTGACTTGATCCGGTTCGTAGTCGAAAAGAGATCGGGCCTCTTCGATGGACACGTAGGCGAACCGCTCATCGAAGTCTGCAAGACCCGTCTCAAAGATGGCGGCGACATGGAATGCCGTCACCCGCGGCCGCGAGAAAGTCTGATCGCCTCCGAGCCCACGCGTGGATATGCTCGTCACGCGGTCACCCACGTCGAGCCCCAGTCTCTTCGCCAGCTCGGCACCGAGGACCAGCCCAGGCCGCCCCGATGTATCGGCAGCGAACGAGAACGTCTGCCCCAGCCCAACGCGCTCAGCAATAAACGGCTGCCCGTCCTCACGCGTGCCCCACAGGAGCACGCCATCTACCTCCGCATTGAGCCCTCCCCCACCCCGCAGCAGGCTGAAGTCGATGATGGCAGGCGAAGCAGCCTCGACCCCGTCGAGATTGAGCAACGCCGTCTGCAGCGAGTCAGCGCCGTCGAGCGGATCCCCCAGCCAGCTGGCGACCTGCACTTCCTGCCCGAACCCGACGATCTTCGCTTCGATCTCGCGACTGAAGCCCCTCACGATCATCATCGCGAGGAGCAGTGCGCCGGTCCCGACAGCAACTCCACCGATCGCCGCAAGAATGACGAAGCGGAGGAAGCCGTTGCGCCCCCCACGTCCATCCGCACCTCGGAGATAACGGAGCGCGAGGGTACGTTCGAAGGGGCCGAAGGTCACGACAGAAGGGGCATCGGATCGAAGCGCTCCACATGAACGCTTGATGCCAAGATCGCTCACGCTGGGGACGCGCGATTGGGGTGTCCCTGTATCTTCGCCCCAACTCCGGTTTCGACTCTCCGCACGCCATGAACAACGCCATCGCTAGCCCGCCACCGCCTGTCAACGAACCTGTGCGCTCGTATGCGCCGGGGAGCCCCGAGCGGACGTCGCTGCGATCCTCGATCCAGGACCTCCGTGCCACAGAGACGACTGTGCTTCCGGTCATCAATGGCACCCGGATCGAAACCGGACGAACGGGTACGATGCATCCGCCCCACGACATTCATCACACGCTTGGGACGTACCACAAGGCGCGCACTGAAGACGTCGAGCTGGCGATTCAGGCGGCTCGAGATGCTCGTCATGACTGGAGCCGGATGGCATGGACGGACCGTGCGGCCATTTTTCTGAAGGCCGCGGATCTACTCGCTGGCCCCTTCCGGGATCGCATGAACGCGACAACCATGCTGGGGCAGTCAAAGAATCCGTACCAAGCGGAGATCGACGCAGCGTGTGAGATGATTGACTTCTTCCGCTTCAACGTTCACTACATGCGCGAGGTGTATGAAACACAGCCCATCAGCAGCCCGGGCCTCTGGAACCGGACGGAGTACCGGCCCCTGGAAGGATTCGTGTTCGCCATCTCGCCCTTCAACTTCACATCCATTGCGGCGAACCTCGCCACGGCTCCCGCGCTGATGGGCAACACGGTCGTGTGGAAACCCGCGCCCACGCAGATGTACTCGGCAGGCGTCATCATGGAGCTGCTCGAAGCTGCAGGCCTGCCGCCGGGTGTGGTCAACATGGTCCCTGGTGACGGCGCGGATGTGGGAGATCCCGTGCTGGCAAGCGAGCACTTGTCTGGCCTCCACTTCACCGGGTCCACAGGGACGTTCAACCATCTGTGGAGCCAGATCGGGTCGAACCTGGACCGCTATCGCACCTACCCACGCATTGTGGGCGAGACCGGTGGAAAGGACTTCATCGTGGCGCACGAGAGCGCCGACCCGGTGGCCGTGGCGACAGCCATCGTCCGTGGCTCCTTTGAATACCAGGGGCAGAAGTGCTCCGCGTCTAGCCGCATCTACCTCCCGGAGGGCCTGTGGCCGGAGGTGGAGGCCGAGTTAATGCGCCAGCTCGGAGAGATCACGGTTGGCCCCATCGAGGACTTTACCCACTTTGTGAACGCGGTCATCGATGAGCGCGCCTTCGACAAGATCACGGGCTTCATCGACCGGGCGAAGAATGCCGACGGCGTTGATGTTCTTGCGGGGGGGACCTACTCGAAGGAGCAAGGCTATTTCATCGACCCGACGGTGCTGAAGGTCGCCTCTCCGCACTACGAAACGATGGAGAAGGAGATCTTTGGGCCGGTTGCAACGATCTATGTGGCGCCCGCCTCGCAATCCTTCGACGATGTTCTCGAGCTGGTCGACTCCACAAGCCCGTATGCCCTGACCGGCGCCGTCTTCGCGCAGGATCGGGCTGTGCTCGCCCATGCGACCGACCGCCTAGCGGATGCCGCGGGCAACTTCTATCTGAACGACAAGCCCACCGGTGCCGTCGTTGGGCAGCAGCCCTTCGGCGGAGCGCGGGGGTCCGGAACCAACGACAAGGCCGGATCGGCGCTGAACCTGCTTCGCTGGACGAGCCTGCGCTCGATCAAGGAGACGTTTGTGCCTGCCACGCATTTCAGCTACCCCTTCCACCAGCCCGACACGCCATCAGGAGACGGCGCGACGGACAAGGTGGTCGCGATGTAACACTGACGCATGACGTACATCAGCACCGCACACCCAGGGACGACGTCGCGTGGCCTGCTCATGCTGCAGGCCCAGGCGCGACCGGTCGCGCTCGCGCTCCTGGGGGTGATGATCGTCGGGCTGGCGGCAGCGCTGCAGGGGTTCGCGATCCTCTGGCCGTTCTTGGGTGCAGCGACGGTGGCTTACCTGATCGCAGCGGCGTTTGGACAGCACTCGCTCCATCAAACGCCCGCCGAGATCGAAGTCCGGGGCCCCTTCGCCGTAATTCGATCGGTCTGGGATGCCGCCCCACCCAAAGCCGACACACCCCTCGTGCCAGTGCTCTCCACACGGCTCGAGTACGGTGAGTTTCATGTTGGGGTCGGAGACACAATCCGCACCCTGAGCCGCAGCGACTGGCCGGAGTTTGACGCGCTGGTAGCTGCCTTTCGCGAGGCTTCCTTGGCTGCTGAAGCTCTTGGCACGACACGCCCACCGCCCGCATGAACCCGCTCCTTCGCCCCCCTCCACCCCCATCGCTAGACCTATTTCCCTCACCTGAGCCACAGGAGGCCCCCAGGAACCCAACGCCCGTATCAGAGGCGCAGTGCTACTGGGATTACTGCCCCAACTGTGGGTCGAGACTGGAGAATCAGCGGTGCAAGTACCGATGCCCGCGTTGCCAGTACTTCATGAGTTGCTCAGACTTCGATTAGCGAGCACTCACGCGTAGAGGCTGTTTCGATGGGATGCTGGTTTCGCGACACGGGCTCGAGAGAACCGGTACGACAACACCCGAATCTCAGCTGGGTCGCGTTCCCCACCACGCTGCCCTGTCATGGCCCCCTTTCCACTACGCATGCTCGCCCTCTTGTTCGCTATTGGTCTCCTCGGTTCATGGGGCGGATGCGACACAACGGATGTCTCTCCTCCAGACGCTAGTTCTGAGGGCCTGTCTCGATCCGATGAACGGACGACGCCCATCGTCCAAGAGCGCCTGATGAGCCGTGTGTACGGCATGGGCGGCGGCCCCATGCGGCGTGGGCTGGTGCCGTTCGGAGACCGAGTTCTGGTGGTTGCTCGACCCAACGATGACAAGACCCCCCAGCACATCGTCGCAGTAGACGCTCAAGGCACGGCCGTCTACCTCAACGTTGACGGTGCGTTCGTGCCGGTTCCCAACGGCGGAGCGGCACTTGATCGTCCAGCCACGCTCCGAGGCGAGGGCATCGAAGCGGACTATGCCGACGGACTTCTGGCTCTACTGAACTCCGATTCCCTCTCGGACTGGACGGATTCGGGGTTTCTGGACTGGGGAGCGGGGATGACTCCACAAGGTGCCCCGACGGAGTGGAGCACGCGCGTCCCTCTGGTGTGGCGTGAGTCTCATCAGCGTACGGTTGCGGCTCTCGGCCCGGATACCGGCCAGAGCGAAACCCTGCTGGTTGGCTACGTGGGCCGGCTGTACCGCGATGCCCAGGGTCGCCAGCCCGTTCAGTTCCCCTCTGCCATGATCTCGCTGGACCGGGGCCGATCCTGGTGCTGGAGCCCAGAGATCGACGGGGCGCGCCCTCCGGTGGGGGCCTACGCTGCCGCGTGGCCGAACGCTCCGGGTGGCGGTGTCGTCCTCTACTTCGTCACTACGCTCCCCGGAGATGACGAGACGGCTCCACTCGTCGTCTTTGGCCGGGATGCGTCTTCGCCCACCGGCGTGGCGATGACGGTCCCCTACGCCTCGCGTACCGAATTATGGCCGAATCACGTCTATGAGTCGTTTGGCCGCTCTTTCGTGCCGAGCCCCATCCGTCACTGGGTTACGCGCTGGGGGCTGATGATGGAGACCATCACACAAGGCCTTTTCTGGATGGAGAGCCCGGACAGCCTTCCTCAGCCTATCGGCGATGTGAAACAGACGATGGACGCTCCAAACCGGACGCTCTACTTCGCCGCCAACAATGAGATGATGCGCATCCAGCCGTCCGGCGATGTCGAGCGACTCGACAATCCGGTGGGTGCCGTCTGGAATCGCGTTGGATACGTCGAGCGGGCGCCAGACACGCGCTGGTTGCAAGCCGCCGCGAACGACGACGGCACAGTGTGGCTCCTCGGAAGTACCCAGTCACCCTGGGATGTCACGATTGCGACCTGGCCTTCTGGGACGGCCTACTCGGATCCGGGAGATTGAACAACTGTCGCGCTGTCGAACTGGTGATCTCAGCGATCTCCTCAAACGTTCGTCCACGCAACTCGGCGAGGCGCTCGGCGACTAGGCGCGTGTAGGCGGGCTCATTCCGCCTCCCTCGGTGGGGAGCCGGTGCTAAGTACGGCGCGTCCGTTTCGAGAACAATGCGGTCTAGTGGCACCGATGTGATCGCGTCTGGGACGCCTCCGTTCTTGAACGTCAGGGTCCCTCCCAACCCGATGTGGAATCCGAGGTCCATGACCTCGGCGGCAAGCCACGGCGGGCCTCCGAAGCAATGGAACACGCCACGGAGACGTCCACCGCCGCTCTCCTCTCGAAGCACGCGGATGAGCGTCCGAGAGGTCCACACCTCACCTTTCTGATCCCGGTTGTGGATGATGAGAGGCAGGTTCATCGACAGCGCCAGTCGGGCATGTTGCCGGAGCGATTCGATCTGAGCGTCGGTGTGCGCCTGACTCCAATACGCATCCAGTCCACTCTCCCCTACGGCCACCATGCTTGGGTGAGCCAACGCATCCCGGATACGTTCCATCGCATCCCGAGGCGCCTCGGGCACCGAAGTGGGATGGATGGCTGCCATGGCGTACACACCCTCGAACCGCTCACACAGGTTCAAGGCAGTGTCAATCGATGGGAGATCGACGGCAGGCTGAAGGATCTGAGAGACGCCAGCTCGATTCGCATTTGCAATAACGGATTCAATATCGTCGGCGAACGCGTCCAGGTAGAGGTGAGCGTGGGTATCGACAAGCACAGAAGCACCGGAAGCGAGCCCCCGCTACGCTGGGTGGTGCGAACAGTTCACCGGCGTGCTCGTCGTTCTACCTCTCGCCAACTCGCACCACAGATCTAGTTTCCGAGCATGCCCACTCGCCGAACAGCGATCTGGGGCCTGCGGGTCGCCATTCTCTTCGTTAGCGCGCTGTCGATGCTCCCGATTGCGCGTGTGGTCGCCGATGCCGTAGAGTTTGCTCGTGTGATCGGACGCACGCAGGAGGCTCCTCCCCCACGTGGCTTCGATGGCATCGAGTGGACCGATGAGGGAGCCATCGTGGCTGCCTATGTGATGCCTCGCGGCCCGGGCGACGCAGCGGGGATCCGAGCTGGCGATGAACTGGCTGCGCTGGACTTCGCGCAGGTGTTCACCGCCGACGACCTCGTTGCCCAAACCCAGCGCGCTACAGGCACCGTGCAGGCCTATAGCATCAATCGCGACGGCCAGAGACTGGACGTGGATGTCGCCATCGTCCGCTACCCCACGTTTCTGTACCCGCTGAGTCAGACCCTGTGGGCCGCATCGGGTTGGGGCTTTGCACTGGCGACAGTGCTCCATCTGCTTGCGCTGTCCACAGTGCTCCCGTTTGTGCGCCGCAGCCCTCGGGCGATGCGGTCGGCGGTTCTGATTGGAGCGGCGCTCCTCTGGGTTGGCGGCAACCTGCTCCGCATTCTCTGGGTAGCGCTGGTCGGCCCTCCGTCCGGGCTCGGCGGTGCAGAGGGTGTGTTCTTCGATACGCTCACCTTGATGTCGCTGGCCGGCTGGACGCTCTTCCCATTCCTGCTGCTCCGAGAGGTGCTCATTACCGATCGGCGGACGGAGCGCGTCACGAGATCCATCCGGTGGGTCCTGGCGATCCCGCCATTGGTTCTCGGCATCGGGGTGTCCGTTGCCACCGTTGCAGGTCATGTTGGCCCGGTCCCGCCCGACGCCTTCGTTCCTCCCATTCTGTTCTACATCTGCGTGTATGTGGCAGCCGCCAGCGCGTTGTCGCTGGCTCCGCGCGGCTGGGACCCAGACACGGGCGCGACTGTGTGGGGCCGCATCGGCAGCGCTCTGGTCTTGGCCGTAGCTGTTCTCGGAGCCCTCTATGTGTACAACGTGCTTCCGACGTTCACCTCCGACGTAGGTGTAACCGCAGGCTGGCTCGTGACCGCGCTGCAGCTGATTTCTGTGCTTCCCGTCAGCCTTGTGTCGTTCTCGACGCTGCGGTTCGGGCAGTTCGAGACGGTCCTGGTCCGGAGCCTCGTGTACGTAGCGGCACTCAGCGGTGTGTTCCTGGCCGTCGCCGGCGGTGCCGCGCTGCTGGATGCAGCGACCGCCCAACCGGGAGGCGCAGGCCCCCTTGCCATCGCCGCATGGGTTGTTGGGATTCTCGTCCTGGCCGACCGACTGGCGCCTCCCTTTCGACGGTGGGCTCGCCAAGCGTTCAGAGCCCAGCGCGTTCAGGCCCTTCGCCAGCTCGACCGCTTCGGAGATCGCATCCGCTTCATTCTCGATCCCGACGAGCTGGCGACAGAAGCGGTCGAAACCGTCGGGCGCGCTTTCGAGGCTCAATCCGCCGTGGTGTTTCTCCGCAGCCATACAGACAACCCCAACCCGAACTGGCGGCAGGCCTCCTATCGACCATCTCCTCCCTACTTCACTCGCGAGGACCTGGATCGCATCTGGGAGAAGGTTCGGACGGACGGTCGCGTCTGGGCACGAAACGCCGAGTTGAACGAGGCGATGCTCGACACTGACGACACCCAGCGACTGGAGTCGATTGGGGCCGCATTGGCGGTTCCGGTGGCCAACGCGAGTGGCGTCCCGGTGGGCCTCATCGTCCTCGGCGAGAAAAGCCGACGCCTCGCCGTCTACACGACGGAAGATGTGGAGCGGCTGCAGAGCCTGGGCGGACAGATCGCGCTTGCCGGTGAACGCCTGCGGCTTGTCGAACGGGAGCGAGCGCTGGTTCGGCAGACCGCTGAGGCGGAGTTGGCTGCGCTCCGTGCGCAGATCAATCCCCATTTCCTGTTCAACGCGCTCAACACCGTCGCTTCGCTCATTGACGAGCACCCGGAGGAAGCAGAGACGACGGTCGAGAACCTGGCAGGCCTGTTCCGAGACGTGCTGACGGCCAGCGGTGCCACTTTCGTGAGCCTGAGCGATGAGCTGCGCCTGGTCCGCCGCTATCTCACTGTGGAGCAGGCGCGCTTCGGCGAGAAGCTCCTCGTCGAGATCGACATCGCGCCCGACACAGACGATCTGCCCATTCCTGCTTTTGCGGTACAGACCCTGGTCGAGAACGCCGTCAAGCATGGTATCGAACGCAAACGGGGAGGCGGCCAGATTCGGATTGCGAGCTGGCGCCAGAACGGAGAGGTTGTCGTGGACGTCCAGGACACCGGTGTCGGGATCCCTGAACTCTACGCGTCGCCTCCAGAATCGAGCGCCAGCCCGTCCTCGTTCTTCGGGGTCGGCCTCACGAACGTTGCCCAGCGACTCGATCAGCTCTACGACGGCAGCGACCGTCTCACCCTCCAGAGCACACCCGAGGGCACCCAGGCCCGCCTCCGAATCCCTGCCCGTCCCAATGCCTGACACTCTAACTCCCCTTCGCGTGCTGCTCGTAGACGACGAAGCGCCAGCTCGTCGGCGCCTCCAGCGCATGCTGCAGCCCTATATCGATGACAGCACGCTGGGCACAGTCGACGAGGCTTCTGACGGCG
The DNA here is from genome assembly GCA_039815415.1 of Bacteroidota bacterium. Taxonomy (GTDB): domain Bacteria; phylum Bacteroidota; class Rhodothermia; order Rhodothermales; family Rubricoccaceae; genus JBCBZH01. Next base: position 10,858 of record JBCBZH010000098.1, read on the forward strand.
TCGAGGCACTCGAGGTAATGAACGCTGCTGCGGTTGCCTACGATCTCGTGTTCCTCGATGTGCGGATGCCAGAGATGGATGGCTTCGACGTGCTGGATCGACTCCCCCCGCGACATCGCCCTGCTGTTGTGTTCACGACGGCGTACGACGAGTATGCGCTCCGTGCCTTCGAAGCCAATGCGGTTGATTACCTGCTCAAACCGATCGACGCTGACCGGCTGACCGAGTCCATCGAACGGGCAGAGGAGTTGGCAGCCCTTCGGTCTTCGCCCGGTTCCACGGACGACCGCATATCCCGGCTTGCCGCGCTCCTCGACGGCCTCGATGCAGATGCCATCCCGGAGACACCTCGGCCGCAGAGCAACCTGCTGCGCCAGTTCTCAGTGCAAGGCCGTGACCGCCTCCTCGTGATTTCCGTCGAGAATATCGTGACGGTTGAGGTGCACGATAGCATCACCAACCTGTACGCACTGAACGAGGATGGGACCGTGGAGCGCCACATTGTGTCGTTCACCCTCGATGCCTCGAGACCCGGCTCGATGAAGAGGTGTTTATGCGCGTGCACCGAGGAGCCATTGCGAACCTCACGCACATCCGAGAGCTGATCCCGTGGTTCTCTGGACGCTACAAGCTCGTCTTCTTGGGTGGACACGAGGTGGTCGCGAGTCGGTCCAGGGGGCGTGATTTGCGAGAACGGCTGAGTCTTTGATCTAGACGAGCGTACGGGAACGTTTGGGTTCCCGGTGGAGCGTTTGAACAGACGCACTGCCGGACGCTGCGATACCCGCAGTTCTGACGCTCTTCTGGATTCGTGCGATACGCTTTCCTTCTCCTGTTGGCTCTGACGCCCCTCCTTGCCGCCGCTCAGGCGCCAGACACGGTCCGCGTTCGACTTCTAGCCCCAACCCCACCCACATCCGCCGTCTTCACCAGCTCGACGCCTCTCACTGTAGTGCGCGATGCCCACCACGAGACGCTTCGAGCTGGCGAGTCTCTCCGCCTGCAGGTGCAGGGCAACCGCATCGGCGGACGTGGGCTGCGCGGTAGTAGCTCCCTTGTCATCCTTCGGTCCGATGCGCCGATTACCGTCCAAGCTGGCTCGCGGACACGGTCGTACGTAGGTACGATGGCCATCCGCCAGCACCAAGGGCGGCTGCAGATTGTCAATCACGCTCCCATGCCGGACTATGTGGCAAGTGTGGTGGCCAGTGAATACCACTTCTCAGAGATCGAAGGCATCAAGGCGCAGGCTGTCCTCGCGCGTACGTACGCCGCCCGACGCATGAATTCCAGCCGCTCCTACGACGTGGATGACCACACCGGGTCGCAGGTGTACAAGGGCATCGATGCCGTCACCGACCGCGCCAAGCGGGCTGCCCTCGAGACCGCTGGCGAACGTCTCTACTACGGTGACAAGCTCGCCGATGCCGTCTACTCCTCGTCCTCAGGCGGCCACACAGCCGACAACGAAACGATCTGGCATGGCGCGCCCCGACCGTACCTGCGTGGCGTCCCCGATCCCTACGACGCCGATGCCCCGGACCATCGCTGGACCACTACCGCTTCTGCATCGGCTGTCCACCGCGCCTTCTCACAACGCTTTGGCGGCCGCGTCCGTGGCCTGTCTGTCACCGAGCAATCGCCTGAAGGCCGCATCGTCCAGCTCGAGCTGGCGGGCGCTCATCCCATCTCGGGGAGTCAATTCCGAAGTGCCATGAACGCTGCTTTCGGGTACCGCACCATTCGCAGCACACACGTCGAGATTCAGCGACGCGGCGATGAGTATGTGTTCAACGGTCGCGGATTCGGACACGGGGTTGGGATGAGTCAGTACGGTGCACGAGGACAAGCCCGAGCAGGTCGCTCCTATCGAGAGATTCTGGCCTACTACTACCAGGGCACCACTGTGGAGCGCGACATCGCAGCGACCTCTCCACCTGTAGCTACCACCACTCGGCGCTGGCCGACCCCTCGGCGGGAAGCGCGGAACGCCCCGCCAGAGGATGCCGCGTCGGCGCCCCGAACCGTTCGACGCTCGCCGACTCCTCGGCGCGAGGCTCGCGCTACTCCGTCTGCACCCGCGCGACGCGCATGGTAGCTCGGCCGCCAAGCTGGCGATCCTAAGCCTCGCTGAAAGGATCGACAGCGCTCCACGGGTGATGCCCCTGCGCCCAGCCGCCCCGCGCCATGCGAGACGTGGTGAAGCCCCAGCCGCCCCGCCCATCGGCACCGAGCACAATGACGCCACCCGTGGACGCCATCTCGTTGCGCCACCGGACGCGCTCGTTCATCACGTCCAGCTCACGGCCCGCGCACGCACCCGGATCGAACCCAGCCCCCACACCCGCACAGGTGCGGGCTGCGAGTTGAACTGTCAGGATGGACTCTCCCCATCCTGTGGAGGAGGCTGCTGCTGCGCCATCGGCAAAGAACCCCGCTCCCACAATTGGGGCGTCGCCGATGCGCCCGGCCCGAGTGCGGGGGGAGCCTCCGGTAGAGGTGGCGGCCGCCAAGCGTCCTGCCTGGTCTAGCGCAACACATCCGACGGTCCCGCGCGGAGCATCCTCTTCAGATTCGGACTGCAGC
>JBCBZH010000231.1:0-7333 GCA_039815415.1 Bacteroidota bacterium
AACGACTTCTGGTCCGAGTACAAGAACGCCTGATGCGGGCTTCCGGACGAATTGAAGAGCCGCCCTTCGGCGGCTCTTCGGCTTTTCGCGCGGCAGCTGGTCCTCTGTGAAGGGCCGGTGTCGGCTTGCACGGGAAGGAGATAGGGGAGGTTCGATAAGACGTTGATCCAGAGAACGCCCTGCCATGAAGCGATGGATGGGTGTGGACAAGGTCGAGCTGGTGGACAATGGGCACCCTCTTAACCTTGACTTCACGTTCTGAAGTTCCCTACCATGTATTCGTGCCTCACGGCACACGCCGGTTCGCCGGCATGTTCTTTGGTTTCGTTTAGTGACATTCAGGCTGCATGAGGGCTTCTCTTCAGAACGCCCGTGTGTGAGACACCAGAGTCCGCTCTGGAGTCCGACGCTTGCCCCAACGGCTCACCGCTGATCTCTTCGGAGGTCCCGTGTGACATCCATCATTCAGTTGAACGGGTTCGCATGGGGAGAGACTGATGAGGCAGACAGAGCGCGTCAGGAGAGGTCTGCAGGAGTTCGCTTCGGCGGATCCAGAAGACTTGCCTAGACTGCGCCGCACACATCGGATGAGGCTTCGGCCTCGACCGATAGGCTGAGGCTACGGCTTCAGCAGGCACGCCATTGTGTGCAGGGCTTCGGCTCTGTGCCGATGAACCGACCTTTGTTCTGAGAAGGAGTGCCAGCCAGATGCGAGCGCGAGACGCCCAGCCCCTCGTAAGAAGGGCCAGGAGACGCCGCGTTCGAGCCTAGACGGCCGCTTTAACGCCGTCGCGGAGGAGAGTTGTTTTCAACGTCACCGATGCGGCTCGCGAAGGCTGTCTACGGGAAGGTCACGTGTGGTTCGGGACTGGGGCTTCGGCCCGCAGCGATGGACGACCGACGCACCAGAGACGAAGTGATGAAGGGACCGCGCCACGTGTGCGGTCCCTTCATTGCGTTTGTGCGGTGGTGTGGAACGCACGCCCCCCCGGTTGGCGTTGAGAACGTCCGCCTTAGTCCGTAGGCCGGCTGAGGAGCTGAGAGCTCTCGAGCTGGTGACGAACCGAGGCCAGGCCCACATACCCTCAGAGGCCATTCACCAACAGATGCACGCATGACGGCACGACGCCCCGGACCCGCCCTCCGCGCCCGGCGCCGTATTCCTGGTCAGGGCCGCGCCCGCGCAAGGGCGGCGGTGCCCAACTTCTTCACGTTGATGAACCTGCTCTCCGGGTTCTTCTCGCTGATTCAAGCCGCGGCGGGAGATCTGGAGGCCGCGGCCTGGCTCATCGTGCTGGCGGCTGCGTTCGATGTGTTCGATGGCTTGGTGGCACGGCTCGTCGGTGTTTCGGGAGAGTTCGGGGTGGAGCTGGACTCGCTCTCCGATGTGGTGTCGTTCGGCGTCGCGCCGAGCTTTCTGCTGTATGAGTTCGGCCTTCACCAGCTCGGGCCCTTGTGGGGGGCGCTTCTCGCCAGCCTGCCCGCACTTTTTGGAGCTGTGCGGCTGGCCAAGTTCAATTCCGCGGCGGCGGGGGGAGACAAGCAGCCGGAGTTCATCGGGCTTCCGATTCCGGCGCAGGCGGGCGCAGTGGTCGTGTTCATCCTCGCGTTCTCTGACAACGCGTGGTTCAACGTCGGGCTGGACGTGCTGGCGAGGCCTCAGTTATCCGCTGTCGTGATCGTGGTCGTGCTTCTCTCGATGTTGATGGTATCGCCCATTCGGTTTCCAGCGCTGCCTCATCCAACGCCGGCCAACCTGCGGATGTACCGGATGCGCTATCTCCTGTTTGCGCTGGGGATTCTGCTGGGCATCGTGTTCCAGGAGTACGGGCTTCTGTTCGCCGCCATCGTGTATCTCTGCTGGGGGATCGGGCGCGCGCTGGTGTGGGCGGTTCGCGTCGCCACGGGCGACCCCGACGTGGAGCAGGAGGACGTACCTTTAGTCTCCTCTGTCACGGATTCTCACAGCTAGCCCGATGTACCGCGCTCTCGTCCGGATTACTCTTCGGCCCTCGATCCTCGACCCTCAGGGGAAAGCCATCGAGCGGGCCCTCCACGATCTTGGCCAGCAAGCGGTGACCGGCGTTCGAACGGGCAAGCACATCGAGCTGGCGATTCAGGCGGACTCGGCAGATGACGCGGCAGCAGCGGCACGGACAGCATGCTCCACGCTGCTCGCCAACCCCGTGACGGAGGACTTTGAGATCCTCGAGGTCACGCCGGTTCAGGAAGCTGCAACGGCGTGAGCCGGATGGCGGGGATCGGGATTCAGACGATGGAAGGGGAGGGCATGGGGATGGCCGAGACGCCAGATGTCCTGACGCAAGAGGACGTAGCTGTCGAGGAGCGTGTCGACACACCGTGGCGTGTGATCGTTTACAACGACGACATCCACACGTTCGACGAGGTGATTATCCAGCTAGTGAAGGCGACCGGCTGCTCGACGGAGCAGGCGGAGCGCCACGCGTACACCATCCACACTCGAGGCAAGGACTGCGTCTACCAGGGCGAGTTCTTCGAGTGCTTCCGCGTTCAGGGCGTGCTCCGCGAGATCCAACTGGTGACGGAGATCGAAGGGTAGGAGCAGTGGGCTGTAGCCAGCGGGAGTGCCTCGCCAGCTCGAGGGTGACTCGCGATGGACAAGCGTCATAGACCGAAGTCGGCGGAGCCAACGCGTCTAAGCCCGACATGTGGGGGCGATGCCCATCAGGAGGCCTCAAGCTGGCAAGCCCGTTATTTCTGCTACTGGCCCCATCCCGCTCGCCACTGGCCTACATCAGCAAGTAGCTCAGCTTGACGAGGAAGATGTTGCGCGGGAAGGTCCCGAAGGTGTCTTCGAACTGTTGGGTCGTCGAAGTGTCATAAGGCGAGTCGTAGGACCCGGAGCCGGTCTGGATGAAGTCGAGGAAGGCATCCGAGTTGCGGGCCTGTGTCCAGACGACATAGAGGGACGAGCCGGGCCGGTACTCCCAGCGGAGCACGCTGTTGACGTTGAACGTGGAGAACGCGAAGTCGCGGCGCCGGGGGTAGGCATCGAATGGGCGCAGCTCATCACGTGAGGCGAGCAACTCATAGTCGTGGAACTGGCCGCGTGCTGAGAAGAGCTGACCGTAGAGCTGCAGCGAGAGCGTCGAGTTGAAGAGGACGTTGGCCCGAGTGGTGATGCCTGCAGACCGGGTGTTGCGCTGGGCGAAGATCGGGCGATAGAAGCCTGCGTCGTCGTAGAGAGGGACGTCAGCAAACAGAGCATCCGCGGCGTCCGAGGCGAGCGGGACGAGCACGAGGCTCTCGGCATCGAGGTCGGCTGGGGCGTCGGCTTCAGAGCCCATGAACAGCCCCTCGTCGGTTTGGATGAACCCTTCGTTGGTGACCCACGAGCGCTCGTTCACGCCCGATCCGAACTCGCCCTCCACTGAGAGGGCCAGCCGGTCGTTCACGGTCCAGTCCAGCTCAAGCTCGGTCTCGTATTCGGTCCCGCCATCGAGCTGGCGATCCACGCCGAACTCGATGCCCGCTCGAATCTGACGGCGCGAGTCGGTTTGGAATCCGAGGCTGGCACTCAGGTTGGGGTTGTGGTAGATCGGGTCCAGGCCGCGGGTCTCGCGAACGTCGTAGCCCCAGAAATTCTCCGCACCCAGGCGGACCTGAATGTCCTGGAAGCCAAGCAGCGTGCCGTTGATCCAGGTTCGGGCTTCGCCGCCTCGGTCGAGGCCATCGGTGTACTGCCACGCCTGGCGTCCGAACACGAACGTCCGCAGGCGGCGAAACGGCCCGAAGGCCTGACCTTTGTTCCACACGATGCCTGTGCCGGAGTTGAACGAGATCAGATCGGTCTGGCGGAACCGGCCGACGTCATTGAGGCGGAAGCCATCGGAGAAGACGCGGAAGCCGAAGCCTGGCGTGACGAAGCCTTTCACCTTGTCGTGGCCGATGTAGATCGCGTAGCCGCGTTCGGTATCCTCAATGCCACCGTCCGTAACGGACTGAGTGGTGGCCCCTGCAGTGCCCTCAAACTGCCACGCGGCATCAGCCCCGACGCGAATCGCCCAGTCGGCCGCGCCCACGAGCGTGCTGGCGTCTCCGGCGTCGCCCCAGGCCTGATACGCTGTCATCCCGGCGCCCACATAGCTCTGCCGGGGGAGCACCTGCTTGAGGCGCCCGGCGCCGTAGAAGCGCGTCGGCGAGAAGTTGTCGCCAGTCGTGCTGGCGAGGGCACCGAAGGCCAGGCCCCCGTCGGTGCGGCCAGTCAGCTTGCTCGCGCCGATGATTGGGCTTTCGCCGCCCACGCGCCGCGTGTAGAGGAGCGCCCCGTCCCGCGAGTAGCCAAGGTCGAAGATCTGGGTGCCTTCGAGGAAGAACGGTCGGCGCTCGGAGAAGAAGGTCTCGAACGTGGAGAGGTTTAGCTCGGCAGGGTCGGCGTCCACCTGCCCGAAGTCCGGGTTGATGGTGAGGTCGAGGATGACGCTCGGCGCCAGCCCGACCTTGAGGTCAGCTCCCAGCTCGGAGCCGTAGTCGTTCTCGCCAATGCCTGAGACGTCGCTCTCGAACCGTTCGGCCCGAGCGAGCGAGTACGGAGCGGCCTGGAGAATCCGTCGAGGCTGCAGGTCCGCGATGCCGTTGAGCGTCCCGAGCTGTTCTGTGAACCCGGCCCCGTCGCTCGTCAGAGGGGCCCAGAAGGACTGCTCATCGAGACGGGAGATCTGGCGGACGAAGTTGAGCCCCCAGGCCGTCTCGGAGCCGGTAAACCGTAGCTGGGAATATGGAATCCGAATCTCAACCTCCCAGCCCTCATCCGTCACCCGCGCGGCCGATGTCCAGACGGCATCCCACGATTCATCATCGTCGTCGCCAGAATTGATGATGTCCACCTGGACGCCCGCAGCGGTCACCCCAAAGCCATAGGCCGATTGCCGATCGTTGTATCCGTCGATGGCGACAAAGAAGTTGTCGGCGTCGCCGGTGTCATCCCGGCGGCTGAGCGTGGTGCGGATGGCTCCCGGATCGGTGTCGTAGAGGGTTGCTCCTACGTACAACGCTGAGGCGCCTCGAAGGACGCGGACCTCGGTGCGCTGCGATGACGGCTCGCCTTCGTTCGGACGAAACTGCACAAAGTCGGTGGCGACTTCGGCTTGTGCCCACTCGGGCTCATCAAACTGGGCGTCCACGCGGATGTTGTTGGCAACTCCCGCTTCGAGAGAAGGGGTGTCGCCGGGGCCGGTAGCGAGTGCCAGGGCAGCGAGCAGGAGAAGGGCGGGCATAGCTTGGGCACGGGAGGGCACAGCTACAAGAACCGACAAGAAGTGCGCCGATGATCCGGTCGGCATGGAGAGAAATGGTGGATACGTACCGAACCCTCGCGGCTTCACGGCAGGCCGAGCCTCCTAAGTCCAAGGGGTCGCGGTTTATCGGTGAGGCGTTTCCCGTGGCGTCAGAGGCCGACGCGCTGACGATGATGGAGACCGTTCGTGCCCGGGAGCACGCAGCGACGCACGTCTGCTGGGCGTACCGGCTGGGTGCAGACGGCTCTCGCATCCGGTCGGCAGACGACGGTGAGCCGAGCGGCACCGCAGGCCTCCCGATTCTCCGCGAGATCGAGGGCCGAGATCTGACGGATTGCCTTGTGACGGTGACGCGCTATTACGGAGGTACCAAGCTGGGTGCGGGCGGGCTGGCGAGGGCCTACGGCGAAGCCGCTGCGACAGTCCTCGACGCGTCGCCCGTGCGCACCGTGGTGGTACGGGTGCCCGTGGAGCTGCGGTTCGCGTTCGCCGACACATCGGCCGCCATGCGCCAACTCGATGTGTTCGATGCCAAGATCGCGGCACAGGACTACACCCCAGAGGGAACGGTGCTCACACTGGATGTCCGATGCTCCCAGGTAGACGCGCTGGCGGCGGCGTTTGTGGAGGCGACGTCGGGGCGGGGAGACTGCAGACAGGTGCAGAGAGACACGTGAAGGAAACGTCCTGGCGGAACGGCTCCCGCCAGCTCGAGACGTCCAGGTCGGGCTGGTACGCGGTTTCCAGACCTGGCGCGTCGAGTTGGCGAAATCCCTCCCTCGAAGGCATCTTCGCCAGACGCAACCCTAGACATCATGGACCGACGCAGATTCGTTGCCGCAGGCGCTCTAGGAACGGCCGCTACGCTTGCCGGGTGCGGACCGGGCCCAGGCAACGGACGCCGCAACACGGGTGAGTCGGCGGCTCCCGGTGTTGTTACGCAGCCTCGCGTGCGTTGGCGCCTCGCGTCCAGCTTTCCGCGCTCTACCGAGATCCTCTTCGGTGCCGCCGAGCTGTTGGCAGAGCGCGTGTTGGCGCTGACGGATGGCCGGTTTGAGATTGAGACCTTCGAGGGCGGTGCCCTCGTACCGCCGCTCCAGGTCCTGGACTCGGTCCAGTCCGGCTCCATCCAGATCGGTCACACAGCGGGGTACTACTACCTGGGCAAAAACCCTGCGCTGGCCTTCGAGACGGCGGTGCCGTTCGGAATGCAGTCTCGCCAGCACGACGCCTGGATGCGCGAAGGGGGCGGCTACGAGCTGACGCGCAGAACTCTCGCCGACTTTGGCATCATCAACTTTCTCGGGGGCAACACCGGCACACAGATGGGCGGCTGGTTTCGACGTCCGGTACAGTCTCTGAGTGACATGCAATCGCTCAAGATGCGGATTCCAGGCCTCGGAGCGCGTGTGATGGAGCGCCTCGGAGTCATCGCGCAGACCATCCCGGGTGGCGAGATCTACGGAGCCCTTGAGCGCGGCGCCATCGACGCAACAGAGTGGGTGGGGCCGTACGATGATGAGTCGATGGGGCTCTACCAGATCGTCAAGACCTACCACTATCCGGGCTGGTGGGAGCCGCAGGCATCGATGTCTTTCTACGTCAACCAGACCGCCTACGACCGCTTGCCCTCGACCTATCAGGAACTGCTCGCCTCGGCCTGCGATGAGGTCAATGCCAAGATGGTGAGCACGTACGACGCCAAGAATCCGGCGGCGCTCGCCCGGCTCATCGAGAGCGGCGTCCAGACGGTTCCGTTCCCAGACGATGTGCTGACGGCGGCCTTCCGCGAGGCGCGCGACCTGATCAACGAGACGGCATCTGGAGCCGATGCGCACTATCGCGAGATTGTGGAGAGCTACCGGGCGTTCCAGCAGGCCAGCGACCGGTGGTTCGGGACCGCCGAGCGGACGATGGCGCAGTTCGCCAGCTCAACGGCAACGGCTGCCCAAGGCGCCTAACACAAACGGGGCGGGCCACCCCCCCAGAGGGGGGGCCCCCCCAAGGGGTTGGGGGGGCGGGGGGGGGGCGATGAGGCCGAGCCCGCGCCGCCC
>JBCBZH010000400.1:0-2182 GCA_039815415.1 Bacteroidota bacterium
GTCACGATGACGTACACGTCCTCCTTGATGATGTGTCCTCAGCCGAGTAGCTGACGGCTTCATCGGGGCCTGCAAGTACGGTTCGCCGGTCGTCGGCGTAGTCCTTCTTGAGCGCCATCAGCTCCCTTCGAACCAGCTTCCAACGTCCCGCCTCGTCGGCCAGCAGGGCCCGTAACTCAGCGGCACGTGCCTCCTTCTCCGCCAGCTCGTCCAGGATGGCGTTGATCTCCATCTGCGCCAGCCGGTAGAGCTTGATGTCGAGCACCGCACTGGCTTGGTCCTCATCGATGCGGAATCGGTGGCGGAGACGCTGGCTGGCGTCAGCGCGGTTCTTCGAGGCGCGGATGATCTTGATGGCCTCGTCGAGCGCGTCGAAGATGATGGCGAAGCCCTTGAGGATGTGGATGCGCTTCTCGAGCTGCGCCAGCTCGTGCTCGAGACGACGCGTCACGACCTGGAGACGGAACCCGAGGAAGTGGCGCAGCGCCGTCCGCAGGTCCACTTTTTCCGGCGCCGCCACCTCCGGATTCTGGGTCGGGACGAGGCACGTCATGTTGACGTGGAAGCGCGTCTGCAGCGGCGTGTGCTTAAACAGGTAGGCCATCGCCGCCTGCGAGCTGGTGCCGCGCTTGATCTCCATCACAATCCGCACGTCCTCCGTCGATTCGTCGCGGATGTCGACAATCTGGGGCACCTTCCCGCGCCGGATGTGGTCGGCGATCTTCTCGATCAGATCGGCCTTCGTCAGCCCGTAGGGAATGGACGTGATGATTACGCGGCTCTTGCCCTCCTCCACGTACTCGCCGCGCAGATCAATGGCGCCCTCTCCCTTCTCGTAGATCTTGGCGATCTCCTCGGGCGTGTTGAGGATGCGCCCGCCGGTCGGGAAGTCGGGACCTTGGACGTGCTTGAGGAGCGTGTCGAGCCGCGCGTTGGGACTCTTGATGAGTGCCACCGCCGCGTCGATCACCTCGGCGAGGTTGTGCGGCGGGATGTTGGTCGCCATCCCAACCGCGATGCCGCTGGCGCCGTTGACCAGCAGATTCGGGAACGGCGCGGGGAGCACGACCGGCTCGAAGAGCTGCCCGTCGTATGTGGGCCGGAACGTGACCGTGTCGTACTTGATCTCGCGCGAGAGCGTGGAGCCGAGGGGCCGGAGCCGGGCCTCGGTGTAGCGCATCGCTGCCGGGTTGTCGCCATCGAGCGAGCCGAAGTTGCCCTGGCCGTCCACGAGCGGCGCCCGCAGCGACCACGGCTGTGCCATGCGCACCATCGCGTCGTAGATGGCCGAGTCGCCGTGGGGGTGATACTTGCCCATCACGTCGCCCACAACGGTCGCGCTCTTGCGGTGCCGCGCCCCGGTGATCTCGCCAGCTCGCGTGTAGGTGGTGTTCAGGCTCAGGCCCGTCGCCATCGCGTAGAGGATGCGGCGGTGGACCGGCTTGAGGCCGTCGCGCACGTCCGGCAGCGCGCGGCTGGTGATGACGGAGAGGGCGTAGTTGAGGTAGCGCTCGCGGGTCGTTTCGTGGAGCGGGATCGTATCGACGACGGGCATTCTTCTTCAGCTCGAGCTGGTGTCCGGGGGTCTTTGCGCCAATCTACCGAGGCGGGGTGACACCTTGCGTCACAGGGCAGGCCCATGCTCGAACAACTGCCCCCTTCGAGGGGGCTCCCGCATAGCGGGTGGGGGTGTCGTCGCCAGCACGGGGGTCGTAACAACACCCTCCGACCGCTTCGCGGCCACCTCCCTCAAAGGGAGGAGTTCGAGTGCACTCCTGTTGCATCACCGGCTTCCGCCTTGCCCTCGACACGCCGCCGCCGTACCGTATCGCCAGCTCGAACTGACGACGCCATGCTGACCCGCCTCCTCCTTCTCACCCTCTCCGTCGGGCTGGCGAGTGGGTGTGACACCGGCACTGAGCTGCGGCCGATTGGAGACAACGATGCAGATTCGACCTACATGCCGGTTAAGATCGAGGGGACGATTGGCTTCCTGACCGATGGATGGAATGGACAGGTGTTTCGGTCCGCATGGGTTCACATGGATGCCAACACAGGAGTCGTACGCTCGCGGACCAGTCTAGGTGCACTAAATACCCCAGGCGACCTCGGAGCCACGAGGTACCCAATCCGTGTTGAGGAATCACCGAATGGGATGCGCCTCGTAGTGGTCACCAACGAC
>JBCBZH010000174.1:0-9264 GCA_039815415.1 Bacteroidota bacterium
CATCGGCGCGGCCTTCCTCGCCGGATCCGCAAGCGGCGGTGGAGGCGGAGATGTCACCCCTGCCGAGTAATCCATGCACCGCCTTCTCCTCCTACTCCTGCTGGCCGCCATCGCCAGCCCGACGATCACCGCTCAGACGACCGCGAACGCCCGTTTGAAAGAGGTGGTGGTGCCTGCAGACGCCGCGCCGCTTCAGCTGACAGGCTACGGGCTGGTGGTCGGCCTGGACCGCACCGGCGACCGGGCTCGCGGACGCTCCGGCTCTGCCTACACGGTGCAGAGCATCGCCAACATGCTGGAGCGCTTCGGCATTGACGTGGATGCGCGCTCGCTGGGCTCTCGAAACGCCGCCGCGGTGATGGTCACAGCCACCCTCGACCCTTTTGCAGGTCCCGGCTCCGCGATGGACGTGACGGTCGCCTCGCTCGGGGATGCCCGGTCTCTCGCAGGCGGCATCCTCCTCCAGACGCCGATGCAAGACATGGCCTCCGGCACGAGCGACATCTACGCGATGGCGCAGGGTCCGGTCCTCACCGGAACGCTCCTGGCGTCGGCGGCGGGCACCAGCACGCGCACGGGTCCCACCAACACCGGACGCGTCCCCGGCGGAGGGCGCGTGATCCAGGCACCGGAGATCGCGCTTCCCACCGGACCGCTCGACCTCGTCCTTCGCCAGCCCGACTTCACCAACGCCGCCGCAGTTGCTGATGTCATCAACCAGACCTATCCCGACGCCGCGACAGCCATCCATGCTGGCCTCGTTCGCGTGGAGGTGCCGACCGATGCCGGGGGCCCAGCAGGCCTGATGGCCGCCCTTGAAGGCCTCCGCGTAGACCTGGATGTCCCGGCTCGCGTGGTCGTCAACGAGCGCACAGGCACCATCGTCGCTGGAGGCGCGGTGTCCATCTCGGAGGTCATGATCACCTATGGCGCCCTCACCATCTCGACCGCTGTGGACCCGGTGGTCTCCCAACCGAACCCCTTCGGGCAGGGGGAGACCGCACAGGCCCGCGTGGGCACCACGGACATCGACCAGCAGCCCGTCCGCTCCGTCGTCCTCCAGCCGAACACCACCATCTCCGAGCTGGCGGCGGCGCTCAACGAACTCGGGCTCTCCGCCCGCGACGTGATCGCCGTGTTCCAGGCCATCGACCGCGCTGGCGCGCTCCAGGGCGAGTTGGTGGTGTTGTAGGAGGCCTCGGGGATGGAGGGATGAGAACTCACCTTCAGCCCAAATCCCTCCGTCCCTCATCCCTGATCCCTCATGAATCCTGTCTCTCCTCTCACCGCCTCGGTAGCTCCACCGCGCGACGCCAGCTCGCCGGAGGAGGCCGCGCGCCAGTTCGAGTCTCTGCTGGTCCGCCAGTTCGTGGAGGTGATGACCAAGGATCTGTTCGACACCGAGGCGGAAAGCATGCTTACCGGCCAGGCCGACCTCCAGCGCGACACACTCACGGACACGCTCACGGAGCATCTCGTGGAAAGCGGCACGTTTGGCGTGGCCGAGCTGATGATCCAGCAGTGGAAAGACGCGGGGCGGATCCCCGCCGAGGCGCTGGCGACTCAAGGCCGGCCGCCGTTCATCGATAACCCTTCGGACACCCAGCCATGACCTCCCCATTCGCTCCCGAGTGTGAGGCTCTCGCCGCCGTCGCCCAGAGCGCCCGCGCTCAACTCGACGCCCTCCGAACCGGCTCCCCGGATGCCTTCGAGGACGCCGCTGCACACACACTCGATGCCGTTGCCGAGCTGGATCGACGCCGCTCGGCCCGCGTCCGCCGCATGACTGCTCCTGATTCCGTCCCTGCCACTCCCGATGCCCGGTCGGCGCTCGAAGCCGCCGCCGCCGATGCGCGCGCGGCCTGCGACGAGCTGGAGGTGGCTCTCCAGAACGCCGTGGCGCTGGGGCGCGACCTGATTGGTGCCTGGCAACAAATGGCCCAGCCCTCCACGTCGCAGGTTTATACGGCCAGCGGCGCCGTGGGATCGGCGTCGTCCGGTGGGCACGTGCACCAGACGGGCTGATCCCCCAATGCCATGAGCATCCAGAGCCTCTACGCAACCGCCCGCCGGTCGCTGCTTGCCAACCAGGCAGCCACCAACGCGACCGGCCAGAACATCGCCAATGCCAACACGCCGGGCTACACGCGGCGCCAGGTTCAGCTGCGGTCCATTCCTCCAACGCGCGGCGGCGTGTTCTTCCATGGCATCCCGAACGCCGGCGGAGGCGCCGGTGTCGAGTCGTTCAACCGCGTGCGGAGCCAGATTCTGGATGTGGCCGTCCGCAAGGGGCAGGCCGGAAGCGGCGGTGCCGGTGAAAGCGCGGCGCTGCTTGCCACCCTGGAAAGCCAGCTCGCGCCCGACGGCGGCGATGGCTTCCTCGAAGCCGTCAGCTCGTTCTTCGATGCGTGGGGCGACGTGGCGGATGCTCCCACAGACCTGGGCGTCCGCGACGCCCTCCTGAGCGCCGCCGACCGCCTCGCCCACACCCTCCAGGGCGCCGACGAACGCCTCCGTGCCTTCGGCCGCTCGGTCGAGACCGACCTCAGCGCCACCGTAGATCACACCAACCAGCTTCTGAGAGAGGTCGCTGATCTCAACGGCTCCATCCGTACCTCCAACTCTCAAGGAGCACTGGACCCGGATGCCCTCGACCGTCGAGACGCCATTATCGACGAACTCTCGGCACTGGGACCCTTCACCGCGCGCTACGAGGACAACGGAACCGTCACGCTCACCATCGACGGCATGGTGGCCGTCCAAGACCTCGAAGCACGGCCGTTGCGCGTCACCCTGCCGCCAGAAACCGACGTCGCCTCTGTCTATGCCGATGGCGGCTCACGCCCGCTCCGCTTCGGCGGCTCCAACGACGGGGCGATCGGTGCCCAGGTCTACCTGCTCGGCTCCACACTTCCCGACGCGCTGGCGTCTCTGAACGCGCTGGCGGCAGAGATCGTGAACGGCGTCAACGGCGTCCATATCGGCGGGACGGGCCTCGATGGCGGCACCAACCGCGACTTTTTCGACCCTGCGGGCACCCTGGCCGCCACCATCTCCGTCAGCTCGAGCCTCACTTCCGATGGAATCGCTGCAGGCACCGGCGCACCCGGAGATGCCAGCCTTGCCACCTCCATCTTTGGGCTGGGCAACGCCACACACGAGTCCGCAACCCGGTTGCTCTCCGGTATAGGCGCGAAGGTCCGCGCGTCCACGGCAGAGGCGCAGGCAAACGCTGCCTACACCGACCATGCGATGGCCCTCCGCGACGGCGTCTCGAAGGTGTCGCTGGATGAGGAGATGGCGAACCTGATTCAGTATCAGCAGGCCTACGCCGCGTCCGCCCGCGTCCTCGAAACGGCAGAATCGCTGTTCGACACTCTCCTGACCCTCTAGAGCGATGTCCCGCCCCATTCAATCTGCGCTCAACCGGTCCATCGCCTACGGAGCCCCGGGCCGCCAGCTCGGCCGCACCCGCGACGCGCTGAACACGCTCAACACCCAGCTGGCGACAGGCATGCGGATCCTGAAGCCCTCGGACGACCCGAGTGGCTTCGACCAAGCCAAGGGGCTGACTCGGTTGCAGGAGCGACTCGCTCAGCACCAGCGCAGCATCAGCGCGGCGACGCTCTGGACCGACCAGACGCAGGTGGAGCTGGACGCGCTCAGCGAGATCTTTTCGACGGCCAAGGAAACCGGCTTGCGTGGCGCCAACGGTGTCCTCGGATACGAGGACCTCGCCAAGCAAGTAGAATCGCTGCGCGCGGAGGCCATCGACCGGCTCAACGCCACCAGCAACGGCGAGTACCTGTTCGCGGGCAATGAGACCAAGACCGCTCCCATCGACGCCTCCGGCGCCATCGCAGCCGGCGACTTCTCCGGACAACGCCAGCGCGAGATCGCCCCTGGCGTCACCGTCACGCTGAACACCACAGAGGCTCTCCAGGTGGACGGGGTCTCCACGCCAGATCGCCTCCAGGCGCTCGCCGACGCCCTTCGGACGGAAGACCAGTCGGCCATCACCGCAGCGCTCGAAGGCATCGATGCCGGCGTGGACCACTACATCCGGCTGGGCGGCCTCAATGGCAACACCGTTCGGACGCTTCAGAACGCCAGCGCGATGATCGAGCAGCAGGATGTCATCCTGGGCGAGCGCAGGGCGTCCATCGAGGAAATCGACCTGGCCGAAACGCTGAGCGCGATCCAGCTTCGCCAGACCGGCCTCGAGGCCGCACTCCGCGCGACGGCGGCCTCCATCCAGCAGTCGCTGGTGAACTACCTGTAAGACCGATCTGGAGCCTTGATGTCGGGATGGCGGGCCACGTTTACTCCACCCCAATGAGTCATTCCCGCGAAGGCGCAGGACCGCTAGGTTCTGGTTTGTCATCCTGAACGTATGTGAAGGATCTCAACGCCGAGGGCGGCTTTGGCTGTTGGCAGCCACGACCTAGGGGCTTGGCGTTGAGATTTCTCGTCGCTTCGCTTCCCTCGGAATGACAGGAGGTGAGGGGTTTGAGGCGAGCACGTAGCGGCCCTGTCGCGAAGGCGGGAGCCGAAGGCCGGTCTTTCACCGACCCATACGGCGCCCTCGAGCTGACGAAGGGTTCGCCAGCTCGAGCCTTACTCGAGGTCGAGGAAAGTCTGATCGAGTGCCTGGATTGTCCTCAGTCCTAGCGCGGAATCAAATTCACGGAGCCACAGCCGGACGTAGCTCACATCCACATCGGGCTGGCGGAGAAGAACGCCTCGAACGTCTTCGAGGTCGCGTGGCCGTCCGGCGACCAGCTTCTGGATGACCAGGTCTTCGACCGACGTGAACAGCACAGGCGTCTCCTGAATCTCGACGGATCGGACGCGCTCCATCGCCGTGCGCTCGTATCCGGCGTAGGAAAACACGAGGTCGATTCGGATGCCGGTCTCCGCGTCCTCGCAAGGCAAGACGAGCGTTTCTGCAACAAACGGCTCAGGATCAACGAGCGGACGCAGGCTCACGGCGTTGAGGAGATCCAGCACATCCGTCAGCCGATCCGGAGCCACACCGAGCGTGATGTCGATGTCCTGGGTCAGACGCGGAGCGCCATACAGCAGGACTGCCTGCCCCCCGATGACCATGTAGGGGATTGCGGCGTCTGCGAGGGCCCGAGCCAGCCTAGCGAGGAGCGTCTCGAACATCGAGCCGGTTGAGAATGCGAGCCCGCCGGATGTCCACCTCAATGCCCTCCAGCCGGTCTTTGGGCGGCCACACACCCAGCGCGATGGCCTCTTGCCGAAGGGCCTCCACGATGCGAAGGTTTTGCGCATGGTCCACGGGCCGCTCCCGAGCGAGCTGGCGGTCGAGGTCCGCAAGGCGGGTGTAGTCGGGCCGACGCATGGCGTAGTGTACGGACGCCCTCACCCGCTCGAGCCCGTCATGCCCAAAGCCACCGTCGACGAGATCCGCGCCCGCTTCGACGCCGACGTGGAGCGCTTCTCCACCCTCGCCACCGGCCAGAGCACGACCATCGACGCACCGCTCGTCCTCGAGCTGATCGCCGAGGCCGCCGCCGCCACCACGCCCCACGCCACCCACCTGCTCGACATCGGCTGCGGCGCGGGCAACTACGCGCTCCGGCTCCTGCAGGAGATTCCAGCCCTGAACATCGATCTGGTGGACCTGAGCCAGCCCATGCTGGACCGCGCCCGACAGCGCGTCGGGGCCGCTACCGATGGGGAGGTGCAAACCATCCAGTCCGACATCCGCCAGCTCGAGCTGGCGGAGAACCAGTACGACCTCGTGGTGACGGCCATGACGCTGCACCACCTCCGCACCGAGGCGGAGTGGGAGGCAGTGTTCGCTGCGGTCTACCGTTCGCTCAAGCCCGGTGGCTCGTTCTGGCTTGCGGACCTCATCACGCATGACATCGAGGCGGTGCAGGCCCTGATGTGGCGCCGCTACGGCGAGTACCTGACGGATCTCCGGGATTCTGCCTACCGGGACCATGTGTTCGCGTACGTCGCGCACGAGGACTCGCCCCGGTCGCTTCCGTTTCAACTGGACCTGCTCCGCCGCATCGGGTTTCGCCAGCTCGACGTGCTCCACAAGACAAGCGTGTTTGCGGCCTTCGGAGCGGTGAGATAACGATCCGAACGGCAACGAGCTGGCGCCGGGCGGAACTGGACCGCACCGTTCAGGGTCGAGGGGACGTCTGTTCTCTCTTTCTGACCATGCGTGTCTTCCTCCTCCTCTCCTTTCTCCTCGTGGCCCCAGGCTGCCAGTCGCAAGGACAGCCTTCCTTCGCATCTTCAGGAGCCGACCCGATGGACACCGAAGCCGGAGGTGTCGATGTGGTGATGGTGGCTGAAGGCCTGGATCACCCCTGGGGCATGACGTTCCTCCCGGATGGCCGGATGCTGGTCACCGAGCGGCCCGGCACCCTCCGGATCGTGAGCCCCGATGGAACAGTGTCTGAGCCCGTCGCGGGAACCCCGGAGGTTCGCGCCGTCCGCCAGGGTGGGCTTCTGGATGTCGCCCTCGATCCTGACTTTGAGACCAATGGCTACGTCTACCTCACGTACTCCAAGCCCGGGCGCGATGGCACCGCTGCGACGGCTCTCGGACGCGGCGTGATGCAGGACGAACGCCTTACAGACTGGGAAGACCTGTTCGTCCAACAGCCGTACATCGACAGCGGCTTCCACTTCGGCTCCCGCATCGCCTTCAGCCCGGATGGCTACCTGTTCCTCTCCACCGGCGACCGGGGCTCGCGAGGGCTCGCACAGGACCTCGGCACCCACGTCGGCAAGCTGCTCCGTCTCAATCGGGACGGGACGCCCGCTGAGGGCAACCCGTTCGCAGAGCAGGAGGGCGCCCGACTCGAGATCTGGGCCTACGGGATCCGCAATGCACAGAGCCTCGCGTTCCACCCCGAAACCGGCGATCTGTGGGAAGCCGAGTTCGGGCCGCGCGGCGGGGACGAACTCAACCGCATCACGCCGGGCACCAACTACGGCTGGCCGCTCGTGAGTTGGGGCTCCGAGTACAGCGGAGGGTCCATCCCAGACCCACCGACGCGGCCCGACCTGACGGACGCTGTTGCGCAGTGGTCGCCGGTCATCTCGCCCTCAGGCATGGCCTTCTACACGGGCGGCGTCTTCCCGGAGTGGACCGGCAGCCTGATGATCTCGAGCCTCAGCAAGCGCGGCATCACACGCGTCGTGATTGAGGATGGTGCCGTCACACACCAGGAGCAGATCGACCTAGGCGCACGCATCCGGGAGGTCGAAATGGGTCCCGATGGCCATCCCTACGCGCTGACGGATGCCACCAACGGGTACGTCCTCCGGCTCGACCCCGCAGACGGGTGAGCCCTCCAGAAGACGCGTGCGCGTCGAGGAGCCAGGAGACGTGCGGCGGATCCCTCTCCCACGCCCGTCAGCTCGTTGCTTCATCCTGGACAAGAGCCACCCGGCCGGTCCGATTCTCGCCAGCTCGTTGGCTGGCCGGGACCACGCTCCTCGTAGGGATCGCTGGCGTCCAGGCGCAACCGGCGGACTCCGTGCTGGCCCCGGTGGAGGTCACCGCCGCCCCGTACGCGCTGGAGCCCGCGCGGGCGCCTGTGTCCATCGCGGTCCGCTCGCGGTCAGACGTGGAGCAAGCCTCGGATCCAGCCCTGACGGCCGAGGCGCTCGGGCGCGGGCTTCCCGGCGTCTGGATCTCGGATCGGGGCAATGCCTCTACAGGCGAGCGCGTGCTGGTACGCGGGCTGGGCTGGCGCGCCGCCTTCGGCGTCCGAGGCACCCACGTCGTTCTCGATGGCGTCCCGCTCACGCTCCCGGATGGCCAGACACCGCTCAACGTCCTCGACCCGGCCCTTGTCACGCGCGTCGAGTTGGTGCGGGGCCCGGCGTCCACGTTCTGGGGCAGCGGATCGGCGGGCGTCCTGTCGCTGTCCACGGCCAGCCAAACCTCGGGAAACCGGGTCCGCGTGCTCGGCGGCGCCTACGGGCTGGCGAAGGGCGAGGCCAGTGCCCGGTTCGCGGCTCCCAACCGCCAGCTCGCCGTCTGGGGCTCAGCACTGCGGCAGGACGGCTACCGTGACCACAGCGGCGCCGAGGTATACCGGGCAGGCGCATCGGGGAGCGCGGAGGTGGGCGGGGGAACGCTCGGCCTTGTCGCGCTAGGTGCCTGGATGCCGCGTGCCGAGGCTCCCGGTGGAATTACTGAGGAGGCGTTCGGTGCAGACCCGCGCCAGACGCGGCCCATCGTGCTGGAACGCGATGCCAGCAAGAGAGTGGCCCAGGGCGACCTCGCGCTGTCCTACGCCCGCCCGATCGATGCTCTCCGCCTCCGCACGACCCTCACCGCCGGATTCCGCGCACTCCGCAATCCCATCGTTCCTCGGTACATCGACCTCGACCGCCGAACGCTTGGCCTCCGTACGGTTCTTGAAGGCGGCCGTGCACTCGCGTGGGGCGTGGGCGTGGAGGCCGAAGCGCAGCGCGACGACCGCCTTGAGACCTCGAACGCGGGCGGACAGCCTGGCCCTGAGGTCCTCACCGATCAGCTGGAGACGGTTCGAGCGGGTGCCGCCTTCGGACGCCTCGCCGCCCGCCTCACCCCTGCTCTGACCGCGACGGCTGCGATACGCGCTGATGCACTCAGCTACCGCGCAGAGCCCTCGGGCGCTGTCGTCAGCTCGCGGACGATCACCGCCGTCAGCCCGTCGCTTGGCTTCAGCCTGCTTCTCCCCCACGCGACGGGTGCAACGACGCTCTACGCCAATGCCTCCGGCGCCCTCGACGCTCCGACCACAACGGAGTTGGGCAACCGCACCGATGGGTTGCCGGGCTTCAACCCGGACCTGAGGCCCGAACGGACGTGGGGGGCGGAGGCGGGCGCACGGACCCTTCGCCAGCTTGGAACCGGAAGCATCGGGCTTGACGGCGCGGCCTTCGTGGCGCTCGCTCGAGACCTGCTCCTTCCGTTTGAGGTTGACGAGGTGACGGCTTTCAGAAACGAGGGCGAAGCACGGCACACAGGCGTTGAGTTGGCAGTCTCGGCAGACGACCTTGAGCTAGGCCCTGGTCGGCTCGACGCGGCCTTTGCGACGACGCTCGCGCAGGGCACCTTCCTCGCCGGTCCCGACGGCAGCGCCACGCCGGAGGGCAACCGCGTTCCTGGATTCCCCCCTCGCCTCCTCACGTGGACAGCTACATGGAGCGGCCTCGGGCTGGCGCTCGGCTTCGACGGCGAATCGGCCTCCGGCTACGCAGCCGACAGCGCGGGCG
>JBCBZH010000183.1:0-8921 GCA_039815415.1 Bacteroidota bacterium
CATGATTTACCACCCCAGATGGGAGGTTGTTGGGAAAACGGTGAACCCCAGATGTTGCTCAATAAAACACGGGTAGATAACGGTCCCTGGTTTGGGAGATCGACAAGCTGGGCACCGACTACCGCGGAGATCCCTCCTCTGCCCTGCTCGAAGTCCTCGACCCGGAGCAGAACGACGCATTCAACGACCACTACCTCGAGCTGGACTACGACCTCTCGAAGGTGCTCTTCATCGCCACGGCGAACTACCTCGACTCCATCCCCGCCCCTCTCCGCGACCGGATGGAGATCATCGAGATTAATGGCTACACGCCGTCCGAGAAGCTGGCAATTGCCAAAGCCTACCTCGTCCCGCGCCAGATGGAGCGCAACGGGCTGAAGGAAGGCCAGTTCGAGATCACGGACGACGCCCTGCTGCTGCTCGTGGAGGGCTACACTCGCGAGAGCGGCGTTCGCCAGCTCGAGAGAACCATTGGGTCCGTAGTGCGCGGTGTGGCGAAAACCGTGGCTCTCGGCGAAGCCGACAGTGGCAGCGTCACGGCCGACGACGTGCCAGACTATCTCGGTGCCCGCAAGCACTACAACGACACCGCCGAGCGCACCGAAGTGCCCGGCGTGGCGACTGGCCTCGCGTGGACGCCTGTCGGCGGCGACATCCTGTTTATCGAGGCCTCGCTTTCGCGGGGCTCAGGGCGGATGACGCTCACCGGCAAGCTGGGGGACGTGATGCGCGAAAGCGCGCAGGCTGCCAGCGCGTGGGTCCGCGCCCATGCCGATGATCTCGGTATCCCGCAAGACGCGTTCCGCTACTGGGACCTCCATGTGCACGTCCCGGCGGGCGCCATCCCGAAGGACGGCCCCTCTGCGGGCGTCGCAATGACGGCCGCGCTGGCATCGATCTACACCCGCCGCTGCGTTCGCCACGATGTGGCCATGACGGGTGAGATCACGCTTCGTGGGTTGGTGCTCCCGGTCGGCGGCATCAAGGAGAAGGTCCTCGCCGCGCGACGAGCGGGCATCTCCACGGTCGTGCTCCCCGAGCGCAACCGAAAGGATGTCGAGGAAATCAAGGACGCGGCCATCGAAGGCCTAGAGGTCACGTACGTGAAGCGAATCACTGAAGCACTGGACCTGCTTCTCAGCGATGAGGCCCGCGAGGACCCCTCTGAGCTGTTCCAGGTGCCCGACCACGAACGCCAACCCGCACCGATGGCCCCCTCCTCGCCCGTTGTGGTTTCGGACAGTGGTGATGCACCGCGTCCTGGTGAGCCTGTGATGAACCGCCCGCAGGTGGGCCTGTGAAGCCAATCGGCCACCAGGAGTTCAAGACGGGTAAGGCAGCGAGCTGGCGGTTTCGGTCGCCAGCTCGCCTCATGGAACTGGCTCCACGGGTTCTGCCCTGAACCTTCGCGCCCTCATCCCAACTCCGCGACAGCGCGGGCGTAGCGATCACCGACTCTCCGGTGTCTCGAAATGCCTGTCTCTGCCCCGGCCTCGTACCGATCTGTTGCGTACAAACCCCGCTATCCGGGTGAGTTGCTGGTCGCCTTCTCCCGCAACTTGCTGGAGGGCACACAGCGAGTTGAGGATGCTGGACGTGCTGCCGATGCCGACCTCGTGCGCATCGGACCGGGCGGCGCACGCTCCATCGTCTGGCTTCGTCACCCGGACTTGATCCGGGCGCTCCTGATTGACGAGAACGAGAAGGTCACCAAGGCTCGAGGCCTCCGGCTCGCGCGCGCCATCTTCGGCGACGGCCTGCTCACGCTCGAGATCCCCGAGCACACGCGCCGACGCAAGCTGGTGCTCCCTGCGTTCCATCACCAGAGGCTCCGCGCCTACGCCGAGGTGATGGCCGAGCGAACCCGCGACGAGCTGGCGACCTGGACAGCTGGCGTCGCCTTCGACATCTGCGCGTCAATGAACCGGCTGACGCTCATCATCGCGAGCCGAACGCTGTTTGGAAGTGACGTGGATCGAGATCGGATCTCGCGAGCGGTGGTTGGCGCGCTGGCGGCGTTCGACCGGGCACAGCACCCTCTGGGCGAACTCTTCGCCACGCTACCGCTGCCCAATACGCTCCGAACCCGGCGCGCTCGGGCCGAGATCGAGTCCGAGGTGTATCGCATCATCGCGGAACATCGCAGACATCCGAATACCCACAACGATCTGCTGGATATGCTGCTTGCAGCACGCGATGAAGACACGGACGAAGGCCTCACCGATGACGAGCTCCGGGACGAAGTGGTCACGCTTCTCCTCGCCGGGCACGAGACGACAGCTGTCGCACTGGCCTGGACATGGGCGCTCCTGGCCCAGAACCCCGAGGCAGAAGCCCGCCTCCACGCGGAAGTGGATGCACTGGACGCCCCTCCGACGTTCGAGGATGTCAGACAGCTTCCCTACACCCGAGCCGTGTTCGCAGAGGCGATGCGCCTCTACCCGCCAGCCTGGGCGGTCGGCCGGGAGGCTGCATGCGATCTCGAGCTGGTAGGCGTCCCCATCGCCAAGGGGACGACGATTCTGTTTGGCCCCCTCTGGATGCACGCGGATCCACGATTCTGGGACGATCCCGCTGCGTTCGACCCCGATCGATTCTCGCCAGCTCGCAAGGCCGACCGCCACAAGTTCGCCTACCTCCCGTTCAGCGCTGGACGACGAGGGTGCATCGGCGAGCAATTCGCTTGGATGGAAGGGGTGCTGGTTCTGGCGACGGTCGCCCAGCGGTGGCAACTCCGCTTGGACGGACTGATGCCCTCTCCACATGGTTCAGTGACCTACCGCCCAAGCGGACCCATTCGGATGGTACCCAGCGCGCGAAATTGAGCAGGGCTGAGCTTTCGCCCCCTCGTCGAAGCCAGTTCAAGAAGTTCTATTAAGAGCACGCGTCACACCCTTGTCATACCCCCCTGCGAGGTTGGGACCACACCTCCCCCGGATGCCATGATGGTCGCCACCTCCCGCCCGCCGCTCGCAGATACTCTCCCATATGCGGCCGACTTCATGATCGAAGTCCTTGCCACGTCCTCGCGTGCGCCCTTCGGCCAGCTCTCGTGGCTAGAGATCAATCGTCTCGCGGCTCGCTGGCTCCGGCCCCGCCATGAAGACGAGGCATCGGATACATCGCGGCTCGGACACGCTGTGGTGATTGAAATGGACCGTCACGGTCTCATTGAGGCGGAGCTGACCACCGCTTCCGACGGAAGCGTGATGGTCAACCGTGTTGTTCATCCACGCATCTTTGGCCTCCACGCGGCCCACCAGCTCGCTGCCTAGTCATTCCTACCGGCTCGGCTAGCATCGCTCGGCACGTTTGGGACGATCGAGCTGGCGAATCCGAGCCGCTTCATGACTGTTCGCGGTCGTCCGTCTCCTCGAGGATGACCGCGTCCGAAATGTTGGGATCCATCTCTTTCTTGAACGCCTCCTGCGCCTCGACGGTGATCTGGGCAGCGCGGTCTAGGGACCGATCAATGGCGCGGGCGGCGAGGCGTACGGCCCCACCGCCCAGGAGCCCGGCGCGTTCAAGCCACCCGGCCTGTTCAAATCGCTGAATCCAGCGTTCGTTCACTCGTCGTCGTTGGGCTTGGGCTTGCCAGCCGTTTTCGATGTGGACTTCGGTTTGGCCCGCGAGGCAGGTTTCTTCCGTGAGGTGGCTTTCTTCGGTGGGGACGTTGGCTCAGCCTCGGTGGGAGTCTCCTCGTCCGCGTCCTGCGTGAACAAGTCGTCCACATCGACCGACTCAAACAGATCGGCGACGCGGCGTCCCGTCTCCTCAAGAGCTTGGCCGATGGTGTTGAAGGTGGCCTCGAAGATGAACGCGGATTTCTCCTGAGTGTCGAGCTTGTCGAAGGCCGCGCGGGCGGCGTCGCGAGACGGAGTCGTAGGCATGGCAGGGAGTGCAGTCTGTGGGGAACGGGGCGACCTGATGCCGCCCACAGGTGCCTACCTTCGACGGAAGCCCCGCCCTTGTGTTTCACCTGTGCCTGACGTTTCCCCTTCTCACCAGCTCGATGAGCCTACAGCGCCCGAGCCGAGCCGTGCGTTGGGACTCGTGGTCCGCTCCACGGGTAGCTGGTACGACGTCGTCACGGATGAGGGCGACACCATCAAGGCTCGGATTCGAGGTCGCTTTCGCCTGGACGCGCAAGAGATTGATGAGACCAACCCGCTCGCCGTTGGCGACCGCGTGACGCTCCGCGTGGATCCGGACGGCACCGGCTTGGTGACCGACATAACACCCAGAGAAAACCAGCTCTCGCGACGTGCCGCAGGGCGGAAGGCCGCCATCAAGGAGCATGTGATGGTTGCGAATGTAGACCGCGTGTGGTGCATTCAATCCACCTTTGGCCCCAAGCTGAACGCGGGGTTCATAGACCGCCTGCTGGTGGCGGCTGAGGCCTCGCACATCCCAGCGGGGCTCGTGATTAACAAGATTGACCTCCTGGAGGGCAAGCCGCGCGCACAGGAGGCCATCGCGTTCTGGGCAGACCTCTATCGCCAGCTCGGCTATCCCGTGCTGCTGACCAGCGCCGACACGGGCGAGGGTATCGATGCCCTCCGCGACGAGCTGGCGAACCAGACGAGCGTCGTCTCCGGACCGTCGGGGGTTGGAAAGTCGAGTCTGCTGAACACGGTCGAACCCGGACTCGACCTGCGAACGAGCGAGGTCAGTGACAAGACCCAGAAGGGGCGCCACACCACCACCTTCGCCACGCTTCACCCAATCGCCGGGGGCTGGGTAGCCGATACACCTGGAGTCCGCGAATGGGGCATCTGGGACATGGCCCCGGAAGAACTGGGGGGTTACTTCGTTGAATTCCGCCCGTTCATCCCTGACTGCCGCTTCCCGGACTGCACGCACGACCACGAGCCCGGCTGTGCGGTCGCCGAGGCTGAAGAGCGGGGTGAGATCGCGCCGGAACGCTACGGCAGCTACCTGCAAATGCTGGAGTCGGTCCGTAAGACCCACCAGCTCGCTGAAGAGATGCGGTGGCGCACGGGTCGGCGGCCCGACGCCCCGGATAAAGCAGAGGTGGACCCAGACGAGATGGACTAATCCCACATCCGGCAGGAGTGCGGAAGGATAGGAGAATCGTTCATCGCCTCCCACACCCACCCCGGCTCACTCATGAAGAGCGCAACCGGGCCTGGTTTCGCCTCGACCTGGCGACCGGCTCCTCTCCCCTACGAGGCCTTTTTCCGCCGCCGTCCGCTCCCCTTCTTGGCCGCCTTCGCATCCACCAGCTCGACGGCTTGTTCCAGCGTCAGCGTGTTGGGATCGGTGCCCTTCGGGATGGTCGCGTTGGTCTTCTCGTGCTTCACATACGGGCCGTAGCGCCCTTCAAACAGATCGATGGGCTTGCCGGAAACCGGGTGCGCCCCCAGGGTCTTCAGCGGCTCATTCTTCTTGGCCTTCTGCGCGATCAGCTCGAGGGCACGGTCCAGCTCAATGGTGAGCACGTCATCTCCCTCAGCGGGCTTCAAGCTGGCGTACGTGCGCTCGTGCTGCGCGTAGGGTCCGTAGCGCCCGATGTTGGCGAGGATCGGCTTTCCAGTCTCGGGATGCTCTCCGAGAGTTCGCGGGAGGCTGAGAAGCGCCACCGCCAGCTCGAGGTCCACATCTTTCGGCTCGGTGCCTTTGGGTAGAGAGGTCCGCTTCGGTTTGGGCGCCTTCTTGTCTTCGGTGTCCACATCGCCGAGCTGGACATAGGGACCGTACGGCCCCTGCTTGAGCAGGACGGGCATCTCAGCGGTCGGGTGGATGCCCACAACGCGCTCGTCCTCGTTGGCTGCCACAAACTGATCGAGGTACTCCAGCGTCACGTCGCCGGGTGCCATCTCGGGTGGTAACGAGGCCTTCTGATCCGTGTCTGTGTCCACGGCATACGGCCCATACCGTCCCACACGCACCTCGAAGCGCTCCCATTTGGGATGACGCATCGTCGAGATCTCGCGCGGGTCGATGGACTCCACACCCGTCTCAATTTTCTTTTGCAGACCGGTTGGCCCCGAGAAGAACCGTTCCAGATAGGGCGTCGCAGCTTCTTCTCCCGCTGCGATCTCATCCAACTCAGCCTCCATCTTGGCGGTGAACTGAGTGTCCACCAGTCGGTCGAAGTTCTCTTCGAGCAGGTTGGTGGTGGCGAACGCCGTGAATGTCGGCACGAGCTGATTCCCCTGACGCGTCACGTAGCCACGCCGCACAATCGTGTCGAGGATGGATGCGTAGGTGGATGGGCGGCCGACGCCTGCTTTCTCCAGCGCCTGCACGAGCGAGGCATCGGTGAATCGGGCTGGCGGCTTGGTCTCATGGCCCTGGGCATCCACTTGTCGGCACCCCGGGCGATCCTCCTGTTCCAGCGGAGGCAGCGGATTGTCCTTGTCGTCCAGCGCAGCACTGGGGTCGTCAGAGCCCTCCACATAGGCACGGAAGAAGCCCGGGAATACAACCACCTGCCCTGTTGCGCGGAAGGTGCTCTCGTCGTCGGTGCCTTCGGCTGCGAGAATCGTAGCTCGAGTGGAGAGCAACTCCGCATTCGCCATCTGACTGGCAACGGTCCGCTTCCAGATCAGATCGTAGAGCTTCGCCTCGTCGCCCGACAGACCGATCTCCTGACGCGTCCGCATGCCCGTTCCTGCCGGGCGGATGGCCTCGTGGGCTTCCTGTGCATTGCGCACCTTGCCCGAGAACTGACGTGGCGACGGCGAGAGATACTCCGCTCCATAGCGCGCTTCGACCGCACCTCGGGCCGCGACGACGGCCTCCGTCGAAAGCGTTGTGGAGTCGGTTCGCATGTAGGTGATGTGGCCCTGCTCGTAGAGCTTCTGGGCCGTCTGCATGGTTCGGCGGGCGTTGAACCCCAGCTTGCGGTTGGCTTCCTGCTGCAACGTGGAGGTGATGAACGGCGCAGCGGGCTTGCGCGTCCGCTTTGTCTGCTCCACCTGAGCCACTCTCCAGCTGGCGTCTGCCAACCGCTCCGCCAGCCCGACGGCGATCTCCTCGCCGAACACCAGCGCGTCGCTTCCCGCTTTCAGCGTCCCGGTGGGTTCGTCGAAGTCCTTTCCTGTTGCGAGACGGCGCTCGCCGTAGTGTGTCATCTTGGCCTTGAACGGCGTCCCGTTCTTCGCCAGCTCGGCTGAGAGATCGTAGTACGTAGCGCTGACGAAATCAATTCGCTCCCACTCGCGCTTGACCAACACTCGCACGGCGACAGACTGAACGCGTCCGGCAGACAGCTTCGGCGCGATCTTTTTCCATAGCACCGGCGATACGGAGTAGCCCACGAGGCGGTCCAGAATGCGCCGTGCCTCCTGGGCATCTACCAGTCGCGTGTCCAGTTCACGGGTGTCTTCGAGCGCCTTCAGAATGGCCTCCTTGGTGATCTCGTGGAACACCATCCGCTTGACCGGAACTTTCGGCTTCAGGACCTCCAACAAGTGCCACCCGATAGACTCGCCCTCACGGTCTTCATCCGTTGCGAGGTAGAGTTCATCAGCATCCTTGAGTGCCTCTTTAAGCGCCTTGACGGTCTTGCGTTTGTCTGCCGGGACCACATACAGCGGCGTAAACCCATCCTCGATGTTCACACCGAGGCGCGCCCACTTCTCCTTCTTGACTTTCGCCGGGATCTCCGACGCAGACGAGGGCAGGTCCCGGACATGCCCCATTGAGGCCTCGACCTGATAGCCGGACGGGAGGAACTTGCGGATGGTCCGCGCTTTTGTGGGGGACTCGACGACGACGAGGCGCTTCATACAGGGGGACGAACAGGGAGCCTAGCGGACAGCCAGCAGAACAGAACAGGGCCAGAAGCTACGCGGTCCCGGAGGCGACGGTGTGACACACATCTCACACAGACCCGCCGCGCACCGTTCCCCATCACCAGCTCGATGCATCCGGACTCGCGTGCTTAGCGAGACAGCGGGGAACAGCGTCGGCGTCGGGCTGGCGAGCATGACGGTAGTCGCCGAGACTCACATGCGCATCGGACGACAGAGGCGTTCTACCTTCCTGGCTCTCCCCTTCTCTTCCTCCATGCGCGCGTTCGCTTTTCTCCTTGCCGTCGTTCTGGCCGTTCCGGCCGTCGCCCAGAGCGCCTTCGACCCGGACACCGTCCAGGCCCAGCCCCTCGATGGGGGCAAGATGTGGCTGTTCGAAGACCCTCCCACGGACTACTTCGAGAGCACGTATGGATTCGCGCCAGATGACGAGTGGTACCGCCGTGCCCGCCTGGCCTCGCTCCGAATGCCCGGATGCTCAGCCTCATTCGTATCCCCCCATGGACTTGTTCTGACCAACCACCACTGTGCCCAGAGCTGGATCATCGCCTCGGATCGCGGCAACGAGGGCCTGCTGGACAACGGCTTCTCGGCCCAATCGCTGAACGAAGAGCGCCAGGTCGATGGCCTCTACATGGACCAGTTGGTCGCAATCACCGATGTCACGGCAGACATGAGCGCACCGGTTGACGCAGCGGAGACCGATGCTGAACGTGCCGCTGCGCGCTCGACCGCAGAATCAGCTGTAACAGCCCGGCTCCTTGCGGAGTACGGCATCACAGACCCGGATCCAGACACGGATGAGTACATCGTTCAGGTCGTCGGACTCTACAACGGGGGGCGGTACTCCGCCTACACGTATCGGCGATACCGAGATGTTCGACTTACGATGGCTCCGGAACGAGCCCTCGGCTTCTTCGGAGGTGACCCGGACAACTTCACCTATCCCCGATATGCGGCTGACTTCGCGTTCTTCCGTATCTACGAAGATGGAGAGCCTCTCGAGCCAGACGCCTACTTCCCGCTCTCTGCTGAAGGCGTCACTACCGGCTCGCTCGTCTTTGTGATCGGCAATCCAGGCCGCACATCCCGAGGTCTGACAGTCGCGGAGTTACCAAACGCGCAAATATTGGAGTGAAA
>JBCBZH010000311.1:0-4497 GCA_039815415.1 Bacteroidota bacterium
CGATCGAGCGCTTGAACTTCAACAACCGTATCGATGAGCGATGGGCTGCCGCACAGGATGCTGTCGCGTTGGATGCGGCTGGCGCTCAAGCGTTCCGCGACGCTGGCATCAACCCCAACGGTCGCCGCGTCTGACGCAGCACGCCGGGCTTAATCGTCCGACTGCGCCCGCTTCGTCCGGCTGGACCGCCAGCTCTACGGGAGCGGACCGCACGTAGTCCTCACCCGCCTCCGGCCTCGAGCTGGCGGCATAGACTCACGAGAATCCCATGGCCCGTTACCGCGGACCCAAGCAGAAGCTCGCCCGCCGATTCGGCGAGCCCATTTTCGGCCCCTCGAAGGCCCTCGAACGCAAGCCCTACGGCCCCGGCCAGCACGGCAACGCCCGCCGCCGCAAGGAGTCTGAGTACTCCATGCAGCTCAAGGAGAAGCAGAAGGCGAAGTACACCTACGGGTTGCTCGAGCGCCAATTCCGCAACCTCTTTGAGAAGGCAGCCCGCAAGAAGGGCGTCACCGGAGAGAACCTCCTGAAGTTCTTGGAGGCCCGCCTCGATAACGTCGTCTACCGCCTCGGCTTCGCCCGCACGCGCCGCCAGGCTCGCCAGCTCGTCAACCACGGGCACGTGATGGTCAACGACCGTGTGTCGTCGATCCCGAGCCACCAGCTCCGCGCGGGCGACATCATCGAGATCCGGCCCAAGTCCAAGAACCTGGACGTGATTCGTGATACTGCCAACCTGACGCGCCGCCAGTTCCCCCATCTCGAGGTGGACCGCGATCGGCTCGTCGGCAAGTTCCTCGACTTCCCTGAGCGCGAGGACATCCCGGAGAACATCCGCGAGCAGCTCATCGTCGAGCTGTACTCGAAGTAGTCCGCCCAGTGGGTGAAGAGCGATGGGTAACGGGTGATGAGATCGAATACTCATCACACATAGCCCGTCACTCCTCACTCGTCATACACCCGACCCCCAATACATAGACATGGCACGACTTCAGCTCCAGATGCCCGACGGCGTCACGGTCGAGGAAATGAACGAGACGTACGGGCGGTTTGTCGTCCAGCCGCTCGAGCGCGGCTACGGCGTCACCATCGGCAACGCGTTCCGGCGCGTGCTGCTCTCCTCGCTCAGCGGCACGGCCATCACCGGTCTCCGCATCGACGGCGTCCAGCACGAGTTCTCGACGATCCCCGGCGTGACCGAGGACGTCTCCGACATCATTCTCAACCTCAAGGGCGTTCGGTTCCGCGCCAATGAGGAGGACGAGGGCTCCATCTCGATCCACCTCGAAGGCGGTGGCGCCTGGACGGCCCAAGACATCGCCAACAACACAGCGGACTTCGAGGTCCTCAACCCGGACCACCACATCGCAGCGCTGGCGGAAGACGCCGACGTGCGCATCGATCTCCGCGTGGAGCAGGGCCGCGGCTACGTCCCGGCCGACGAGAACAAGCGGGCGGATGATCCCATCGGCGTCATCGCCGTGGACTCCATCTTCACGCCGATCCTCAACGTCAAGTACTCCGTCACCCCGACGCGCGTGGGCCAGAAGATCGACTATGAGCGCCTGACGCTCGAGGTCGAGACCGACGGCTCGCTGACCGCCGAGGAGGCCCTCACCAACGCCGCCGCCATCCTGCGCGACCACATCGGTCTGTTCGTGGAGGTGGAGGCGACCGAGGAGCCGACCGCCGAAGAGGCCGAGGTGGACGCCGAGGTGCAGCGCATCCGCGCCATCCTCAACCAGTCCGTGGACGACATGGACCTCTCGGTCCGCGCCCAGAACTGCCTCCGCGCCGCGTCCATCAAGACCATCGGCGACCTCGTCCGGCGCGAGGAGAGCGAGATGCTCAAGTTCCGCAACTTCGGCCGCAAGAGCCTTCTCGAGCTCGTCCAGGTTCTGGAGGAGCGCAATCTCCGCTTCGGCATGGATGTCGAGAAGTACCTCGACCAGCCCGCCTAACTCGGTTCAGGGTGGCGCCTGCTGAGGCGCTGCCTGGACCCTGAACCTTCAGACTCATGAGACACGGAAAGAAGATCAAGAAGATGGGCCGGAGCACGTCGCACCGCAAGGCGACGCTCCAGTCCATGTCGGCTGCGCTGATCGAGCACAAGCGGATCACCACCACGCTGGGCAAGGCCCGCGCTCTGCGCCAGTTCGTGGAGCCCGTGCTGACGCGCTCCAAGGACGACTCGACGGCCAGCCGTCGGCAGGCCTTCCGCCGCCTTCAGAACAAGGAGGCCGTGAAGGCGCTCTACGGCGAGATCGCGGAAGCCATCGGCGACCGTCCGGGCGGCTACACGCGCATCGTGAAGCTTGGCCAGCGCGCCGGTGACGCCGCCGAGATGGCGGTCATCGAACTGGTGGACTTCAACGACGTCAAGCCCGAGGGCGCTGCTGGCTCCCGCAAGAAGACGCGTCGCTCCCGCCGCCGCCGTGGCGGATCTGGCGGCAGTGACACGGCGAAGGCCGCTCCGGCTGCTGCTCCCGTTTTGGACGAGGCCGAAGAGGCCGCCGTCGAGCTGACGCCGCCGGTGGAGGCCGAGGCGACCCCCGAAGTAGAGGCTGACGAGACCGCCAGCTCGGAGGCTGAGGCCCCCGAAGCGGAGGTCGAAGAGGCTTCAGCCGACGCGGAGGCCGCAGACGAGGAGCCGGCCGCTGAAGCGGAGGTGGACGACGCCCCCGCTGAGGTGGAAGCCGACGAGGCTCCCGAGGCCGAAGCCGAGGCAACCCCGGAGGCTGAAGCGGAGGAGACCCCAGAGGCTGAAGCTGATGATGCTCCTGAGGCCGACGCCACCGACGAGGAGGAGCAGAAGTAGCCCTCGTCGCCAGCCCGATTGGGAGGCCCCGTTCAGCGATGGACGGGGCCTTTCTTCTTCAGTTGTGCCGCGTGCACGAAAGCTGCTCTCCCAGACGGTGGGAGTCGTCGGTGGCTACGATCGAGCTGGCGGGTGGGCGTGCGCGGCTGGGCGCCGGGCGTCTACCACGCGAGAGTCGTGGGGGAGGCCTCGCTCCCAGCAGTGTCGTTTATGGTGGTGCGGTAGGCCACAAGCTGGCGGTCTTGCCCACAGTGGCATCGCCGCATTCCTACCTTCTGCACGCACAGTATCCCTCCACGGATCGTTCTGGATCTGTGCCTCGCATGATCTCTGCCTCCGCCGATCTCCACCGCCAGCTCGACGACCTGCACGTCGAGCCGGAGTACGAGCGCCGGTTGCGCGTGCTGTTGGAGCATTGCCGTCGGAACCTGCCGAGCGTGGACGAGGCGATGATCCGCCGCGCCTTCCACGTCGCGTACTGGGCGCACCGCAACGACCGCCGGGCGTCGGGCGAGCTGTACATCTCGCACCCACTGGAGGTGGCCCTGATCTCGGCACGAGACATTCGCGCGGACGACGTCACGGTCGCCGCCGCGCTGCTGCACGACACCGTGGAGGACACGGACCTCTCGCTGACGCTGCTTCAGAGCGAGTTCGGGGAGACCGTCGCCCAGATCACAGACGGCGTGACCAAGATCGGGAACGTCTTCGAGAACCGGGCCCTCGGCCAGGCCGAGAACGTCCGCAAGCTCATGCTGTCGATGGCCTCCGACGTTCGGGTCATCCTCGTCAAGTTTGCGGACCGGCTCCACAACATGCGGACGCTGGGCAACCTCAAGCGCGAGAAGCAGATCCGCATCGCCACCGAGACGCACGATCTGTTCGCCCCGCTCGCGCACCGCTTCGGCCTCCACGAGGTCAAAAGCGAGCTGGAGGATTTGTCGCTGAAGTACCTCGAGCCGGAGGCGTATCAGAAGATCGCCAAGGGCCTCAATGCGAAGCGCCGCCAGCGCGAGCGGTTCATCGAGGCATTCATCGAGCCGGTTCGGGCCGAGCTGGAGGACGCCGGGTTCGACTTCGAGATCTACGGGCGCCCCAAGAGCATCTACTCCATCTACGGGAAGATGCGGAAGCAGGGCCTCGAGCTGGACGAGATCTACGACCTGTTTGCCATTCGAGTCATTCTCAACGCCGAGGGCAAAAAGGGGCGGGAGGATTGTTGGCGTGCGTATTCGGTGCTGACCGCGCTCTATCCGCCCATCGCGGCTCGTTTCCGGGACTTCATCTCGGTCCCCAAGTCAAACGGCTATCAGAGCCTCCACACGACGGTGATCGGTCCCAAAGGGCGACCGGTCGAGATTCAGATCCGTACGGCGGAGATGCACGAGATCGCCGAACGCGGCGTGGCGGCCCATTGGAAGTACAAGGAGACACCAGGGGGCGATGGCGCTACGGGAAAGCCACCCAAGGAAGCCCCCGCAGGAGCGGGCGATGCCCGGCTGGATGCGATGTACGCCTGGGTGCGCGATCTCCTTGAGAACCCCCGGCCGGACGATGCGGGCGAGTTCGTCCGCGAGTTCCAGCTCAACCTCTACGATGAGGAGATCTACGTCTTCACGCCCAACGGAGCCCTGATGACGCTCCCGCGTGGCGCCACGCCCGTGGACTTCGCCTTCCAG
>JBCBZH010000347.1:0-3686 GCA_039815415.1 Bacteroidota bacterium
GCGGCCATGCTGGCCGACCAGACCGGCAACGCGCCCATCGCCTACTCGCCCATCGACAATTATGTGGGCTACCCCGGCCTCCCGCTCACCGAGCGCGTCTACGGCCTCGGCGTGTGGCGCGAGCGCGAGGCCCCGGACGGCACCCTGCTCGACGGCAGCAGCCCCGGCGGCTTCGGGTTCTCGCCGTGGATCGACACCGAGCGCGGCGTGGTGGGCGTGTTGCTCGTGGAGGACCGCCTGACCGACGTGATGGGCACGTACCTGGAGCTGAAACGGCTCGTCCGCGAGATCGTGGACGGTGGTGCCGTCGCCAGCTCGTCCGGTCCGGTCTCAGGACTCCGCCTCGAGGTCCCCTCTCCCAATCCCGCTCGCCACCGCGCGACCCTGCGCTTCGAGCTGGCGACTCCAGAGTGGACGCGCCTCGAGCTGCTGGACGCTCGCGGGCGGCGGGTTCGGCTCTTGGATGCGGGCTGGCGTCCAGCTGGCGAGCACCGTGTCTCGCTTGACCTGAGCCGGTTGGCCCCGGGCATCTACCGGGCGGTGCTCCGCACGCGCGACGGGCGACAGGTGCAGCCACTGACTGTCGTTCGGTGACGGTTGGGTTGCCAGCTCGAGCTGGTGATGTGTTGGATACCTCGAGCTGGCGATTGGGCCGGGTATCGCCAGCTCGACGCGGGATAGCGGAAATGGGTGCGACGCGCCCCGGATCAAGGACGGAATGAAGGGTGCAAGCCCAATTCGAGGGCCTAGATCGGCTAGGCTCCGATTCCGCATATCCTGCGCCCATGAACGGATACGGACCGATTCGGGCTCATATCATGCAGGTGCGCACGAATATGGGCGTATCCTCCCCTTTAACAGCGTCGCTGCAATAGAAGTACTGGTTATACCGCCTCGCCTCGCCTCGCGCTCGTATGGGTCCTGGAATCGGCATCCTGATACCCGAGTGGCCTCCGGCGCAGCTGCCCGCCTTGAAAGAGTTGTTTGCCCGTCGAGCAGTCGCTTTCAGTACCGGATCACAGCCGTATGGTACTGGAGAACTCTGGCACCTCCGTTACGGGGATGGTGAAGGTGACCCGTATATCCATTTCTCGGTTGGTCCCAACTTTGGCGACGCGGACGGTCTTGACGAGGAGGCGCTAGGGTGGCATCCCGGCGGTTTGGTCGAGTTGTACGGCTTCAAGAGCGGGGACTACTGGCGGTCCGTCCGAGAGATGGCGTGGCTCGCTTCTGAGGCAGCCGAAAGGCTAGGCGGGGTGATCATGCTAGAAAAGGACTTCGAGTACGCGACAGCGGACGAATACCGACAGCTGGCGTCGGAACCAGGCTTTTTGATCCCATAGCCCCTCGGCGGTAGAACGGCCCTCTGTTATGCGCCTCTTGCTCATACTCAGCATCGTGCTGGCGGCGACTGGCGCACAGGCTCAGGTTGACACCCTGCGACTTGACACGTCCGGAGACAAACCCGTCCTCTACCTCCGGGATCACTCTCTCCACCCCGGTACGTCCCAGGCGTCTACGTCGGAATCGCTTGCTGTCGTGCGGCAGGGGCCAGAGCCGATCCAAGCGTCGTCGTCTCCACCAGCTCGGCGGTCTTCTCGCTTCCCGACCTTCGGCATCTTGTGGATCGTAGCAATCGGGGCCGCGATCCTCTCGACGCTATTCGTCTCGTTGGAAGCACGACGCCGAAACCGGACGCGGCGCGAGATGTGGAAAGACAGCGCTAAACGCTCAGAAACACGCGGCGGCGCATAACCCGCGCTTGCAGGCCGACCACCCCACGCAGCGTTCTCGGTCACCGAGGCGGGGCGTATCCTCTCGCACGCCGACCGGCCCTGCCTCGAGGCTGCGGCTGAATCACTATTCACTAGGAGACCCCGTTGGTCTCTCCTAACGAATGCGCCGCTCTCGATTCCTATGATCGCTCGACTCTGGCACGGACGAACCACCGCGAAAAAGGCTGATGCGTACCTCGCCTTTCTCCGTCAACGTGCCGTCCCCGATTATTCTGGTATCGACGGTTGCCTCGGAGTCTACATCCTCAATCGGATCGACGGGGATGTGGCCCACTTCAACACCCTGACGTTCTGGAAGGACGAGGAGGTCGTGCGAGCCTTCGCAGGCGACGACGTGCTCCGAGCGAAGTACTACCCTGAGGACGACGACTTCCTCCTGGAGAAGGAGCCGCAGGTCCGGCATTTCGACACACTCGAAGGCGTCCCACTGGGCGGTTTGCCGTAACCGCAATGCGTGACATGCTCCCTCGCCTCGAACCGAAGGTCGGCGCATGCCAGCTGGCGAGCGCTCTGCTTCTCCTGAGTGCCTGCGCCAGCCCGCCTCCGGTCGCCAGCACGACGCCGCCCACCACGTTCCCGCCCGTGGGTGAGTTCGTAGACGACTACGGCATCCGCTACACCATCGGGCCGTACGCGTGGACCCAGCACGGCAGCACGCCCCACTCGGAAGCCACCTACCACGTCACCGACTGGAACGTGGACCGGCAGTTCGCCATCGCCCAGAACGACGCCGACAATCCCTCGGGCGCAGGCCTCTGGACGCGCATCGACTGGGTTCGCCTCGACGGCGCCAGCGGCTACACATGGGCCTACTGCTACGCCGTCTACGATGCATCCACACGGAACGACGCCGTCACCGCGCCCCCGAGCGGACGGGAGATGCCTCGGACGGGCTGCAACGGCTACCCCTTCAGCCGCATGAAGCGCGCCCGCTGACCCTGCCTCGAGCTGGCGACCCAGCAAGCAGCCCTCACTCCGCCAGCTCGGCGACACCGCCGCCCCTTCCGCTCCCAATGCCCCTCCCGAATACACGCCGTTCCTTAGTCGACGACCTTTCCAACTTGGGACTCCGACCCGGAATGACCGTGATGGTGCACTCCTCCCTGAAGCAGATGGGATACGTGGTCGGCGGTGCGGGCACCGTGGTTCGTGCGCTCTTGGACGTACTCGGCCCGAACGGAACCCTGGTCATGCCTGCAGAAACGCCTCAGGTCTCCGATCCCCGTGACTGGAACGATGCGCGTGTCGACCCAGCCTGGCATGAAACGATCCGAGAGCATCTCCCGGTCTTCGACCCACGCACGACGCCCACAACGATGGGCGCGATTCCTGAAGCGTTTCGGACGTTTCCAGAAACGAAGAGGAGCAACCATCCCCTCGTTTCTGTGTGCGCCAACGGGCGACTCGCAAACGATGTCGTCAGCGAGCACGCCTTGGAGTTCTGCGAGGGACGCTGCACACCGTTCGAGAAGCTCTATGAGCACGATGGCTACACGCTGCTGCTGGGCGTGGGATTCAACCGATGCACGTCCCTGCACTATGCAGAATCTCTGGTTCCACAACGCCGAACCACGACCCACCGCTACCCATGGATGGTCCACGGACAACGAACATGGGTAGAAAGCCCCAACATGGCGAACGATGATGGCGTCCATTTCCCGGTCGTTGGCGAGCAGTTCGTCGCGACCAACGCCGTCCAGGCTGGGCGGGTGGGCACTGCCGAGTCGTCGTTCTTCTCGACTCGCGAGCTGGTGGACTTCGCCAGCTCGTACTTCGCCCGCGAACTCACTTAGGTTCGCTACTCCGCCAGCTCGACGGCCATCCACCGCTCGGACCCGGCAGCATGTAGCGGCCCTGCGCCTCGATGATCTGGGTCTCGGGTCCCGTACA
>JBCBZH010000111.1:0-12316 GCA_039815415.1 Bacteroidota bacterium
CCACAGAGGGACCGCACGTGACTGACGCAAAGCTGACGACTGGCCACATCTGGCTTGACGCAGACAATGACGGCGATCTCGACCTCTTCGCAACCAATTGGACCTCGACCGAGAGCAACGGTGGCAATGACCTCTACCTCAACGATGGACCACCCCACTACACCTTCAAGCGCCACGAGGGCGGGGACCTCGTCACAACACCGAGGGCGACGAGCGGGATGGCGGCGGCCGACTATGACCGCGATGGCGATATCGACCTCTACCTCTCTCTTTTCTCGACAGGAAACACACCGGAGCGCGATCTCCT
Organism: Bacteroidota bacterium; assembly: GCA_039815415.1. GTDB lineage: Bacteria > Bacteroidota > Rhodothermia > Rhodothermales > Rubricoccaceae > JBCBZH01. Next base: position 308 of record JBCBZH010000111.1, read on the forward strand.
CTTCCGAAACGACGCCCCCCCTCGCCGATGGATCCGCTTCCGATTGGAAGGAGGCCGGACCGACGCGCCCTCTTCTACAGGATCAAACCGGTCCGCGATAGGGGCTACCGTGCGGGTCCGCGCTGTGATTGCGGGACGAGACACGTGGCAGCGGCGCGATGTCGGAGTTGGGACGCACTACACCGATGACGCCCACCTGACTGCACATGTGGGTCTCGGGGATGCCTCCAAAGCAGCCGAGGTCATCGTCGAATGGCCCTCCGGAATGATTGAGACGTTCCATCAGGTGGAGGCGGATGCGGAGTACCGCCTCCGCGAAGGACATGGGCATCTCAGGCCGACGGACTAACCGCGCGGATCAAATCGATGCACGCTCCACCCATCGTCCTCGGCTGTTGGTCCTTGCCAGTTGTGCTGGTGAGAGCGATGCCGGGGTCGTCTGGAAGATGAAGGCGGCCTACGCCACTGCGTGGGCCTCCGCCGGTCGCATCGCGTGCCTCATCGGGAACGATCCACCCCGCTCCTGAACACGCCATCTCCCTAGACCCATGCTGAATCTGCTTCACCTGATCCCAGGATTGCTCTCGGCCCTTCTCTTCCTTGGCTACGACTCCGAGACAGCCCGCGGTGGAGACGATCTCGCCGACTCTCCCGTCGTGGGCCACTGGACCGTCGCGACTTCCGTCGTAGACCTCCAGAGTGGCCCCGTGAGCGTCGTGCTCGGGGGCGCGGCGACGCAGTCGTGGGTCTCTTCAAACCTCGGCGCCAACATCTGGGGCACGCGCCTCTCGTACGACTTCAAGGACGACGGCACTTACCGCGCCGACTACCGGGCACGGGCAGTCTTCGGCGTCTTCGTCAGCGAAACGGAAGCTTCCGAAACCGGCCGCTTCTCCCTCAACGGGACGGTGCTCATCCTGAGGCCCGACCAGCAGAGAGGCTGGATCTACGTCGGCCACCCGATCAACCGCCAGGAAATCGACGAAACCGGTGGCCCTGAGCGTCCCTACGAGATCGGCCTCCTGGAGACCGCCGATGGCACCCCCTACTTGTTTCTCCTTGGCACCTGTGGACCGTTCCAGATCGAGCCCTGGTGCGAGAAGAACGATACGCCCCAGTCCATCGGCGTGCTCTACCAGCGTACCCGCTAGCCCTCACGACCATGGTGTACCAAGCCTCTACCGATATCCGGGCCACCCCGATGGCCCTTTGGACCCTCCTCACGGACGCCGATCAGATCCCGAGTTGGGAACCAGACATCATCCGCATCGATGGCCAGATCGCGAAGGGCGAGCGGCTGGTGGTCCACACCGCCTTCAGCGATCGCGCCTTCCCAGTGACTGTCACCCACTTCGTACCCGGGAGCAAGATGGTCTGGAGGGGCGGCATGCCGCTCGGGCTGTTCGTGGGCGTGCGAACGTTCTCGCTGGAACCGCTCGCGGATGGCGTTACGCGGTTCACTACGTCCGAGCGCTACAGCGGCCCGCTGCTGCCGCTCATGCGTCGAAGCATCCCGGACCTCCAGCCCTTCTTCGACCGCTTCGCCGCTTCGCTCCGCCAGCGCGCCGAGACCCAGATGGCCTAACGCCATGCTCTGCCGCTCGCTCGTCGATGTCATGTTCCTCAGCGCCAGCCCGATCGCCGACCGCTTTGGGCTGCAAGCCTCTCTGCTCGCCCCAACCCTCCCCGTCATGAACTCATCCATCCGTGTCGTCAACGGCTCATACGCTTCCAACGGCATGCGTCTGCCCTTTATCGCACTCGCTGTCCTCCTGATGGGAGCCTGCTCGTCCAACGAGGAAACGTTCACTGCTGAAGACAAGGCCAACGTCCAGTCTCTAGAAGAGGCCTACCGGACGGGGTGGATCGCGAACGACAGCGCCGCTGTCATGGCCACGCTGGCGCCAGAGGCCGTCCTGATGCCAGCGGGCGTCGAGCCGCTGGTTGGCGATTCTGCGATCCGGCAGTACTGGTGGCCAGACGACGGCTCGCAGACAGTCATCGAGTCGTACGAGACGGTCGTGGACGAAGTGGAGGGCAGCGGAGACCTCGCGTATCTGCGAGGCCGCGGCTCGCTGGCGTTCACCTACCGCGACACGGTGGGGACTGTCAGCTCGTTGTCAAGCGAGTCGACTCACCTCTCCATCGCTCGCCGAGGCGAGGACGGGTCCTGGGAAATCATAAGGCGGGCATGGAGCCCAATGCGATAGGGAAAACCGTTCGCTGAATCGGGGAACGTCAGGCCAAGGCCATCTCACGACGGGATCGTCCGCCCCTCTTCGACTTGCCTCCTCCCCACTCTTAATCCACTATGAACCCGACCATCTCTTCAGTTATCGTCTCGGCCGCTCTGGTCCTCATCGCCTTCCCCACCACGGCCCAGACCACAGGCGAGCCGCCCCTCACCGAACCGATCATTGCCTTCCTTGGCGGCACGGCTGAGGCCCTAGACTTCGGCACCCCACACCCCGACGCGTCAGCCGAACTCGCCCATTTCGGCGACTTTGTGGGTGTCTGGCGGACAGAGTCCGTCGTGAATGTCGGAGGACAGACGTTCCGGGGATGGCCGGGAACATGGGCGTGGCGTCACGCCGTCGGCGGGTACGGCATCCGCGACCTGTTTCATCAGGCAGAGGCGGACCTCCCGCCTCCAATGGCTGAGTTCAAGCGCGACAACACCCTTCTCACGACGCGCGTCTTCGATCCCGTGATTGGTCGCTGGCGAGTGTTCTGGATCAGCAATGCGAATGGGTTCAACGGTAGCCCGTCGGGTGGAGCCTATGAGGCTGTTCGGACAGGTGACCGGATCGTGATGACGAAGGCCACTGAGCCAGGAAGGCCGCTGTCGCGCATCGTGTTTTCGGACATCGCGCCGAACTCGTTCACATGGCAGAACGAGACCTCCAGCGACGACGGGGCAACGTGGGTGGCGCCCGTCCGCGTGGAGGCCCGCCGCATCCGCTGAAGTCTCCTTGCCACAGCCCTGATCTCATGCCTCGCTTCGCGTTCGTTCTCCTCTGCGGGGGGGCCCGACGCCCACCAGGAGGCCTCGAGCTGGCGAATCGCGCGTCGAGATTCGTTCGACCGCACCCTTCAGGCTCCGCTCAGGATGACCGCGGCGATGCCGTGTAGTTATCCCACGCACTTGCGGGTGCATTGAGTTGGCGGCCTCCCGTCCGCGGGCCAGCGGTCAGCCCGACTTATCGGATGATGGTGAGCGACGTGCTAGCCGACGCAGTCGGGGCCAGAACGCGCAAGAGGTACACTCCCGGCGCCAACCGCGGCAGGTCGAAAGCCGACTCTCCCCGCGAGAGCGGACCGTCGTGCAGAAGCGTCACCTCGCGACCCAGGGCATCGTGGAGACTTGCGCGGACCGTCCCGGTGTCCGGCACCGTCACCCGAACGGTGGCCGCCCCACGACTCGGGTTCGGGAATGCCATGACCGAGAGCCGGGTGGGGACGGTCTCCGGGCCCGGATCGTTCGGGACTGGGTTCACCGTGTCGTCGCCCCCAATGCCGATCTCGCCCCATGCCGCCAGCCCGCTGGCGCAGAGCCGTCCCCCCTCTCGTGTGCTGGCGAGCGGTACCCACGGATGCCCCGGATCCTCGCGGTGGAGCACCACAAGCTGGTCGGGAGCCGTCACACCACCGAGGCCGCTGTCGTCCAGACACACGGAGTAGGTGACACCGTCAAGATCCTCCGCACGGAGGACCCAATGACGGTTCGAGGAGACGACATTGGGTGTCACCGTGGAGCCGTCGGGCGCGGAAGCGGAACCGTCGAAGAGGCCCGGCTGCGGGATGATCCTTTCGCCGAACACCGAGACCGCCAGCGTGCCTTCGGCACGGGCAAGTGCCCCTTCTTGCATCAAGGGCGCCTGGTGTTTCGCCGTCCGCGTGCCATCGCCACTGTTTGCGAGGCGGAGGTTCGGGTTGTCCGTGATCTCGACCCGGATCTGCGACTCGTCCACCACGGGGCCGGTCTCGCCCGGGGCCACGGGGACCTCCACGACGTTTGCCTCGCCTGCGATGCGAGTGCACGCCGTCATCCCGCTCGTGGTGGCGGCGTTGTCTTCCTGCGTGAGCGTGGCCGCGAGGTAGAGCCCCAACGCATCGAACCCGCCGGGCACATTTGTGACCTCCACCGATTGTACTCCGGCGGGTACCGTGACTGTTTCGATAAGCGTGCCCTCCGCGTGCCCGTTGGCGCACGATTCCGACAGGAACAGATCTAATTCGCCTGCAACCGTGGTCGTCACACGAAGGGTAGCTCCATTCTCTGTGAGAGCAGCCCAGAGCGTGCTCGGGACCTGGGGCGCCTCCACGGGATAGTCTCCATCGGCATTGAGAAGTTGAAGTGACAGGCCATCATTCCTGAAGAAGCTGGTGCTTCGCACCTGATTTCCTTGCTCCCCATCGATAGGCCGGATCAGCACGCCGACCTGCCCGTTGCCCCGCACCACGTTCCCGACCGGGTCGCCCCCGTCTGCGAGAGACAGCGCCTGTATCCGGTTGGCATCGGACCCAATGAAGGCGACCCCGGCATACTGGTTCGCGATGTTGGATTGCCCGTTGGCAGACCCACCAATGATGGAGCCCCCTATGAGCGTCGCGCCCGGGTCCCCATCGTCGAGGTCACCCTCCTCATCAAACCCGGCGAAACCCAAGACGCCAAATCCGTTGCCTGAGATCACGTTGCCGACGATGCGGGTGCCCCGTCCGTCGCGGATCCAGACACCGGGAAAGGCATCGGGCTCGGTCGCCGCACGCCCGTTTCCGAGTTGGCGGTCGCCCGCACGGTTCGTGCCGATGCGGTTGAAGGCAATCACGTTTCCATCCGGCGCAACGCCCCCTGCAGCGGGCTGACGGGCAGCCTCCGATGAGGCCATCCGCGTTGAGACTCCGGGGCGGCGGGCCAGGACGCGGCGCGGGCTGGCGCGACGCATGCCGTCGGTCCCCTCGTCTCCGACATCGAACGAGCCGCCGATGCGGATGCCATCGCGGCGATTGCCCGAGATGACGTTGCCCTGCCCCTCAGCACCGATCACGTTCCCGCTCCCCACGGGAACGCCCTCGATATCGCCCGGGATGTAAACCCCGATGGTGTTGGGCCGAGCAGCCGTCCCGGCGCGGTTGGTGCCGATCTGATTGGCTGCCAACACCGACCCGTTGCTCGCCAGCACGACGCCAAAGATGCTGCCTGCAATGGTGTTGCCTAGAACCTGCACCTCGTCCGTGCCTGCCACCAGGAGTCCAAAGGCATCGCGTTCGTCGTCCGGCAGGCTGGCGGGGCGCGCCAGCTCGCCGTTGGCAAACAGCCCGATGGTGTTGGATGCGATCACAGCCGCGTTGGTCCGCGTGCCCAAGAGGATTACACCGCTCCCTGCCCGAATCTGGTTTCCAGAGGCCACGTCCTCCCCACCGACCATCAGGCCGCTGAAGCCTCCGTCTTCCTGCTCGGCGACCGCGCTGATCGCTGTGTTCATCTCTCCCAGCAACGCAGAACCTGCCGCGTTGAAGCCCATCGTGTTGGCGGCAATGGTGGCGTTGTCCGGGCGACCACCCGCCTCTCCAGAGTCGAAGAGCCAGACCCCGCCTTGCAGATTCCCTTCGGCGCCCGCTACGATCTGGTTGCCTGTGCCAGCCCGCCCGATCTGCGCGCTTCGCGCCGCTCCGGCCACCGCCACACCGACGGCTCCATTGACGAGGGCCGTATTGCCCGAGCGCCCCGTTCCGATGCGGTTGCCGAGCACCTGCACGCCGTCGGCAGGCGCGTCCGGGGTTCCGGTGATGTAGACGCCGTGCGCAGCATTCCCGGCGATGACGTTGCCTGCTGTTCCGGCGTCACCTCCAATGATGGCGTTTGGGGATGAGACCACGGCTACCCCGTGATGGCCCGACAGCTCTGTCGCGTCGGTGCCGTTGGGGAGCGCCGCCAGCCCGTCTGCCGCCAGCCCGATCCAGTTGCCGATCACCCGCACGCCGTCAGCGTCGGCTCCGGTAATGCGGGCGCCGTGGGTCGCGTTACCTGCGATCAGGTTGCGCTCGCCCTCGGTCGGACCGCCGATTTGCACGCCGGGTGCGTCCTCCACGAGCACGCCCTCCGCGCCATTGGGCAGCGCCGTTGTGCCCGCCGGGTCGGTCCCAATGCGGTTGCCCGCGATGACCACGCCCGTCGCGCTGGCGCCTGTGACGACGATGCCCGGCCCGGTGTTGCCGGAGATGATGTTGCGGGCCTCGTCGCTGTCTCCCCCAATCACATGGTCCGGGGATTCCGTTACGAGAAGCCCGGTTCCGTTCGGGCTGGCGGCTCCTGAGGGCGAGACGCCGATGTAGTTCGCCTCTATTGCGTTGCCACCGGCTCCACTCAGAACGATGCCAACGGAGAAGCCACCAATGGCAAGGCCCCGCACCTCGGAGTTGCCTCCCTGCAGGACGAGTCCGGCTGCTCCTGCGCCCTCAATGTGAATGATGGGACGGTCGGTGTATCCATCCTGCGAGGTCCCATCGAGAACGATGGCCTCTGTGACGGCAGGAAGTGCCGCACTCACCGAGATGGTGTGGGGAGCCGCTCCGGGGAGGTCGAAGGTGATCTCGTCCCGTCCTGCTGTCTGGTTGGCCGTCTGAAGCGCTGCTCGAAGGGTGCACTGGTCCCCTGCCCGGCTCGCGTCTGCGTCGCAGAAATCGTCGGTCAGGTCCGCGTCAGCATCATCTCCAGGGTCGGTGACGACAAGGCCTTGAGTCGATCCATTCCAGTTCAGAAGCCGGAGCGTTCCAAACACGGATTCATGCAAACTGAAGGGGGTCAGCGCGCCACCAGTACTTGGAAGTAAGTAGATCCCGCTGGGCGGATCGGGCGGATTGCCTGAGCCGAATTGCAGAACCGCTACGGTCGTCCCATCCCCACTCCATTCGAGGCCACGGATGAGATGGTTTGACCCGAACTCTGAAGAAACGGCCGAGAGTGTAGCATTTTCCTCGGGAGTTGCCGTGTAGATCCTCGATGTGCTCCCCGTCCCTCACTTCACCCGAACAAACGCCAGCAGAGACCCATCATAGGACCAGTCAGCGTAGCCATCATAGGAAATGCCTGTGGCTTCCGGGGTCGTGACGCGGGTGTAGGGGGCCGAGCCATCAGCGGGAGCGATGACGAGCGGTCGGACCAGTCCGGTCGCTGTGACCTCCTCAATGGTGAAGACAAGGGTCTGACTGTCTGGAGACCAACGAGGACCGTGACTGAAACCCGAGAGCGTCCGGTTCGAGTTCCGCTCGAAGATCGTGTGTGTCTGCTGCGTGGCGCGCTCATAGACATAGAGCCCGGCATTGCTCACCTGATACGCGATTCGGCTCAGGTCTGGGGACAGCTCTAGCTCCCCGACAAAGTTGGAACCGATAAGGGGAAGGTTCCCAAACAGTTCTGGGTTGCTACCGTCCAAGTCGTATAGCATCACCTCGGCGGTTGTATTGCTCTCAGCGGTGACCACGGCGAGCTTCCCACCTGCGACGGACACAGCTCCGTTTCGCAAGAACGCGTTGTTGTTCAGGGGAGCCGGAGGCGGGATCTCGGTAACTGGCCCTCCCGGCACTGAGGTGTCGTAGCCACAAAGGCGGTCCGCTTGTCCTCGAACGCATACCGTGAAGAGCGTCGGGTTTTGAGCCAGCGCCGGACTGGCGAAGACCACAGCCAAAGCGACGAGAACGAGGGAGCGAAGCATAGAGGAGCAGGAGTGCGACACCACTATACCGAGATTCAGGAAGAAAGCGGCTCACACCTAATGGACTCCTCGTGACCGCCCGTGGGCCACCCGCTCGAGCGGGCACTCAGATGACACCCCGGTCGCCACCACGCCGACAGCCCGTATATGCCTCGAGCTGGCGATGGGCGCGTCCTGGCTCCTCGCTCCCCGTTCTCAGCCTCAGAACTCGATGCTGAACCCGATCGTCGGAAGACGGCCCACGTTGGTCTGCTCGCGAAGGCGGTCGGGCTCGGCGGGGTCCTCCGTGTACTCGAGCGAGAACACATTCTCGCGGTCCAGGATGTTCTGGATGTCGAGATAGACGACGCCATTTCCGAACCGCCCCAGCCCGAAGCGGCGGTCCACACGGATGTCCCAACGGGCGTACCAGGGCGTCCGCTCCGCGCTGAGGCGGTCGAGGTCGCGCACACCGCGCCGTGAGAGCGCGTACTCCTCCTCCGAGGCCTCGAGGTTGAACGGCGTGAAGGGGCGGCCCGACTGGACAGTCAGCTTGGAGCCGATCTCCCAGTTGCCGAGGCGGATGCCGCCGGTTGTGGAGACCGTGTGGCGCACGTCCCAGGAGCTGGGGCGGTAGATACCGTCGGCCCCTGTGAACTCGCTCCACCCGAGGGTGTAGGCCCCCAGTCCGTAGACGCGCTTCGTCAGCTTCTTCTGGCCCGACAGCTCGACGCCGTACGCGCGGCCCTCTCCCACGGACAATAGCGGTTCGGCGCCCACGAACCCAAAGTCGCCCCCGAGGTTGGCGAGTGAGACGCGGGGGTCCGATGCCGACACCGGGTAGTTGTCGTAGGCCTTGTAGTAGCCCTCCGCTGAGAGCCGCAGGCTGGGAATCGGTGTGACCGCCAGCCCGACGACTCCCTGCATCACGTCAATCCACTCGAGCTGGCGATTGACGAACGCGCCATCTTCCTGGACCGAGAGTGCCACCAACTCGGGCGACTGCGTGAAGCGGCCAAGGGCCGTACTCACCTGCCACTGGTCCGTCAGCTCGTAGGTCGCGCTGGCACGGGGCGAGACCGAGAACGCATTGTCGAGGAAATCGAGAGCGTCCGCGCGAAGGCCGCCGGTGAGAGCCAGCTTGCCGCCGAGAGCACGGGCCGTGATCTGGCCGTAGCCAAAGCCCTTGGTGACGCCGAGGTCCGTGGTGAAGCGCAAGTCGTTCGGGAACGGGGTCGCTGGGGTGGCGCGCTGGAAGAACGTGGTCTCGATGGTCTCGCGGGACGCGCCACCGCCCACACCCAGCGTTACGCCCGGTGCGATGCGGAGGTCGCCATCGGTGCGGATGCGCCAGACGGCTTCGACAGCATCGTTGGAAAGCAGGTCCGTGCCCGTCTCGTCGACGTCGGCGAACTCGAACTCCTGCACGCTGCGGCTGACGGCGGTCGTAAAGAAGCCATTGGGGATGAGGTGCCGCCAGGAAACGCCCTGGGTGTAGCCTCGCTGGTCATTGTCGAGCACGCGCGAGGCGATCTCACGGCCCTCGAAGTCGTCCGGGTCCTCGGGCTGGACCAAGTCGAAGTTGTCGATGGCCCACAGGCCGAAGTAGACCAGCCGATCCTTCTGTGACACATCCCACTCCACACGGCTCTGAAAGTCCCAGTACGAGGGGCGGATGGGCAGGTCGATCAGCTCGAAGAGAAGCTGCAGATAGGAGCGGCGGGCTGAGAAGGTCCAGTTGAAGTCCTCGCCCGAAGAGCCATCGAGCGAGAGCGCCGTCTCGGTAGCCCCGACCGTCACGTCACCCGACAGCAGTCCAGGACTGCCCGGACGATTCTCGATCACCAGCACGGACGATGCGGCATCGCCATACCGAACCGGGAAACCACCCGTGTAGAAGGTCGCCTCCCTGATAAAGTCCACGTTCAGCAGCCCGAGGGCACCGCCCGCCGCGCCCTGCGTAGCGAAGTGGTTGATCTGAGGAATCTCGATGCCGTCCACGATGTAGGCGTTCTCGCTCGGCCCACCGCCCCGCACGAGAAGGTCATTCCGGTTGTCGACGCCCGTCGACACACCCGGCAGCGACAACAGTGAGCGCGAGATGTCATTCTGTCCGCCCGGTGTGCGGCGGATCTCCTCCGGCCCGAGCGCCTGTACCGAAACCGGAGCGTCCGGCGCATCATCGAAGAACCCTGCCGCGACGGTCACTTCCTCCCCACCGACGGTCGCCTCACGCAGTTCGAACAGCACGAACGTGGGACGGCTCTGCTGGACGACCACGTCGGTCCGAACCTGGGACTCGAAGCCCACGAAGGATGCGCGCAGCGAGTACGTGCCAGGCTCAAGCCCGGTCACCTCGAAGTTGCCGTCGAAGTCGGTTGCAGCCCCGCCGAGGAGCGAGCCATCGTCTCCAAGCACCGCCACGCTGGCGCTCGGGAGCGGCTCCTGCGTCACGGCATCCACCACCTGACCGGTGATGGTCTGGGCCATCGCCAGCTCGACGGAGAGAAACGAGAGCCCAACGAGCAGGGCGACGCGCCGGGGGGGCAAGAATGGCATAGCGAACGAGAGAAGAGTCTCAACCGTTCTCTCGAGCCCTGCACCGGGTTCCTTGTTCCAACGAGCTTTGCGGCGGATTCGGAAACCCAGGCCGCCAGCTCGAGCTGGCACGTCAGGATTCCCTCAGAGCGAACGCAACCACCTCGTCCCACCACACGGCGTTTGGGCTGGCGGGCCACGTGTTGTGCCCCGCGCCAGGAAACGTCCACAGCCGCTTCTCTGCGTCGAGCTTCTCGTACAGGGTGAGGCCTCGAGCTGGCGGGATCACGGCATCGGCCTCGGCCACCAGCACGGCCACACGTCCCCCGAACCCACGCAAGTTCTCGACGCTGTCGTACCGATCCCGAGCCAGCCACCGAACCGGCAGCCACGGATACGCCGCACTGGCTGTGTTCGGTAGTGTGTCCCACGGCGTCAGCAGGACAACAGCCTCCACGGGCGCGCCGAGCTGGCGAATGGCCGCCGCGGCAACGCCAGCCCCCAGCGACTCGCCCCAGACGAGAAGCGGGCCACCGTACGTCTCGTGCACCAGCTCGAGGGTTTGCCGAGCATCCGCGACGAACGCGGCCTCAGACACGTCGCCGGAGCGCCATCCGTAGGCCGGGTACTCCGCCAGGACAACGCGCAGGCCGCGCCGCGCCAGGGCCTCCGCGTAGTAGCCACGCTGGAGTGCCGTCCCGCCGTTTCCGTGGAAGACGACGACGGTCACGGGGGCGCTGTCCGGGCTGGCGACAAGCGCCACGGGATCATGAGCGGGCCACGCCTCCAGACCCCTCTGCGCCAGCTCGAGGTCGCTGGGCAGCAACTCGACGATGCCGTGCGACGGGTACAGCATCCGATCCTGCATCAGGACCATTAGCACCACGATGGCGACGTAGCCGACAACAAGGATGATGGCGAGGACTTTCAGCGTGGCGAGCATGGCGAAAGGCTACGCACAGGTTCCGAGCATGTGCGCCACGTCGAGCTGGCGTGTGGATGCCTGCCTGCGCAGGCATGACGGCGTTGTTGGATGATGGAGACAACGGTGCAGAGTTACACCTCGAACGGCCCTGTTGCCTCGTTCCTGATTCCTATTGCCCCGCTCACTCCTCCCGCATCGCCAGCGCGGGGTCGGCGCGGCCCATCTGCCACGCCGGGTAGGCGCCCGCCAAAAGCGCCGCTACCACCGCCAGCACGACGGCCTGAAGGAGCACCATCCCTGAGAGGTCGAAGGCCAGCGTCCAGCCGAAGGAGCGCACGTTGACGATGAACACCAGCACCGCCGCCAGCGCGAGGCCGAGGGGCAGCGCGAGCAGGCCGGACCAGAGACCCATCAGGCCCGTCTGGATCAGGACCGTCTTTCGGAGCTCCGACGGTGTCAGGCCTTGAGCGCGGAGCATCGCCAGCTCGCGGCGGCGCTCCAGCTGGAGGGCCATCAGCGCGGAGAGCACGCCGATGAAGGCCACGCCGATGGCGAGCAAACGAAGCACCTGCGTCACAACGAACGTCTGGTCGAAGATGGCGAGGCTGGCTTCGCGAAGGGAGCGGTTGGAGCGGACTTGCAGGTCTTGACGCCCTTCGGCGAGGGCCTTGGCCTTCTGGACCAGATCGTCAGGGTCTACGCCGGGCGACGCCGTCAGCGCGAGGCCGGAAATGCCAGGGTCTCGGTAGGAGTCCAGGAAGACCTCGAGGTCCATCAACACCACGCCGAGGTCGTTGCCGTAGTCGTAGTAGACGCCGGCGATCTCGACCTCGAGCGGCCCTGTGTCCGTGG
>JBCBZH010000126.1:0-11594 GCA_039815415.1 Bacteroidota bacterium
CGCAACCCGAAGGTGACCGCCATCAACAGCGCCATCGAGGTGGACCTGACCGGCCAGGTGGTGGCAGACTCCATCGGAACGCGACTGTTCTCGGGTGTGGGCGGACAGATGGACTTCATGCGTGGGGCGTCGCTCTCACCAGGCGGCAAGCCCATCATTGCGCTGCCATCCGCCACGCGGCGGGGCCAGAGCCGGATCGTGTCGATGATCCAGCCCGGCGCGGGTGTGGTAACAACGCGGGCGCACGTCCAGTACGTGGTAACCGAGTATGGCGTGGCCAACCTCTACGGCAAGACGCTTCGCCAGCGCGCCCGGTCGCTGATCGACGTAGCGCACCCGGATCACCGGGAAGCGCTGGAGCGGGAGGCCCTCGAGCGGTTCAAGACCTTGCCAAACTGATCGCCTTCGCCAGCTCGAGGGCCAACGAGCTGGCGGACTCAGGGGCGTGCCAGCGAAAAGGCGACGTTTCGGCCCTGGCGCCGCGCGAGGGTGATCCATGCCAGTGCCAGAGGTTCGGTCAGGCGCGCGCGGTCCAGGCCTCCCATATCGACCGGCTCGAAGCCCAGCGCCTCCGCCAGCTCGATGACCGTCTGCTTGGCTGCGGGATCGTCGCCACAGAGGAACAGGGCGATGGGCTGAGTCCCCAGTCGCCCGAGGCCCATGTGCTCTGCCGCCAGCGTGTTGAATCCCTTGACGACGTGAGCGCCGGGGAGCATGTCGGCCACCTGCTCGGCCAGGGATCGACCATCAGGCTGGTGAGGCGGAAGCAGGCCAGCGCCGACCGGGTTAGTCGCGTCCAGAACGAGGGTGCCCGACAGGTCGCCGAGGCTTCGCGCCACATCGACCGTCACCGAGCCGGGGACGGCGAGCACCACGATGTCCGCTCCGCGTACAGCCTCCACCGGAGGCGCTACGTTTGCCGCCAGCTCGTCAGCGAGGTCTCGAGCTGACAGAGCATCCACGTCTCGAACGCCGAGCGTCAGCGTGTGGCCGAGGCTGCCAAATGCCTGCGCCAGCGCGCTGCCGACCGATCCAGTGCCAATGATGGCGATGGAGAGGGGCGACATCAAACGCCGAGGGCTTCCACCACCTTCTCCGCCGCTGCTGTACCGGAGTACTGCTGCTGGCCGGTGATGAGGCGCCCATCGCGGACGGCGTGTGCCTTGAAGCGGCCCTGCACGATGAAGTTGGTTCCCTCAAGCTGGCGAGCCTCCTCTTCGATCCAGAACGGCTGGATGCGCTGGCCCACGAAGTCATCCGCGAACTGCTCCTCGGTGTCGGCGAAGCCCGTCCACGTCTTGCCATTCACCAGCAGCGAGCCATCGGAGAGCGTGGTCTCGAGCAGCAGGCACGTGGCGTGGCACACTACAGCGACCACCTTGCCCGCCTCATAGGCTCGTGCCAGGCATGCCTGTAGGGCCTCGTTGCCCGCGAACGTCACCATCGGCGACTGGCCGCCGACGAAGAACACCGCGTCGTAGGCATTCAGGTCCACCGTGTCGAGGGCCGGTGTATCGGCCACGAGGGCCGCGTGCGATGGGGAGTGCTTGAAGCCGAGCGAGATCAGATCGTGGGCCGAGTAGCCGGATTCGTCCTCGGGGTCGCTCCACGAGTCGGCCACCAGCGCGCCGCCGTCCGGGCTGGCGATGTCCACCTCGTAGCCGTGCTCGGTGAACACCCAGTAGGGATGCGTCAGCTCGGCCCACCAGAAGCCCACCGGCCATCCGGTCACGGGGGAGGTCGAAGCATTCGCGACCACCATCAGGACGCGCCTGGGGTCTTCGGGGTCGAGAACGTCGAGGGCGGCACTCATCGGGAACAGTTGCAGGTGATCGGGGACGGACCGAACTTGCCCGCTAACACTCCTCACGTCAAGTACGCACTCTAAAGTCTGATACTCTCCATTTAGAAAGAATTGGGCTCATCGCCTGAAATCGCCATGCCTGGACGCTTTGTTTTTCGCGATCGCGAGTATCCGTGCCCCGTCGAGCTGGCGCTTGGGGCCGTGCAGGGCAAGTGGAAGGTGCTCATCCTGTGGCACCTCCGCGACGCCACGCTGCGTTACGGCGAGCTTCGGTCCCGCCTTCCGAAGGTGACCCACAAGATGTTTACGCAGCAGCTGCGCGAGTTGCAGGCCGACGGGCTTGTGCATCGCGAGGTCTACCCCGTGGTGCCACCCAAGACGGAGTACTCACTCACCGATGAGGGACGAACGCTCCTCCCGATGCTGACCACAATGCAGCAGTGGGGGATGCGCTACATGGAACCCGTGGAGTGAATCGCCAGCGCGTCAGTCCACGCGCTCGAAGGTCTCGCCGCTCCACGTGAGCGCGTTGGGTCGGTTGCCGTCGAGGCGGAACCGGATGGCCTGGCCCCGACCGGGGATCAGCTCCACACGCATGGTCTCCGGTTGCGTAAAGGGAGTTCCAACGGCATGGAGGCGCCCGAATCGCGCCGCCAGCTCTCCATCCGCCTGCTCAACCACCATCGTGCCATAGTCGGCGTTGACGTACGTGCCAGTGTACGCGGCAGGATCGAGCGAGAGCTGCCACGTGCGCTCGGCGCGCTGCGCGAGGCTTCTCGCATAGCGGTCGAGGCTGGCTTTGACTTGGACGCTGATCTCGTCACGAGCTTCGCGGGTGCGGGCCAGCACGCCGTCTCGCTCCGACGGCTCGGCGCTCCACCAGTCATAGGCGAACGTGGCGAACAGCATCGCCAAGCGTCCACCGACGTTCGAGTTGTTGGCGAGAACCACCACGCCGAGGTCCCGGTCGGGCATGAACGAGGTGTGCGCGTGGAAGCCCGCGAATCCTCCGAAGTGATGGAGCATGGCATCGCCGTCGTAGGTGCCCGTCTGCCAGCCGAGGCTGTAGCCTTCGCGCTCAAACGGCCCGAAGCTGTCGCCCCGATCTACAGCGATGGGCTGGTGGACTTCCGCAATCACATCTGCGGGGACGAGCTGGCGACCGTCGAGGCGGCCGTCGTTGAGATGGAGCGTCAGCCAGCGCGCGAGGTCGTTGGCAGAGGCAATCATGCCGCCCGCGGCCTGCATGGTGTCATCGTGCTTGACGAGGTCGATGCGCTCGGCGCCGCCGTCCGGCGTGCTCGTGTAGGGCATGGCTGGTCGCCAGCTCGCCGCCTCGGAGGCGTAGGCGGTGGTGCGCGTCATGCCGAGCGGGGCGAAGAGGCGGTCGGCAAGGAGATCCTGCCACGGGCCGCCGTCCAACTCGTCGAGGTGCAGGCTGAGGATGTTGTAGCCAACGTTGGTGTACTCGAAGGTGCCGCGCGGCGAATCCTCCTCGACCACCGTTCCGGCGAGAAGCTGGCGCATCCGGGCTGGCGTGTGCTCACCGGTGAAGGCGGCCCGGAACCCAATCGGCCCGTTGTCGATGCCAGCTGTGTGGGAGAGCAGGTGCCGCACGGTCACCTGATCCGCCTCGATGGCGGGATCGAAAGGCACATTCGGGAAGAGGCCCGCGAGCGTGGCGTCGAGCGGGAGCGTGCCCTCGCGGTCGAGCAGTGTGGCAAGCAGGGCCGTGAACGGCTTCGTGACCGAGGCGATGTAGAACGGCGTGTCGGCGGTGAACGGGACGCCAGCCTCCACATCTGCCAGCCCGGCGCCTCTGGCGTAGATCGTCTCGTCGCCGTGGACAACAGCCATCGCCAGCCCGGGGACGGTCCCGAACTCAGCCAGTGTCTCCTGGAGAAGCGCATCGGTCGCCTTCACAAAGGCGTCCTGATGATCCTGGGCGCTGACGGACACCGAGCTGGCGACGAGGACAAGAGAGAAGAATAACAGGGCGCGCATAAGGCCGGGGAAAGCGAACGCGAAGGGTAGGGCGCGCCGCGGCCTCCAGTCTTGAACGAATCAAACCCTACCGCGCCAGCGCATCGGGCAGGCCCCGGAGCTGGCTGGGTGTCAGCCCCAGCTCGTCGCGGACCTCACGGCACATGTGGCTCTGGTCCGAAAACCCGGTCTCGAAGGCGATCTCGGCAGCGGGCTGGCGAGTCGAGGCCAGGAGATCCGCCGCGGCCCGTACACGGCGATGGCGGCGGTAGGCGCTCGGGGAGCATCCAAACACACGCCGGAAGGCGCGCGCCAGCGACACCGGGTGGACACCTGCCTCGCTCGCCAGCGCGTCGACCGACGGGCTGGCGACGAGCACATCGTCCAGGTGCTCCTTGGCGCGGAGGACCCAGTCAGGCGCGGCGTGGGACGTGTCGTCCGCTGGAGCCAGGGTGGCAAGGAAGCTCCAGAGGTCGTCCTCGGCATCGTCTGGCGTCTTCCCGATGGACCGAACGAGCTGGAGGGCCGACGCGCCGACAGTCCCGGCATGATGCCATTGCCACACATCGAACTGAAGGTCAGCGTTCGCCAGCTGGTGACCCGCGTGAACGAGATCGGGCGGGAGGAGGAGCGACAGCAGGCGTGCGCCGCCCGGGCCGAAGGCGTTGCGGTGCTGCACGTCGGCGGGCTTGACCACCACGCTCGCGGCCGAGGCGAACACCTCTTGGTTGTGCGCTTCCTCCATCAGCGTGCCCTGCAGCACGATGCTGATGCGCGGGCTCCCGTCGCAGTGGAACGGCGAGGTCAGGTGCTCGGGGTAGGTCGTGTCGAGGAGCGACACCCCGGCGATGGACGTGGAGAGACGGCGCATGGCCCCGATGTACGCGCCAGCTCGACAAAGGGTGCGAACCCCTTGTGTCGAGCTGGCGAGGGGAAGCACCTTCTGATGGATCTACGCCGCTCGCGGCCTCGAACTCTGCAGCCCTCTCGCGCATCCGGTTGGGGGAGGCATAGGCATCCGGCCTGGAACAGAGCCGAATGAGTCAGGGGAAGACTGTTCGTTGCTGAACTAGACGTCCCGGAGAGAGGCGTGTCAACGGAAGAATGGCCTAGCGCCTTCCAGGGTTGCCAATGGTCTCATTCGTTCAGCCAGAGCATGGAGAAGACCCGCTTGTTCGGTCAGACCGGATGCATCGAGTGCTCTCTCGCGACTTCTGTAACCTTCGACGCGGCAGGGCCGTCGGCAAGTGCACGGCACCCACGCTCTACCCCTATGCACCGTCTCCTCGTCGCGCTCGTTCTCGTGCTCACTACGACCGGCGTTTCGGCGTGCAATGGGGCCTCTCAACTCGAAGCCTATGCGGATGAGGGGCCCGCTGCACAGACACATGAGGAGGCTGTTGAGCGAGCACGGACCCGGCTTGCACAACGGATGGAGGACGGAGTCCCTGGGTTCTCCGTGGCTGTTGCCGTGGACGGCGAGATCGTCTGGGCCGAGGGCATGGGCGTCGCGGATCGTTCGACAGGAGCTCCTGTGACAACCGACACCCGTTTCCGCATCGGAAGCACCTCCAAGTCGGTCACCGGCGCTCTGGCAGGGCGGCTCCTCGATCGGGACCTTATTTCGCTCGATGCGGACATCCGCGAGGTTCTGCCCTCGTTTCCTGCCAAGTCGTACCCGATAACACTTCGGGACCTCCTTTCGATGCAAGCTGGCATTCGGCACTATCAGGGCAACGAGTCTCGCAACAGAAGAGCCTATTCGAGTGTCGCGGAGGGCCTCCAGATCTTCGCGGAGGACCCGCTTCTGTTCGAGCCCCACACCGATATGCGCTACTCGAGCTATGGGTTCAATCTTGCCGGTGCCGTCCTGGCTCAGGCACTTGGCACGAGCTACGGGGAGGCCATCGAGACCGAAATCTTTGAGCCCCTCGGAATGACGGCATCGGGCATCGATGACCCGACACAGGACATCCCGGAGCGGTCACGGTTCTACTCGCCAGGGATCGTGCGTCTCAACGAAGCCCCGGAGGTCAACGATTCCTACAAGGCTCCCTCTGGAGGACTGCTCTCAACGCCCTCGGACATGGTCCGGTTTGGTTCGGCACTGCTCAGCAGGCGCGCCCCAGATGGCGAGACGTGGATGTCCGAAGAGACCGTACGCACGCTATTCACCCCTCGTCCCACGACGAACCAGGAACAGCCAGCCTTCTATGCGCTCGGCTTCCGCGTGTGGCTAGATGACCCGGGAGCACCGCCACCGTACGGACGCTATACCGTGCATCACGGAGGCTCGTCGGTCGGAGCACGGTCGATGCTGATGCTCTTTCCGGATGAGGGCGTCGTGATCTCGTTGCTCGCCAACTCGGACGGGTACGACACGAAGGAGATTGACACCGAAGCCATCGCGTCCGGCTTTATCGACGCATACAGAGGTGGCAGAAGCCCATCTCCAACGACAGTGGAGTAGGGCGGCTCTGACGGACGACCAAAGAATCGGATCTCCCTACGAGCTGGCGAATCTCGGGCTCGCCAGCTCGAGGGGCTGCCCTACAACGCCAGCGCGTTGGTCCAGTACGCCTCCGCGCCAGGGCGCTCAGAGATCAGGCCCCGGCTGTGCATCCACGCCTCGAGCTGGCGGTAGTAGTCGGCGCTCATCGAGAAGTCGTGCGTGAAGGCGGGGACGGTCGCGTCGTAGATGGCTGTTGTCAGCGCGTCGCCGAGGTCGGAGCCGGTCATGCGGAAGTAGACCTCGCGGGCAGCCTCCGGATCTTGCTTCACCGCATCCACGCCGCGCCGGAGGACCTGCACGAGTGTGACGAACGTGTCGCGCTCGGCTTCGAGCTTGTCCGGGTGGGTGATGAGGACGAGCTGGCAGAAGTCCGGCACACCCCAGTCCTTGAGGGCGAACATCCGCACGTCCATGCCGCGCTGGCGGGCCTCCACGATCTCGAAGTTGTAGAACACGAGCGTCGCCACGTCCGCCTTGTCCTCCGCCAGCGCGTCGGTGTGGTAGAACGAGTTGTTGACACGGGTGAGGCCGTCTTCGGTGCCGGTCGGGCCGCCGTCGGCCTCAATCATGGTGGAGACGATGGCCGGGCCGCCGGGGCCGGGCGCGCCCGGGTACTGGACGCGACAGCCCACCATGTCGCGCGGGCGCCCGATGCCGGCTTTCGCCATCACGCCGCCGTTGGTGTGCAGGAAGCGGGCGAAGCCGATGCACATCTCGCCCTTGGCGCGGTCCTCCACGAGGTGCAGCGGCTCCGTCACCGCGCAGTCCATCTCGCCCTTTTCAATCGCCTCGACGGCGTCCAGGTGCTCCTCCGGTTCGATCAGCTCAACGTCCAGTCCGGCGTCTTTGAACCAGCCGCGGTCCTGGGCGAGGAGGAGGGGCACGTGGTCCGGGTTGAGGAACCACTCGAGTCCGAGGCGGAGGCGCGTCATGGGGCTGTCCAGATGGGGGAGAGGGATCTGGAAGCCGGGCCGGTCGAGTTGGCGACCGCCAGCTCGAGGACCGGAAGCACTCCCTACGCCGGTGCGAACCGGATCAGGTGCGGAGGGACTGTCTCAGCCCCGGTTGGTCGGGGCACCCCTGGCTTCCACGCCAAAGGTACGCGCGCGGTCGCCAGCTCGACGGTGGATCGCACGGGTCGAGCTGGCGAACGTTTACCGTACGAGCGTCATCCGCCGCGTGGCGACCTCGCCGCCCATCACAAGCCGCGCCACGTATACGCCAGGCGCCATCCCGCGTGCCTCGAAGGCCACGCGATGCTCGCCCGCGGCCTGCGGCGCGTCCACCAGCCGGGCCACCTCGCGGCCCAGCAGGTCGTAGATCGCCAGCTCGACGTCGCCGGGCGCATCCAAGGTGTAGACGACCGTCGTGCGGTCGCGGAAGGGGTTGGGCGCGTTGGGCTCCAGCGTCACCCTGCTCGAGCTGGCGATGGGCTCGGCGGGCTCCTCGTTGGAGACAATGACCGAGCCGGTGCCGCCAGAGGTGGTGAGGAGGATGAAGGGAGGCTCGTTCTCTCCCTGCTCAGGCTCCCCGACAGCGATCGCACGGTTGGTATCAATCGCACGCACACTACGTGTCAGCTTGCCCGGGAAGGCCGGGTCCAGAGACCATGTATCGCCAGCATCTGTCGTCTTGAGAATCCCCTGCTTGACGGCCAGATAGCCGACCTCGGGTGTCGAGAAGGACGAGTTGAAGACCCCGAAGCGCCCGCCGTCCGTGATCTCGGGAATGACGATGTTGGTCCACGTCTGGCCGTCGTCCGTGGAGCGGAGGATGCGTCCGCCGGTGTCTCCCCAGGCTCCCGGGATGTACCACGTGCTGCCTCCAGCGAATTCGATGTCCGTCGTGTTGTGGGAGCGGAGGACGGGCGTCCACGAGTCGCCCCCATTGGTCGTGCGATAGACCTGGCCTGCGCCCGCGCCCCCGGCGCCGTTGTCGAGGAGGAGCCCCGTGTTTGCATCCTTGAACGCAACATCCTCGAACTCGGTGATGCTGAAGGGGAGTGAGACGAGGGTCCACGAGCGACCGTCATCGGTTGAGCGGTAGAAATCCATTCGTGTGATGCCTCTGAAGCCACCGATCGCGTACCACACGTTTCCGCCCGCGTGCGCGACGCCCGTCAGCGGTACGTACTTCCCTGCAACCGGGCCGGGGATGTTGGTCCATGTCTGCCCACCGTCAATCGAGCGAAGGAGATAGCCTGCCTGGTCGACGTGCCCGAAGGCAATGGCGGTCTCGGTGCCGGACCGGGTCTCCAGTCCCCACCAAACAACAGAACGGGTGGCGGGCTCGGGAATGGAGATATCGGTCCACGTCCGCCCCCCGTCTTCCGAGCGCACGATGATTCCCCGTCCACTCGCGAGGAGAGCGCCGTCGTCGAGCATCGCAACGCCTTCGAGCCTGCTCGTGGTGCCGGGGACAGGCTGAGGGACCCAGTGCCGCGTCACGTCTGACCCTCGCTCGCAGTAGACCTCAACGGGCCGGTCGAGATTGCCGTCCGGGAAGAGAGTCGCGCGGCCCCCATCTCCGACTGGGCCTCCCGCTTCGTTTGTGTTGACGAGGTCTTCTGGCGGCACACTCGCGCAGGAAGTGGCCTGGGTAACCGGGAGTGCCAGGCCCGTCGAGCGCTGCCTCGCACCGGAGACATCCACAAACTCGACGGACGTGCTCGCCAGCCCGATGGCAGCATCCAACGCGGCGTCGGTGCCTTCGGTCGTCCAATAGGCCCCATTCAGCGCGAGGCGGAGGGGGACATCCACGCGTACGCCGTTCTGCTCAACCGTCGCGCTGGCGGACGTGATGGGCAGACCGCCTCGCGGCGCTGCAACAGCACGAACATGCAGGAAGTCGCGCGTGACGGTCGCCAGCCGGACGCCTGCTCCCGGGTCCGCGGGGTCCGGGCTCGTCATAAACAGCGTTGCCTGGCGGGGCATCGTGACATCGATCAGGTTCCGAGGTTCGCCCGCTGCCTGCCATGCATTCTGGATGGGAGTCTGACCTCCGCCTCCCGGTTGCTCGGCAAGTGCCCACGATGTGGGGTACGGGCGTCCCTCAATCGAGAGCGAGCCCCCCGATCCTGTGACATCGAATCCCGCCAGCTCGAGCACATCGCGGAGCGTAAAGCCCGGGTCGGTGTTTGGCGAGCCGGTGTACACACGGTACTCGAACGGATTGCCCCGGAACCGGGCCGGGACGTTCGCGCCGGGATCGCCGGAGTACCCGAAGTCCACGAGCAGGCGTAGCGTGCGGGGCTCGATCTGGTTTTGGAAGCTGGTCCACGTGCAGGTGTCACCAGAGCCACATGCCCAGTTGCTGTCATTGGGCCGCCACCGCTGGATGTTTGCCAGGATGTCGACCACTTCAATGGTGACCGGAGCGCCGCTCTGGAGTGCCACCAATTGATCGAATGTGAGGGTCAGGCCCAGAGGAGCGCCGCTGATCATGGGCACGACGGACGCGCTGGACTCACCGGGTGCAAGGCTGAGCCGAAATGGCTCGTCAGGCAACACCGTCGCCAGCAGGTCCTCGCCGATGTAGACGTTGAAGGTGGGGCGCACATCCAGAGCCGTGGCTCCACCGGTGTTGCGCGCGAAGAGGGCGAGCGAGAGCGTCCCTGCGTTGTTCAGTTCCGTGCTCGTCGCCGTCTCCCAGTTGATCTCGGTCCCCGACGTGGTCTCGTTGGTGTAGGCCCTGGTCTCGGAGTAGGACGCCGATGCTTCCGCACTCAGGCCAAATCCATCGAGGGGATTGTAGGAGGTGCCTACGCTTACAGAGGCTGCCGCGGTGGACTGGGTACTGGACGTAAAGGACTGCCCTGCCGAGAGCGTCTCTCCGTTGGAGTCGGAAATGGTCGCATTGGAGGTGAACCGGTACGTATCGAGCACGACCTCGATGACCGGATAGGCTGCGACGAGCGGGCTGTTGTAGGGAGCCTCCACGCTCGCGTCCATGTTCACGCCACTCGCCTCCTGGAAGTCCGAGTACGGATCGCCGTCGGAGGACCACGCGAGCGGGTCGGTGACGTAGCACGGCGAATCGGTAGCCGGGTTGCAGGCCACCGGGTTGCCACTGTTGATGTCGAAGCGGAAGCCCGCCAGCTCGAGGTCGTTCGCGACGCCGTCGCCGTCGGAGTCGACCTGGGCCGTGGCGAGCGGGGCAGTAGCGAGAACCAGCAGGACGAGCGCGAACCGACGGGCGGTGTCAGCGAGCTGGCGATGGACGGAGACAGACATGGTGCAGAGCGTGAGGTGAGACAAGGGCCACAAGGCCTCTCATGTCCTCACGCTGCGGCATGCAACGAAACCTGTCACGCCTCCCGCATCTTTTCTCGCCAGCTCGTCTGTCGGATCTCGTTGAGCGGCAGGGCCGTCGAGCTGGCGAGAGGGGCGGGCAGGGTCGGCACCGTGACCGGTTTGAGCGCCCAGCCCAGCGTGAGAGGGTGAGGCGCGATGCCTCGTCCACCTTCACCAGCCGCCCCCAGGGGCTTCCGCCATGACCTTCCTCTCGCGCCTTCACACGCTGCTCGGCCTCGCCCTCCTTCTCTCGCTCACGGCCTGCGACAGCGCCGACATGGATGACGACGACCCTGCTGGAGTCGAGCAATGGGCCGGGTCCTATACCGGCCAGTCCCGCTTCGGAGCGACCAACGGCACCTGGGGCAATGGGGGGACCTACGCGCTGGTGGTGTCCGCCAGCGGGCAGGTGACCGTTCGTGGGTCCCTGATCCTCAATCCGACCTTTGATCCGGCAACCAATGCGTTTTCTTGGGAACGGGCCGACGGCAACGCGACCAACGGCTCGATCACCTTCAGCCAGATGAACGACAACTCGTTCTTATTCGCGGACATCGGAACCGAAATCCTCGCCCGCGTCGACGAACTGGGCGACATGCTGGCGCGGGAGGAAGGCAAAACACTGAAGGACGCCTGCGCCGAAGCCCACCGCGCCGGCCACCTCTTCAAGTTCTTTGCCGCTGAAGCCTACCGCGCTGAGGGCGAGCTTTACCGCTCGCTACGCCCCGCCGTCGACCTTTCGGTGCGACGCGAACCACTGGGCGTGGTGGGCGTCATCAGCCCGTGGAATTTCCCGCTCGCGATCCCGGCGTGGAAAATCGCGCCCGCTCTCGCTTACGGCAACACGGTCGTCTTTAAGCCGGCCGAACTCGTGCCCGGCTCGGCGTGGCTCTTCTCCGATATCATCGCCCGCGCGGGCCTCCCCGATGGCGTTTTCAACTTGGTGATGGGCGCCGGCTCAACCGGGGCCGCCCTCGCCCGTTCAGGGTCAGTTCCGCACCTC
>JBCBZH010000007.1:0-38719 GCA_039815415.1 Bacteroidota bacterium
CTGGTGATCGCGCTCGGGCTCCTCGTCGATAATGCGATCGTGGTCGTGGAGGACGTCGCCCGGAGGGTCCGCGAGGGCCAACCGCCGCTCGAAGCCGCCGCTGAGGGAGCCTCGCAGGTGGGGCCAGCCATCGTGGCGTCCACGGTGACAACAGTCCTCTCGTTTCTGCCGATGGTGTTCATGGGCGCTGGCGCAGGCGACTACATCCGCTCGCTTCCGCTGACCGTCATCTTCGCACTGGTCGCCTCGCTCGTCGTCTCGCTCACCGTTACCCCCACTCTAACGGGGTCGCTGTTCCGACGGACAGGGCCAGCCGCCCGGCTCGGCGGCCCACTCCAGCGGATGCTCGACCGCGAGCGCGACGGGCGCTACCGACGAACGCTGGATGCCGCTCTGGCGCGACCGGCGTTCCCACTCACGATCGCCGTCGTCGCGCTGGTGGGCGCCGTGGCACTGGTGCCTCTCGTCGGTGTCAGCCTCTTCCCCAAAGCGGGGAAGCCCATCTTCCTGCTCGACGTGACGACCGATGAAGGGACGTCGCTCGACCGCACCGACGAAGCGGTGGCGCACGTCGAGGAATGGCTTCGTCGTCAGCCCGAGGTGGCGCACGTCGCTGCCAACGTGGGGCGCAGCAACCCATCCGTCTACTACAACGTGATCCCGCGGCGTGAGCGCTCCACGGTAGGCCAACTGCTCGTCGAGGTCCACGATGCCGCCGATGTAGAGCCCTTGTCCAGGCTGGCGCTCACAGAGGCCGCGCAGCCGGGCGCACGCCTCGAGACCCAGGTTTTCGAGAACGGCCCGCCGGTAGAAGCTCCGATCGCGATCAAGGTGATCGGGCCCGATCTGGAGGTGCTCCGCGAGATCGCAGGTGAAGTCGAGGCCGTCATCCGGGATACGCCGGGTACCGAGGACGTGAACAATCCGCTGGGACAACCCCGGACAGACCTCCGCGTGGACGTCGACCGCGCGAAGGCGGGTCTGCTGGGCGTCCCGCTGGCGGCCATCGATGAAGCTGTCCTGCTGGCGCTGTCGGGCGTCCCGGTGGCGACGTATCGCGACGACGTCGGCGACGACATGCCGGTGGTCGCGCGGCTCCCACTCCCTCCAGCGACGGATGACCCCGACGGCCCCACGGTGCGCCCCGGACTCGAGGCCTTCGATCGCGTCTCGGTCACGGCTATCAGTGGCGCCCGAGTCCCGCTGGCCCAACTGGCGACGCTCCGCCTCGAGCCCGAGCCTGCCCAGATCGACCACTTCGACCTCGAGCGCGCAGTGACCATCACAGCCGCTGCGGCGCCGGGCGTCAACGAGGTGTCAATCACCAACGAGGTCGTCGATGCCGTCCGGGCGTCGGTCGCGCTCCCGCCGGGATACCGGTTCTTTGTCGGCGGCAAGCTCGAAGCCCAGCAGGAGAACTTCTCATCTCTCGGGACAGCTCTGCTGGTGGCCCTCTTCGGCATCTTCGGTGTGCTCGTGCTCCAGTTCAGGTCTCTGGTGCAGCCAATGGTTGTCTTCGCTGCCATCCCGCTAACGGCCGTCGGCGCATTCCCTGCGCTCGCGTTGACGGGCTATTCGTTCAGCTTCACGGCGTTTATCGGATTGACGAGCCTCGTCGGCATCGTAGTCAACAACTCAATCCTGCTCGTAGACACTGCCAACCGGCTCGCGGCTGCGGGCGCTAGCGTCGGGGAAGCCATCCGCGAGGCGGCGGAGCAACGGTTCGCGCCCATCCTTCTGACGACACTCACGACGGTCGGCGGCCTCATCCCGCTGGCGCTGACCCTGAGCGATCTCTGGACGCCCCTGGCCGTCGTCATCATCGGAGGACTGCTCGCCTCGACGGGGCTGACGCTGATCGTGGTGCCGGTGCTCTATCACCTGCTCACTCGAGATGGCCCCTCCAATGCCAGCTCGGAACACGCCAGCTCGGAATACGAGGGCCAGGCTCCTGACCCCATCCCCGCCAAGGGCGAGTCGGTCGAGAATGAGCTGGCGACCTCGGGCGACGGCCTCCCCGACGCTCCAGACCACATCGTGTCGCCTCACCTCGACGACCCGGAGCCGAGCGCAAGTGCCCCCACGAGACCGTCCTGAGCCCTCCAGCTGCGGTGAAAGAGCAGGCCGTCAGAGGCAAGCGTGTGCGGCGAGCCTCTGGCTTGGATGAGCCAGTGCAACTCCCGGTACGAGCCCGAACGCGCTACCCGAACAACCCACGCACGGTCCCCAGCCCGTTGACCAGTGCGTCCACATCCTGACGGGTGTTGTAGAAGGCGAACGAGGCGCGGACGGTGCCCGGCACGTCGAAGCGGTCCATGATGGGCTGGGCGCAGTGGTGGCCGGTGCGGACGGCGATGCCGAGGCGATCCAGGACAGTCCCGGCGTCGTATGGGTGGATGCCATCGACCATGAACGAGATGGCGCCCGCGCGGTGCTTCGGGGTGCCGATGAAGCGGAGGCCTGGCACCGTCGCCAGCTCGGCTTCGGCGTACGCGAGCAGATCCGCTTCGTAGGCCGCGACGGCGTCCATGCCGATGTCCATCAAGTAGTCGAGGGCCGTCCCCAGCCCAATGCCGCCTGCTACGTGCGGTGTCCCCGCCTCAAACTTGGTCGGCAGCCCGGCATAGGTCGTCTCCTCAAATGTCACGCGGTCGATCATGTCGCCGCCGCCCTGGTAGGGAGGCAGCTTCTCGAGCCATGCCTCGCGGCCCCAAAGCGCTCCGATGCCCGTCGGGCCGAAGGTCTTGTGGCCCGAGAAGACGAAGAAGTCGGCCTCGAGCTGGCGAACGTCGACCGGCGCGTGCGGCGCCGCCTGGGCGCCGTCGACGAGCACCGCAGCATCGACTGCCTTCGCAGCAGCGACGATGGGCGCCAGCTCGACGACCGTGCCCAGCGCGTTCGAGGTGTGCGTGACCGCGACGAGCTTTGTCCGGTCGGTGATGATGGCATCCAACGAGCTGAGGTCCAGGTCGCCGGACTCGAGGACCGGAATCACTTTGAGGGTGGCGCCGGTGCGCTGGCAGAGCATCTGCCACGGGACGATGTTGGCGTGGTGCTCGATGGCACTCACCACGATCTCGTCGCCCTCTTCCACCATCCCGGTGAACCCCCAAGCCACAAGATTGATGGCATCCGTCGTTCCGCGTGTGAACACCACCTCGTGCGCATGCTCGGCTCCGATAAAGCGCTGGATGCTCCGCCGTGCTGTCTCATAGGACTCGGTACCCTCCGAGCTGAGGTAGTGAACGCCTCGGTGGACGTTGGCGTTCTCGTTGGCGTAGTACGAGGCCAGCCGGTCCAGCACCACCTGCGGCTTCTGCGTGGTTGCCGCATTGTCGAGGTAGATGAGTGGTTTGTCGTCGTAGACCGTCCGCGAGAGAATGGGAAAGTCCGCGCGGAGGCGCTGAACGTCGAGCGGGGCGGTGGCAGCGTTGGCCATGATGTCGAGCACAGGTCGTTGATCCAAGAAACGCCCGATGCCCTCCCGGGTGCCCCACGTGCGCCCTGCTCCATTCCGTCTTCTCGAACGCCTCTTCCCAATGGTCCCACAGAAGGCCCATTGGACCACTGCGAATTGGAACGTGCCGCAACCAAGGCGTATTCACAAGCAGGATCGCCAGCTCGTTCATGCCTCACGAGATCGCTGCAGCCTCGTTCGTCTTTCTCGGAAGCGCGGAAGCGGATGCTCCATTTCTCACTGGGCTCCGTGCCGATCTGCTGTCGGCTCTCGCCACGCGGCCTGGCCTCAAGGTCTACTCCGCGTCCTTTGATCCGATGCTCGACGCGGACTACACCGGGCACACGCTCCAGATCGCTGTCACCCGCACCGAGACGCACCTGCATCTGCTGTGCAGCGTCCACGCCCCGTCACTCCCGACGCGCGCTGATGCTCTCACCCTCGAGCTGGCGATGCTCTCGACAGCGGCCTGTCGGATTGCAGAACGGGTCCTTGGGCTTCTCGACGGGCGGGCAGCCTCCTCTCCACGCCCTCGCCCGCAAGCCGCGCTCTCGCAGGCAGCGTACGAACATCTTCTGCTCGGCAGGCACCATGCCAGCGCATTCACGCCCGCCGGGAACGAGGCTGCCCTCGAACATCTTCGGGCCGTGCTGGACGAGGTGCCGTCCTACGCACCGGCGCTGGCCGCGCTGGCTGCGATCACGTTTCAGCAGATCCGCTACGGCACCCTCGGCGCTTCGCACTACACCTCGGTTCAAGATGCTGCCGAAGCGGCCATCGACGCCGACCCCGCGAATGTCCAGGCGCATGTCATTCGCGCGCTGGTGGGGATGTACCATGACCGGGACTTCCGTGCCGCCGCCGATGCGTTCGGAGACGCTCTCGCGCTGGACCGCGACCATGTGGACGTGCTCAAGGAATACGCCTGGCTCCTTTGCGCCACCGGCCACGACGTCGAAGCCATTCGCGCCATCGACCGGGCGCTGGAGTATGACCCGATCTCGGTGGACCTGCTCTGCACGAAGGCCAGCCTCTACCGCTACGCCCACGATCCAGCCTCGGCTCTGAGGCTCTACCGCCGCGCCCACGCGCTTGACCTCCGCTACGCTCGGGCCATCGAAGGCATCGCGTCGATGGCATCTGTTCTCGGCGACCGCGATGATGCCTTTCGCTACCTCGACCTCTACCGCCGCCACGCCCCAAACCGCAACTGGCGCTACCGGCTGATGGGCGAGATCGCCGCCCGCTTCGGAGACGAGGCTCTGTTCGCCGAAGCCATCCGGCTGATGGACGCCTACGCCCTCGAGCACCCCGAAGCCGACCTCTCGGCGGACCTCGCCAGCGTCTACGCGGCTACCGATCCCGACCGGGCAATGCGACACCTCACGGATGCCTTCCACCACGGCATCGGCTTCGTCTCCGTCCTTCGTTATCCCACCTTCGACCCGCTCCGGAGCCTCGACGCCTATCGCCAACTCGTTGCGAGCCTAGACCTCAACATCGACGTGCCGGAGTTGGTGGTCTCGCGAACGCGAGTGCTCCGCTTTGCCGAGGGCACGGCTGACGAGCTGGTGCTGCCGCACACGGCGTTTCTCTACGCCGAGGCCCAGCGGAACTACGTCATGGTTCACGCCGCACGCGGGAGCCGACGCACGCGACACTTGCTCCGTACGTCTCTCTCTGCTCTCGTGGACCGGCTGGCAGAGCCCGATTGGATGCGCGTGCACCACTCGTTCGTGGTCAACCTCGCGCAGCCGGGCTGGCGGCTGGAGGGCAACGCCCACACGGCGACGCTACAACTGGACCGGCAGAACGTGGAGGTGCCGGTTTCGCGGGCGCGCTACCGCGAGGTCCGTGACGCGCTGGCGGCCTAAGGCCACACCGTCTTCCCAAGCGTCCCACCAGCTTCCCGCAGGCATCATCCCAGGCGGAAGACCGGGCGGCTCTGGCATACCGTGGACCCATCTCAACCCCACACCTCATGCCTACTGTCAGCGTCAACCGCGCCATCAACGCCCCGTCCTCCGCCGTCTGGGCTGTCCTGAACGACTTTGGCTCCATCCACCAGTTCCACCCCGCCGTCAACCATAGCGAGCGAACCAACAGCGCGCCCATGGGGGTCGGCGCCGAGCGCACCTGCCAGTTCGACAACGGCCCCATCCACGAGCGCGTCGTCGGGTATGAGCCAGGACGGCGAATGGAGATCGAGATCTATGAGACCGGACCGTTTCCGCTCAAGAGCGCCGTCGCCACGTTCCTCGTGGAGGTACTCGACGGCGGCACAACCCGCATCACGATGACCACTGACTTCACGCCCAAGTTCGGCCCAGTCGGCCGCCTCATGGGGCCAATGATGAAGGCCCAGTTTGGCAAGATGATGGACGGCATCCTCAAAGGGCTGGAGGACTTCGTCGTGTCCGGTGCAACCGCGGGAGCCTCTACACCTGTCCCCGCCGCGCAGCCATGACCGACTGGACCTTCGGCGGCACGTGGCCGCACACACCCCGCTATTTCGACCACCCCGACGGCCGGATGCACTACGTCGATGTCGGCTCCCGCGAGGCGCCGCCGATCGTGATGGTGCACGGCAACCCGACGTGGGGCTACCTCTGGCGCCAGTTCATCGCTGCCGTCACCGAGTCGGGCTTCCGCGCCATCGTGCCAGACCACCTCGGGTTCGGTCGCTCGGACAAGCCCGATGACGCCCGGCTCTACGAAGTACCCCGCCACGCCGATCGCCTCGATGCGCTCCTCGAGTCTCTTGACCTGCACGATGCAACCGTCATCGTGCAGGACTGGGGCGGCCCCATCGGGCTGGCGTGGGCTGCCCGCCACTCTGAGCGCGTCCGCAGCCTCGTCATCCTCAACACGTTCTGCCACCGCCCGCCGGGCGACGTCCCGCTGCCGCTTCCGCTCAAACTGTTCCGCACGCCGGGCATCGGCGAGCTGATGGTGAAGGGATTCAACGCCTTTACCAGGCTGTTCCTGTTCGGCGAGGGAACCGTCCACTCCGACCGCCTGGGAGCGAACGAGCGGGCTGCCTACCTCGCCCCGCACCCCACGTGGGCCTCGCGGACCTCAGTCCTGGTGTTCCCTCGTGAGATTCCCGCCAGCTCGACGGGCCGCGTGGCGGACTTCACTGCCGAGGTCCACGACCAGCTGGTGCCCGCCTTCCGCAAGAAGCCGGTGCTCATCGCGTGGCCGATGAAGGACACCGCCTTCCGCCGTGACGTCCTCGACGACCTCTGGCTCCCGGACTTCCCGCACGCCGAGGTCGTCCGCGTGGAGGACGCTGGGCACTACATCCAGGAGGACGCGCACGAGGTCGTGATTCCGCACCTGCTCACGCACCTCGCGAGCCTCGCTCCAGTCTCGGTATGATCGCCGTCGACCACCCTGAGCTGGCGGCCGTCAATGCCCGACGCGCCACCAGCCCGAACGGGCCCGGCCACTTCTTCCTGACGGAGAAGGGGCGTGGCGTTCGCATCCGACTGGATCACATGCTCCTCGCCGAGACCGATCGCGCCGTCGTTCTCAAGGAGGTTGGACGCACAGTCTATGACCCGGTCTTCTATGTCCCGCGCGAAGACGTGGCGATGGGCCAGCTCGTCCCCGTCCCGAGCCTGACGACACACTGCCCTGTGAAAGGCGCCGCGAGCTACTTCGCGCTGGCGGGAGAGGATGCTCCGTGGATCGCGTGGAGCTATGAGACGCCCGTCCCGTATGCCGAGGCCATCTCCGGTCTTCTCGCCTTCGACACCTCCCGCGTGACGCTCGAGATCGCGCCGACGGCCCTGACCTGCCCCCTCCCGTGATGACTCCTTGCCTCTGCCTCGCCCTCACCACTCAGACCTCTATTCGCCAGCCCGTCCGAATGCACACCGCCTGGGCGAGCGAGCACGACCTCGCCAGTTCGTCTCCAGCGTTTCACGACACACGGATTGCCTCTCTCCTCCCGGTAGACATCGAGAGCGACTTCATGCCAGACGAGCTGCGCTGGGTAGGGCCTCCGCCAGCCATGTGGGGGCTCCTCGCCATGACGATGGCCACGCTCGCACCGCTGTTTCTGGCCCTTGTGCTGGCAGCAGGCCTCCCATGAGCGCTCTCCCAGGTCCGGCGCGGCATCTGGCTCCATCGGTATCGTACGAGGCGCCCCTCGCCTCCCATGCCCGACCTCATCTCCGACGTCTCTTCGCTCGACCTCGCGCTGGCGTACCGCATCCACCGGATGGCGCGGCGGCTCCGCGTCCACCTCGTGCGGCTGCTCGCCGAGCACGCCCCGGAGATCTCGCCCGAGCAGTGGTTTTTGCTCTTCCGGCTCCACGAACGCGACGGCCGCAGCCAGTCCGAGCTGACCGACCCGGTGCTGGACGACCGGCCCAACGTCTCTCGGCAGGTCGCCGGGCTCATTCGTACCGGCCACATCGAGCGCCAGCCCGACCCGGCCGATGGCCGTCGCTTCCAGCTGTTCCTGACCGACGCTGGACGCGAGCGGGTCGAGCAGGTCCTTCCCGTGATTGTGGAAACACGCCGGGCACTGTTTTCGAGCGTTCCGCCGGACGCCCTCCAGACCTTCTCCGACGTGCTGGCGACTCTGGAGACCGAACTCCTCAGCTCCGAGGAACCCACGGCATGATCCTCGCCACGGCCCGGATGGCTAGGGGCATGAACACATCTTGTTGCCGAAGCAACTTAATGAAAGTATACTGTTGCCTCGGCAACTAAACAATCATGCCTCCGCCCCGCTACGATGTCGCCGTTCTCGGCTCCGGGTTCGCCGGGGCCGCGCTGGCGGCCATCCTTGCGCGACAAGGGCTTTCGGTGGTCGTCCTGGAGGCCGGGGTCCACCCTCGCTTTGCCATCGGCGAGTCGATGATTCTGGAGACGAGCGAGACGCTCCGCGCGCTGGCGATGCTGTACGATGTCCCTGAGCTGGCGTACTTCTCCTCGGAGCCCTTCCTCCGACGGGCTGGGACCAGCCACGGCGTCAAGCGTCACTTCGGCTTCCTCCACCACGATTCCGACGGTCACCACGACGTCTCGGACCCTCTCTGCACGCTCCAGGCCGTGATCCCACGGGAGCCGCACGGCCACGAGCTGCACCTGTTCCGTCAGGACGCAGACGCTGCCCTCGTCCACGCCGCCATCCGATACGGAGCCAACGTTCGCCAGCGGACGCGTGTCGGGTCGGTCCAGTTCAGCCCTGAGGGCGCCCGCATCGAGACCGGCACCGAAACGGTCCACGCCCGCTTTGTCGCCGATGCGACGGGCCTCCGCTCGGTGCTCGTTCGCCAGCTCGATCTGGCGCCGACAGCTCCGAATCTCCACACTCACAGCCGAGGGCTGTTCACCCACATGGTGGGAGTGGCGCCCTCCGCACGCACCCAGCACCGGGTCCCGTTTCGCATGGAGGAAGGCACCATCCATCACGTCTTCCCCGGTGGATGGCTGTGGCGCATTCCGTTCGGAAACCACCGCCGGGCTACGAATCCACTCACGAGCGTCGGGCTGATGCTGGACCCGCGCGTCTGGCCCGAACGTCCTGACCTCACACCCGAGGATGAGTTTCGCCAGTTCGTCGCGCGTTCGCCCCTCCTCCAGGAGGCCTTCACCAGCGCTCGAGCCGCGCGTCCGTGGACGCGGACCGGGCGCGTGCAGCATCGTCCCACGCAGACGGTCGGCGACGGGTGGGCGCTCATCGGGCTAGCGGCAGGCTTCGTAGACCCGCTGTTCTCGAAGGGACTCTACTCGTCGCTTCACAGCGTTGGGGTTCTGGCGCATCTGCTGCTCACGGCACGAGAGCCTGATGGGCGGCTGCCACGCATCAGCCACGACGCCCTCGCTCCTCTCGCGGAGGCTCAGGCCCGTTTCCTGAAAGCCAACGACCGCATCGTGGCAGCAGCCTACCACGCCTGGGCCAATCCCCGCCTCTGGAAGCCGGTCTCTGTGCTCTGGCTCCTCGGCGCCTACACTGAGTTTGTGCGGCTGCTAACTCTTCGCTTCGGGGCTGCACAGACCGGACGCCAGCTCGACCGCGACACCTACATGACCGGGTTCACACACCTCGGATTGGTGGGAGGCGGTTTCGAAGGATTTGAGGCCCTCTCGGCACGCCTCACCGACCGCGTGCTGGCTACAGACACCAGCGCTCCGCAAGCGGCTGAGGCCCTCGCACACCACGTGCACACCGAGTTGGAAGCCCTGGACTGGATGCCTGCAGAGTTTCGCGCCGTCCTCCGGGGGCAGACCCATCTCCACCGAAGCAAGTTTCGATTGTCGGAGGTGCTGCGTGAGGGCGGCGTGCTGGGCCGGGGCGCGTTCCGCCGAGCCATCTTTGGCGACCTCTCGCTGCTTCGCCTCGCCCGCGCGATGATTGCAGACAAGCTGAGGTTTACCTACCCCACGCTGACTAGCGCGTGACGCCTCGAGCTGACGAATCGGATTCCGTCCCGTCTTCGACACCGCATGCCGTCACCCGCACGAGGCCTCGGTAGCTTCTGGGCCGCCCGATTCCGTGCCCGATGCAAATCACCCTCCCCGACGGCTCCGTCCGCCAGCTCGACGATGGCGCCTCCGGCCGCGACCTCGCCCAGTCCATCTCTGCAGGCCTCGCCCGTGCTGCTCTCGCCGTTGAGGTCGATGGCGAGGTGCGCGACCTTGACCGACCGCTGCACGACGGCGCCACCGTCTCCATCCTGACGTGGGACTCGGACGGCGGCAAGATGGCGTTCTGGCACTCGTCGGCGCACCTCATGGCGGAGGCGCTGGAAGCGCTCTATCCCGGTGTGCATCTCGCCATCGGCCCGCCCATCGAGAATGGCTTCTACTACGACGTAGACCTCTCGGAGACGGATCACCCGGTGCTTTCCTCGGACGACTTCCCAGCCATCGAGAAGAAGATGATCGAGCTGGCGCGCACCGACAGCCGGTTCGAGCGCCGCGACGTCCCCAAGGCCGAGGCCATCGCTCACTTCGAGGACAAGGGGGATCCGTACAAGCTCGAGCTGCTAGAGGGCCTTGAGGACGGCTCGATCACGTTCTACACGCAGGGCGGCTTCACCGACTTGTGCCGCGGGCCGCACATCACCAGCACGAAGCCCATCAAGGCCGTCAAGCTGCTCAACACGGCGGGCGCCTACTGGCGCGGCGACGAGTCGCGCCCACAGCTGACGCGCATCTACGGTGTCTCTTTCCCCAAGCAGAAGATGCTGGAGGAGCACCTGGAGCGCCTCGAGCTGGCGAAGCAGCGCGACCACCGCAAGCTGGGACGCGAGCTGGAGCTGTTCATGTTCTCGGACACGGTGGGCCCCGGCCTCCCGATGTGGCTGCCCAAGGGTGCCCTCCTCCGCGAGACACTGATCGACTTCCTGAAGGAGGAGCAGATGCGACGCGGCTACCAGCCCGTCGTCACGCCCCACATCGCACGGCTGGACTTGTTCCGCACCTCCGGCCACTATCCGTACTACTCCGACTCGCAGTTCCCGCCCATGCTGGAAGGGAACGCCAGCCCGGCGCTGCCTGAGGGCGAGGACCCGGACGCTCGTTCGCACGAGATGAGCGGTGACGAGCAGGGCTACCTGCTCAAACCGATGAACTGCCCGCACCACACGCAGATCTACGACCACAAGCCTCGCTCCTACCGCGACTTGCCCGTCCGCCTGGCAGAGTTCGGAACGGTCTACCGGTACGAGCAGTCCGGCGAGTTGGGTGGCCTGACGCGCGTCCGCGGCTTCACTCAGGACGACGGCCACGTCTTCTGCACGCCTGCGCAGGTCAAGGACGAGTTCAAGGGCGTCATCGACCTCACGCTGACGGTTCTGCGGGCGCTCAACTTCGAGGAGTTCACGGCCCAGGTGTCGCTCCGGGACCCCGAGAACACCGACAAGTACATCGGCGAGGCTGCGCAGTGGGACGCCGCCGAGCAGGCCATCCGCGAGGCTGCCGCCGAGATGGATCTCGACACCGTGGAAGAAGAGGGGGAAGCCGCGTTCTACGGCCCGAAGCTCGACTTCATGGTCAAGGAC
Organism: Bacteroidota bacterium; assembly: GCA_039815415.1. Classification (GTDB taxonomy): domain Bacteria; phylum Bacteroidota; class Rhodothermia; order Rhodothermales; family Rubricoccaceae; genus JBCBZH01. Next base: position 11,482 of record JBCBZH010000007.1, read on the forward strand.
GCCCTTGGACGCTCCTGGCAGCTCGGCACCGTCCAGCTCGACTACAACCTGCCCGAGCGTTTCGACCTTACCTACGTCGACGAGAGCGACAACCGGGTCCGCCCCGTGATGATCCACCGCGCGCCGTTCGGCTCGCTGGAGCGGTTCATCGGCGTGATGCTGGAGCACACGGGCGGCAACCTGCCCCTGTGGCTTGCGCCGACCCAGGTTCGCATCCTCCCCATCACCGACGACCAGAACGCCTACTCGGAGTCGGTCGCCAGCGCGTTGCGCGCCTCCGGCTTCCGCGTGGAGGTGGACGACCGCTCGGAGAAGACCGGCCGCAAGATCCGCGACGCGGAGGTCGAGAAGATCCCAGTCATGCTCATCCTCGGCCGCAAGGAGGCTGAGGCCGAGCTGGTGTCCGTCCGCCGCCACGGCTTGGGAGACGACTCTGACCAGGGCACGACCACGCTCAACGAGCTGGCGGCATCAATGCAGGACGAGATCGACCGCCAGCTCGGCCGTGCGTAGCCGCCCCTCGAGCTGGCGACGCAGAACCGGGTCGAGCGACGTCACTGCGACCTCGACAGAATCGTAACAGAATCGGGATCGGTCGCGTGGACGTTCGTGGCGAACGGGACGCGCAGGGGACAGAGGTTGAGAGCGGTCTTCCTCCGTACCCATGCGCGTTGCCTCTCTTCTCGCTGCCCTCCTGTTTGCCCCGGCTCTCTCGGCGCAGACCGATGCCGACCTCCTCGATGGGGCGCGGGCCTTCCCAGCCATGCCGCAGGAGTCGGTCGATCTGCTGCAGGGCGGCTTTGTCGCCCCCGGAGACTTCACCTTTGGCTCGGGGACTCCCTACAACGACATCGAGTACACCGCCTTCGACACCGACTACATGGAGGGCGAGACGAACGGGTACGACACCTTCATGCCGGTCGATCCAAGTGAACCGTTCCCGGGAAGTGGGACGGTCAAGCTCGTCCGTGGCGTCAACAACCTGGACCTGGAGGCAGCCTACGACGGTCCGACCGGAGACCGCATCATTCTGGGCACGGCCGACGTGCCCATTCCCTTCTTCCTGAAAGGGTCGGATGGCATCGACGATGACTACGCCGTCATCCAGAACTACGACTACAACGCCGGGACCATTCAACTTCGCGGTACTGCTGACGAGTACCGGCTCCTCTACGCATCTGAAACCGACGGCGTCGCGACGGAGGGCCATTATCTCTTCTACACCGGGGGCGGGGACATCGACCTGATCGCGTTCATCTGGCCCTGCGACGTGCTGGGAAGCACCGTGAGCGGCAACCCGCCACGCGACGACCAAGGCCTCTGCAATGACTCCAAGCGCCTGGCGCTCAACGACGGCGTCAACTTCATCTTCGCGGCGCCCTTCCCCGGTGGCCCCTCCGTTTCTGGAGCCCTGGCCCAGGTGGGCTCCACCGGCAAGGAGATCGTCGGAGGCGTCGCCGCCGACAGCCAGGGAAACGTCTATCTCATCGGCGCGACCGATGGCTCTCTCACCGGCGCGACCGATGGCTCTCTCACCGGCGCGACCGATGGCTCTCTCACCGGCGCGTCGGCCGCCGAGAACCACCTCTTTGCCGCCCAAGTGCGCCCCGATGGCTCGCGCGGCTGGACGCTCGAGCTAGCGGTCACGAATGGCACGCTGCTGTTCGATGGCACCACAGACGACACCTACCTCTACGCCGTCGGCCGGACGCTTGGGGCTCTGGACGGGTTTACCAACGCAGGGCGCTGGGACGCGATCGTTCTCAAAATTGACCTCGCGAGCGGCGAGATCGTCGACACCCACCAGTATGGAAACCCTGGCCTGGATGGCTACGGCAATGCCGTGCTCGATGGCAGGGGTGGCCTCTATGTCAGCGGTGCAGGATCGTCGCCCAACGCCTCCGGCACCGACCCCGACTACCTCGTCGCCAAGTATGACACCGAGACGCTCGAGCTGGTGTGGACGGTGACCGAAGCCCCTGCCGCGACCGGCCCGGTGTTCGTCAGCGAAGCGTGGGGAGGGCTCTCCTACGCCCCGGCCACCGGGGAGCGGTCGGCACGCCTGCTCGCCGGCGGGTGGTACATGAGCGCAGGCGGGTCCGTCGGCTTCCTGAGTCTCTACGAAGGGCTCGACAGGGACATGCCTCAGCGCGTTGCCGCCACGTCGATCAACAGCCCCGGTCAGCAAGCCGATTGGGTGCTCGACAACGCCATCGGCGCAGATGGCCGCCTCTACGCCGCGGGCTACACGACGGGACCCCTCGGCGGCCCCCATCAGGGAGACGGAGACGCTTTCATCGTCCGCTTCGACTCTGACCTCAGCTCCCCCGTGTATGTCCAGAGCGGAACGGCACAGTCCGACATGTTCCGGAAGCTCGACATCGGACCGGAGGGGACGCTCTTCGCGGTGGGGTACACCTACGGCGACCTCGCCAGCTCGAATGCGGATCCCACCCGTCGGACCGGCGATGTGTTGGTGCAGTCGTACACCGCAGACCTGGACGCCATTGCCTCAGCACAGGTTGGAACGGCGGGCGAGGATCGTGGCTTCTCCGCCCTTGCCAACGGCGTGCTCGCGATCGGGGGGATGACCGAAGCCGGGCTGGCGGGCCCCAGCCTCGGGTCGTTCGACGGATTCGCCCTCGCGCTCGACCTGGAGACTCTGGAAGTGACCTCCATTCCTCCGGTCGCGACCGAGGACAGGCCGGACACCGAATCGCTCGTGCTCTCGCCGAACCCAACCTCGGGTTCCGTCCGGGCGTCGGTCGCCATCGAACGGTACACCGTGACGGACCTTCGGGGCCGCGTGGTCCTCCACGGCGAGGCGGTCTCCCGAGGCGCCAACATCGACCTTTCGGCCCTCGCGCCGGGCATCTACATCGCTCGGCTCCACACTCGCGATGGGCTCGTTACGCGCCCGCTTGTCCGCCTTTGACGCACAGTCCCCTGCGTTTCGTCCACGACAGGGATCTCCGGCTGGCGCCGCACCGCGCCCTACGACGGGCTGGAGACTCCCGCTACTCCGCGTCCCCGGAGAGGAACTTGGCGATGATGTAGTTGAAGGTGGTCGTGAACGACTGCTCGGAGTCGATGGCATCCACAATCTTCGGCCACGCCAGGATGCCGTTGGCCCCGATGACGAACACCACCAGCCCGTTGCCTGAATCGAGGTGGATGTAGCCATTGGCGGCCTCACCCTGGTCGTTGCCGCCATGCTGCAGGTTGACCGAGTCACCGTAGGTGTACACGAACCACCCGAGGCTGTGCCCAAAGGGCTCAGGACATGGATCCACCGCTCCGCCATCACACCCCCAGATCGGGTCCTCGCGTAGGTCCGTTTGCACACGGGTACGCAGCTCACGGATCTCTGGACTGACGCCGCCACCCCGATACACGTTGAGCAGGAAGGTCGCATAGTCCTCGACCGTCACGTACAGATCGTCGGCCGGATTCCAGTAGCCCTCATCGAGAGCAAAGTCGGGAAAGGGAGCCCCTTCGGAATCTGTCGGGTGTGCCACCCGGTCCTCCATCCAGGCCTCCAGGACCGACGACGCGCCATCCATTCCCAGGGGATCGTAGATGACCTCCCGAACGAGCTGAGGATAGGGGGTCTCGAGCTTGCGCTCGAGGAACCGACCCAAGATCATAAACCCGATGCCTGAGTAGCCGTACTCGGTGCCTGGATCCCTCACGAAGGCGAGCGTTCCATCCTCGTAGTTGTAGGGCCAATTGAGGAAGCCGGTCTGGTGGGTCAGGATGAGCCGAGGCGTCAGGCTCTCGTGACGAGGATCATCCGCGATATCCGGATGGACGTAGTACGCGGAGATGGGCTCATCCAGATCCACACGCCCTTGATCTACGAGCCGCAGGACCAGCTCGGCCGTCACCGCCTTGTGCACGGACGCGGTGTTGAACATCGTGCTGGCGGTCACTGGGACGCCGGGCGACTGCTCACCGTAGTACCGCGTCCACACCAGCTCGCCACTTTCGATTCTCCCCAGCCCGACGCCTGTGACGTTGTGCTCATCCATCAGACGATGGACGTGGTCATCCAACCCCGCTGGCGGTGAGCGGTCAGGCCGAGCCGACGAGCACCCAGCCAGAAGGATCAGCACCAGCGGCGAGAGGTACAGCCATCGTGTCATTGTGGTTGTAGAAACCGAACTAGGTCCGCTCTTCGGTAGCCCTCGTCACAGAGTTTCAGGCGGGGCGCCAATGGCTACCCCTCCACCACCTGATTCAGCCAATCCAGAACCGACCTCAGCGTCGCCGAGTGCCCATGGAGGTCGCCGGTCGAAAACACCGGTAGTGAAACCTCCGGAGTGATCCCCGGCCCCTCCCACAGGATGCCCTCTGAATCTCGATAGACCTCATTCGAGAGCCGGAGCATCCAGCCATTCGGGAGCGGCTTGAAGAGCACATCCGAGAGCGCTCCCCGAGTTGTCTCGCCAATGTGCGTCACGGTCGGCAATGCGCGCATCTGGAGGACAAAGGTCTCCCCAGCACTGAGCGTCACGCCTGTGGTCAGCAGCGCAACCGGCTTGAGGTACCGCACTCCCGAAGCGGGCCTCAAGGAGATCGGCTGCGGGTCCACACCCTCTGCACCGTGCGCGGTCTTCGTCACGCCTGTGCTCACCGTGTTGGTGAAGTGCCCTGCGATCGCCAGCCCGATGCGATCCGAACCTCCCTGATTGAGCGCAACATCGAGAACCAGTGCTTCCGTGTCTGCAAGATCGAGAAGCGCCCGGTCCAACACAGAGTCAACAGCGGCCAACTGCTCCTCAAACGGGAGTCCATCTCCGAACCGGGTCCCTCCCATTCCGCCAATGAACAGGTACCCGGCCTGACCACGACGCCCCCAGACTGCATCGTTGTTTCCCAACACCACGACTGTGCCGGCATCCAGGACGTCCTCCTGAATGCGACGCTGGTTCTCCATGAACCAGGCATTGGCGAAGGCTCCCATTGACGCGACAGAATCCTGCGCAGCGAATGCCGCTTCAAGGAGGGGTCCAAGAACCTGTGCCCCCTTGCCTCGGTGCCGTCGTGGCTCCCCGTCCACCTCTGCCTGGAGGACGAGGTGCGCATCCTCAATCCCCTCCAACAGCTCGACGAGCACATCGAACAAGTCGGCATCGCTCATGTCCTCCTCGACGCGAGGCTCGAGATCCGCACGACGTGCGTCCCAGTCGATGCCATAGAGATCGAAGAAGGCATAGTGCTCGGCCATCACCTGCCACGCATACGCGAAGACCTCGCGCGGCGAATCGCCTAGCGGGGAGGCACAGGCCGAAGGCACCACTGGAATCGGATCGAGCACGTATCGGGTTGCATTCTGGGGCTGGCTGGCGATCTGCACGCTCTCTCCCTCGACGGAGAACACACGAGCCCACGCGCTCATCTCCTCAGTTGTCTGCGCTTCCTCGCCGAGACACCCTGCCGCGCTCACATCGTATCCCGTCGCCCCATCCTGGCGGATATCGAAGACCCATCCGTACCCCCGAGACTGCCAGACCCCATGCAGCGCCGGATCGATCCCAGCATCGTTCAGAACGGGGCGCCAGGATTGGGCCATCGCTGTGCCGCTTCCGACGAGAAGAACCAGGAGAACCAAGCGCGTCATGGAGTGCAGGTGTGAAACTGTGCCCTACGCTACCAAGCCACTCCAGACGGTATTCAGCGTAATGCGGCACCCTACCTGTGGATTCCGCCACACCCCGCAAACACGATGCACTAAACCACCTGCGTCCCGTCCACCACCGGGATCTCCGGCTGGATCAGCACCGCGCCCTGCGACGGGCTGACGGCCGCCAGCACGACGGCGCTCCCCCCTGGCGCGTTCGTCACCGCGACCACCTGACGCCCGATCATATCCTCGGCGGAATAGCGCTCCGTGATGCGCGACTGGGCCGTTCGGACCAGCCCGCCAAAGTCGATCACCAGCTCGAGAACATCTTCGGCCTGGGTGGCCTCGCGAACGGTACCCACACGGAGGTCGACATCGGTAAAGTCCATGGGGGCGAGGCTGGGGCGAGACGGTTCCGCAAGCTAGGCATGCCTCTTGCCGCAGAATCGGGAGAATTCAAGGCGTTCGCCCGAACCCGAGAGCCCTCTGGGCGTATCTCCTTCACGCAGGAGGGCTCGTAACCACACACATGACACCTCTCGCACTGTCCAACCACTTTCGAGGTCTACCATAGCCAGACGACGTTCCCGCCGGCCGCAGCCCGCTCGCCGCGAGCCGGATACCCGCATCAACGACAACATCCGCGTCCCCCAGGTCCGCGTCGTCATCGACGGCGAAGGACAGAAAGGGGTTATGTCCACTGAGGACGCTCTCGCGCTCGCCAACTCTCGAGGCCTCGACCTCGTGGAGATCTCGCCGAACGCCGATCCACCGGTCACCAAGATCATGGATTACGGCAAATACCGCTACGAGCAGCAGAAGAAAGCCAAGGAGCAGCGCAAGAAGCAGGCGGGCCAGGGCGAGCTGAAGGAAGTCCGCTTTCGCCCCAACACAGACGACCACGACTACGGCTTCAAGATGCGGCATGCCCGCGAGTTCATCGGCCAGGGCAACAAGGTGAAGGCGTGGGTCCAGTTCCGAGGTCGCGACATCATCTACAAGGACCGTGGCCTCGCCGTGCTGGAGCGATTCATCGAAGACCTCTCAGACATCGCCAAGGTGGACCAGCCGCCGCTCATGGAGGGCCGCCGCATGGTCACTATGCTGACGCCCGAGAAGAGCAACAACTAGGCGTCTTCTGTCCGCGACTTTCGCCAGCTCGTTCCCCGGACCGAGCTGGCGATTCTGTGATCGGGCTTCTCGACTATGAGCGCTTTCGTCCGCCTTCAAAAGGTTCTTCCCCAGCACCTGATCTCCCGAGCCGTCGGCGAGCTGGCGGCCTCCGAAAGCTGGGTTCGAGGCCCGCTGATCCGTGGCTTCGCCCGCGTGTACGGCATCGACATGGCCGACGCCGAGCGAGCGGATCTGGCCAGCTACCGGTCCTTCAACGACTTCTTTACGCGGTCGCTGATGCCCGATGCGCGTCCCATCGACTCTGCGCCCGGCGCCATCGTCAGCCCGGCGGATGGCGTGGTGAGCCAGGCGGGGCGGATCGAGCACGGCCAGCTCTTGCAGGCCAAGGGCATCCGCTACTCGTTCAGCGCCCTGGCGGATGTCTGCGCCAGTTCGACGTTCGACGGCGGCGCCTTCGCAACGATATACCTCTCCCCCAGCGACTACCACCGCGTCCACTTGCCGCTCTCGGGACGTCTCGTGCGAACGGTCGCCATTCCGGGCAAGCTGTTCTCGGTCAATGCGACCACCGAAGCGGGAATCGAAGGGCTGTTCGCCGTGAACGAGCGGCTGGTCATGGAGTTCGAGACCGAGCACGGGCAGATGCTCGTCGTGATGGTCGGCGCCATGATCGTGGCGAGTATCGAAACGGTCTGGGATGGCCCCGCCTCTCCGTACCGCCAGAAACAGGTAACCGAGCACGATCTCGCGTTCGAGGCCGGAGATGAGATCGGGCGCTTCCTGCTCGGCAGCAGCGTCGTGCTGGCGTTCGAGACTGACCGTGCCGCCCTCGAGCTGACGGCGGGCAACGTACTTCGGATGGGCCAGCGCATCGGCACCGGCTCGAGACAGGAGGATTGAAGGAGTTGGCGACAAGAGACGCACCCGACACTCCTGTCATCCTGAGCGGAACCCGAAGGGTGGAGTCGAAGAGCCTGTCCTGAACTTGATTCAGGAATCTCCGCTGAGCACAGCGCCAGCTGGCTAACGCCGACCTTCGGTTCGAGCTGGGGACGCGTCGTGCAATTCTGGGATCCCTCGACAGGCTCGGGATGACACGGTCTGGGGCCTTGGTGACCAAACTCACGTCCCACGAGATGCTGGTGAAGAACGGCCTCTGGAACGAGCTGGCGTTGGTCGCACCCATCCACGACGCCTAGATTCCGCGTTCACCAATCCGCCCGGACGGTCGCGAGCCCGCTCGCGCGAGCCTGGGCGGCGTTTTTATCGCCCCCGACCGGGACCCTCCCATGCCAAAGCAGAAGACCAACAGCGCCGCCAAGAAGCGGTTCAAGCTGACCGGAACGGGCCGCGTCAAGCGGAAGAAGGCGTTCGCCAGCCACATCCTGACCAAGAAGTCGCCCAAGCGGAAGCGCAATCTCCGCGAGACGACGCTGGTCGCGAAAGTGGACGAAGGGCGCGTCAAGCGCATGTTGAACGTCTAGGACGGCCCGCCGTCCCCGACCGGCCATCGCGGCCACCCTCACTGATTTCCTGGATCTCCCGAGCCCCGGTTCGATGATCCGCACCCTCTAACCCACGGAACCAAGATGCCCCGAGCACGAAACCTCGTGGCCTCCCGTCGCCGTCGCCGCAAGATTCTCAAGCAGGCGAAAGGCTACTGGGGTCGCCGTGGCAACGTTTACACCGTTGCCAAGCACTCCGTCGAGAAGGGGATGCAGTACGCCTACCGCGACCGCCGCCAGCGGAAGCGGCAGTTCCGCCGCCTCTGGATCGCCCGCATCAACGCGGCCGCTCGCCAGAACGGCACCACGTACTCGCGTCTCATCAACGGACTCAAGACGTCCGGCATCTCGCTGAACCGGAAGGTCCTCGCCGACCTCGCCGTTCACGACAAGGATGCCTTTACCGCCGTGGTCGAGCAGGCCACGGCCTAAGGGCCGCCCTCGCCAGCTCGACCACGACTCCCGCCCGGCTCCGGCCCGGCGGGAGTTTTTGTTGATGCTTACCCCATCAAAAGAACTGTCATCCCGAGCTTGCGAGGGATCTCAACGCAAAGACCTGCTATGGCTATCGACTGCCATGCTCTGATCGCTTGGCGTTGAGATCCTTCACTCCGTTCAGGATGACAACAAGGGGTAGGATCTTCCAGACCTCTTGAGTCTCCGACCGAAGAGCGTTCTCCGCTCGCTACCCATGTCAGAACCTTCGCTCGACGCCCAGATCGACGCCGTCCAGGCTGAGATCGACGCCAGCCCGATCACGACCGCCGACGAGGCCGAGGCCTTCCGCATCCGCTACCTCGGCCGCAAGTCTGGCGCCATCACCGACCTGTTCGCAGGCATGGGCGCGGCCCCGCCCGAGAGCCGCCGCCAGCTCGGCCAGCGCCTCAACGCGCTCAAGCAGTCCGCCCAGGCCCGGCTCGACGAGGCCCTCAACGAGCTGGCGACTGCGACCAGCGCCGAGGCCACGGACCTCGACCTGACGCTGCCCGGACGCGCCCCGGTGCCGACCGAGCCCGGCAGCCTCCATGTGCTGACGCAGACGTTGGAAGACATCCAGGCCATCTTCCAGTCGTTCGGCTTTGCCGTGGCGCGCGGACCGGAGATCGAGGACGACTGGCACAACTTCACGGCGCTCAACTTCCCGCCCAACCACCCGGCACGGGACATGCAGGACACCTTCTTCCTGGAGGCTCCCGCTCCTGAGGGCCGGGGCGTGGTGCTGCGCACCCACACGTCGCCCGTCCAGGTGCGCGTGATGGAGCAGCAGCAGCCGCCCATTCGCGTGATTGCACCGGGGCGTGTCTTCCGCAATGAGGCCATCTCGTACAAGAGCTACTGCCTGTTCCATCAGGTGGAGGGGTTGGTGGTGGACGAGGGCGTGAGCTTCGCCGACCTCAAGGCCATGCTGACCGCCTTCGCCAAGGCCTTCTTCGGCAGCTCGGATGGCCCGGCCCGCGAGGCGCGCATGCGGTTCCGGCCGAGCTTCTTCCCCTTCACCGAGCCCTCGGCCGAGGTGGACATCTGGTGGGCCGACCCGGACATGCCCGGCGGCGGCCGCTGGATGGAGATCCTCGGCTCCGGCATGGTGGACCCCAACGTGCTGGCGAACGTCGGCATCGACCCGGAGCGCTACACGGGCTACGCCTTCGGCATGGGCGTCGAGCGCCTCGCCATGCTCCGCCACGGCATCGACGACATCCGCCTGCTCTACGAGAACGACGTCCGCTTCCTTCGTCAGTTTTAGGTGTTGGGTATTGGGAATTAGGGGTTGGGGGATGCTTCTACGCGCCCTCCTGCAATCCCCAACCCCCAATACCTATCCCCCAATCCCCAGATATGAACGTATCCACCAACTGGCTCTCCGACTACGTGGCGCACGGCCTGTCCGCCGACGCGCTGGGAGACGCCCTCACCATGTCCGGCCTCGAGCTGGAGGAGATCACCCGCACTGGCCCCTCGTGGGTCGAGGCGGAACCCGGAGTACTCGTCGGGCACGTGCTCGATGTACGCCCCCACCCCAACGCGGACCGCCTGCGCCTCTGTGATGTGGATCTCGGTCGCCAGTTGGCTGGCGCCGACCTTCGGTTCGGCGAGCCCGTCCAGATCGTGTGCGGTGCGCCGAATGTGGAGGCGGGCCAGAAGGTGCCCGTTGCGACCGTCGGGACGGTTCTGGATCTGCCTGCGCGGGACGGGTCTGGCCTCCAGCCGGTCACCATCAAGAAGGGCAAGATCCGGGGCGAGGTGTCGATGGGCATGATCTGCGCCGAGGACGAGTTGGGGATCGGGACGGACCACGACGGCATCCTGGTCCTCGATCCGGCGGCGACCATCGGCCAGCCGTTCGCCGAGTACCTCGCCCAGCGCGGCGAGCTACCGGGCGACGCCGTGCTCGACCTCGCCATCACGCCCAACCGCCCCGACGCTACCAGCCACATCGGCGTGGCGCGTGATGTAGCAGCGCTCACCGGCCAGCCCCTTCGCCAGCCCGAGATCGAGATTCCGAAGATCGGCGGCGCGGTGAACGAGCTGGCGACGGTGACCATCGAGGCGCCGGAGGCGTGCCCACGCTTCGTCGGGATGGTGATCGAGAGCGTGACCGTGGGACCATCGCCCGAGTGGCTGCAGGAGAAGCTGCGTGCCATCGGCCTGCGGCCTATCTCGAACGTGGTGGACATCACCAACTTCGTGATGATGGAGACGGGCCAGCCGCTCCACGCCTACGACCTCGATCAGCTTGCACAGCATCAGCTCATCGTTCGCCAGCTCGACGCTGAGGAGACCTTCACGACACTCGACGGAACCGAGCGCACGCTCCCTGAAGGCACAACCGTCATCGCCGACGGCGAGGGGACGGTTGGCATCGCGGGCATCATGGGCGGCCTGGACAGCGAGGTGACCGATGCCACGACGCGCGTGTTCATGGAGGGCGCAACCTGGGACCCGGCCACCATCCGCCAGACGGCCAAGGCCCTCGGGATGCAGACCGATGCCAGCTACCGCTTCGAGCGCGGCGCGGACCCCACGCGCCCGCCCTACGCCGTCGCCCGCGCCTCTCACCTCACCGTCGAGCTGGCGGGCGGCACCCTCGTTGGCGGCCGCATCGATGAGCACCCGATCCCTTACAAGGCTCGTACGGTTGAGCTGCGACCATCGCGCGTGGCGCATGTGCTGGGTATGGAGGTGCCGCGTGCAGACATCGTCCGGCTCCTGACGGCCATCGGCTTCGAGGTGCGCCCCTCCGAAGACCACACCCTGGATGCCTTCGCCGAGTCTCTGATGCAGAAGGAGAGCCTGACAGCAGCTGCGGACGACGCGGCTAGCGCGAGCCTCACTGTCGTCATCCCGCCGTTCCGGCCCGACGTGGAGCGCGAGATCGACGTGATTGAGGAGGTGGCGCGACTGTGGGGCTACGACCGCCTCCCGGCCCCGGCCTCTACGCCTGTGCCACTCATCCCAGCTGGCGACACGCCGGGGGCTCGCCAGCTCGCGGATGTCCGTCGTCAGCTCGCCGCTCTCGGGGGGCGAGAGATCGCCACCAACTCCCTCGTCCCCAAGGAAACCGCCGAGCACTTCGCCGACGCCGACTGGACGGGCCTCGCGGCTCCGCCTGTAGAAACGCTCAACCCGATCTCGCAGGAGATGGCCGCGTTGCGTCCGTCGCTCCTGACCGGCCTGCTGACGGCGATGAGCTACAACCAGGCTCGAGGCGCCGGGCAGCTCACGCTGTTCGAGGCCGGCCATGTGTACCGACGTGCCGAGGACCCTTCGAGCGATGTCGAGGGCTACCACGAGCACACGTCGCTGGTAATTGGCTTGAGCGGCAGCACGCCCGCGACATGGAATGCCCCCTCTCGCGAGATGGATGTCTATGACCTCAAGGGGGTGGTGACAGCTGTCCTCGATGGCCTTGGCCTTCGCACCGTCACCGAGACCCCCCACCCGGAGCCGAGCGCCCTCACGGCCTACGCGCTCGACCTGAGCGTGGGCGACACCTCCATCGGTCGCCTGGGGCGTATCTCCAACGCGCTGGCGGACACCTACGACCTCCAGGCTCCAGCCTTCGTAGCGGAGCTGCACTGGGGCCGCATCGCCGCGCTGGTGACGCAGGACGACGTGCGCTACACGCCCATCTCCCGCTTCCCGACCGTCGAGCGCGACCTCGCGCTGGTGATTCCAGATCGCCAGCCTGCGGGTCCCATCCTCAACGCCATTCGGAAAGCGGGGCGCCCGCTCCTGCAAGAGGTTCGCCCGTTCGACGTGTACCGGGGCGAGCACGTGGCCGAGGGCTCTAAGAGCCTCGCGGTGTCGCTCCGCTTCGGCGCCGACCGGACGTTGCGCGACAAGGAGGTGGACGGGCGCGTGCAGCGCATCGTGAAGGTGCTGGAGTCTGAGTTCGGCGCCACGCTCCGGTCCTAAGCGGGATTCGCCAGCTCGAAGCGGTGAGTGTCGTGCTGGCGCCCCTCTCCAAGCGTAATCCTGCAGTAAAAGGGAGCGTGCCTATCTTGTGCTGTCCCTTGCCCCTATCGCCTCCTCACTGGCTGCATGGAGTCTGACGCCACGCGCCCGGACGAGCCGCGCCCTCCGGCATCGTCTGACGAGCCCGCTCGCACCGAGTGGCGGGCGCTCACACGCCTGCGCGAACGCGTGGAGACGGCGGCCCGCGAGATCGAGCGGCTCCGCGCTGAGAACGTCGCGCTGGCGGCCCAGGTCGCTGAGGCCGGCGGCCCCGCCCTGCCGCTCGAAGGCGACCCCGAGGACGTCCGCGCCCAGATCCAGGGTTTCATCGACGCCATCGACCGCGTGCTCGAAGCTCCAGAGGCCTCGGAGGACGAGGCCGCAGCCTGATCCGACATGAGTGAGATGGTCTCAATTCGCGTCCGCATCCTGGACCGCGAGTACCCGCTGCGCGTCGCCCCCGGCGACGAGGCGTATACCGTCCACCTCGCCCAGCGCGTGGACGAGCGCCTGCGGCGCCTGCGCACCGCTCTCCCCTCCCAGCCGGACCTGACCCACGCCATCATCGGCGCCCTCGAGCTGGCGGAAGAGCTCTATGCAGCCAAAGCGGAGACGGACCAGATCAAGGCCAAAGTGGAGGTGGAGGCCGGGGTGCTAAGCGAGCGCCTGACAGAAGCCCTCGACGGCCCATCCGGCGATGGCGCGGTCGGTGAGGCGCCGGCGTAGCGACTCGGCCTCGCCAGCTCGAGGCCTCATTCCGCTTCCGAGTGATAGGGATCGCGCCTAAAGCTTGAGTCTTGAGGCCTATCCTGGGCGCGCTACGGCCTCCCGAGTCCTCTCACTGGATGCCAAGCTCGTTATGGTGCGCCTCACCCTCCTCCTTGTTCTTGCACTCATGCCCGCTGTTCTCGCGGCTCAGCCAGTCGCTGAGGACGGCGAGGCCCCGGGCGTGCTCCGAACAAGCACTCCGATGGACGTGCCTCGCCTTACCGGCCCGATCGACCTTGACGGGCGAGTGGACGAGCCAGCCTGGGACGCCATCGCCCCTCTCGAGCTGGTGACACACTGGCCCGAGTTCGGCAACGCTCCCTCAGAGCGCACCGAGATCCGTCTGGGATACGATGACGACCACCTCTACCTCTCGTGCCGTTGCTACGCACCGCCCGAGGCCGTCTTCGCCAGCTCGTTCCAGCGCGACCTGTTCACGCTCGCCACGGACTACCTCGCCATCGCGCTTGACACGTTCCAGGACAACGAGAACGGCGTCTACTTCCTTGTCTCCCCCACTGGCTCCCGCACCGACGCGGCCATCGCGAAGGACGCCAATGAGAGCCCGGATCCGAGTTGGAACACCTACTGGGACACCGAGGCCACCATTACCGATGAGGGCTGGTTCAGCGAGGTCCGCATCCCGTTCTCCAGCCTCCGTTACGAGCCCAAGGACGGGCGCGTGGTGATGGGCCTGTCCACCTTCCGATACCTCGGGCGCAAGAACGAGCTGGACCTGTTCCCCGCCATTCCCCCTGACTGGGGCTTCGACAGTATGGTCAAGCCCTCCGAGATGCAGCCGGTCGCCTTCGAGGGACTCAGCTCCGAGCGTCCGATCTACGTGACTCCCTACGCGCTGGCAGGACTCGGGCAGTCGTTCGACCTCAACGAGGACGAGGACGCATATCTCCGCACCGAGAGCGAGGTGTTCGACATCGGCGGCGACCTCAAGATGAGCCTCACCGACGACCTCACGCTCGACCTGACGCTCAACACAGACTTTGCCCAGGTCGAGGCCGACGACCCACAGGTCAACCTGACGCGCTTCTCGCTCTTCTTCCCCGAGAAGCGCCAGTTCTTCCTCGAACGCGCCAGCCTGTTCGATTTCCCCCTGGGCGGCCCCAACCGCTTGTTCTACAGCCGCCGCATCGGCCTCAACGATGGGCAGGCGGTGCCCCTGCTCGGTGGCGGACGGCTGGTGGGGCGCGCAGGTCCGTGGGACGTCGGCGTCATCTCCCTCCAGACCGGCCGCCTGCGCATCGGCGAGAACGAGACGCTGCCCTCGGAGAACTTCAGCGTGCTGCGCCTTCGCCAGCCCGTGTTCAACGCCAACTCGACGGCTGGCACGATGGTCACCAGCCGACTTGGTGAGGACGGGACCTACAACATCGCCGTGGGCCTGGATGCCGATGTGCGAGTGTTCGAGCAGTCGTTTCTGCAGCTCCACTGGGTGCAGACCTTCGATGACGCCGTGGACTTCGGAGTGGCGCCGTGGGACATTGCCAAGATGCGTGTGACGCTGGCGCGCCGGGCGTACACCGGCACCAGCTACGATATCACCGCGCTCCGTGCGGGCAGCGAGTATCGCCCCGACCTCGGGTTCGAGACCCGTGAGGACTATGCTGTGATCGCCGGATCCATCTCCCAGGGATGGGGCGGCTCCCCGGGGTCCCCGTTCGCCCGGCACCAGATCCAGGCCAACCGGATTCAGTTCTTCCGAAATGCCGACACCTCGGTGGAGTCGACCGAGTCTGGACTCTCCTGGGACGGCCAGCTCAAGTCCGGCGCCCTGTTCAACCTTGCCGGCACCCTGAACACCGATGACCTCCGCGAGGGCTTCGAGCTGACGGATGAGGTTGAGGTCGTGCCCGGCAGCTACACGTTCGCATCCGGCGAAGGACGCTATGAGCTCCCCGCCAGCGGTGCCCTCAGCACGGCCGTCAACGCAGGCGCCGGTTCGTTTTACGACGGCTGGCGCGTCACGGCAGGCCTCACCCCCACGTGGATCGCGTCCAGGCACCTCGAGCTGAGCGGCGGCTACGAGATCAACCGCATCGACTTCCCAGACCGGGATCAGGCATTCACGGCGCACGTCGGTACCCTGCGTGTGCTGGCAGCGCTCAACACCAAGCTCTCGGCCGCGGCCTTCCTGCAGATCAACTCCACTGCCGAGGCGGGGCTGATGAACATCCGCCTCCGCTACAACCCGCGCGAAGGCAACGACTTCTACCTCGTCCTCAATGAGGGGTTCAATACCCACCGCCTGGACACATCGCCAGCTCGGCCGTTCACCTCGCAGCGGTCTATCGTCGCGAAGTACACCTATACCTTCGCCCTCTGACGCGTAGGTGAGAACGCGGACCTCGAGCTGGCGAACCGGCACGCGCCCACTCGGAAATTCGCTGTGCCCTGAGGAACACGGCACAGCGCTGGTGCGATCTTAAGGCCGCATCGCAGCAGGCTTGCCTGGTCGGTGCCCACCGGTCTGTAGCCACAGCATGGGAACCTGAACAGCGTTTATCGCGGGGGTTCCGCTTCGGGCCTGATCATCAGGCCGCACCCCGGCGCTCGTCGCTGGGGCTGGGAGGTTCGCCTCCCGCCGCGGAAGGCGAGAGGGTCCAGAGAGCCCCCACCATTTCTGACGAGTAGGTTCTCGTCCACGCGCTGCAGGCTGGTGCCTCCTTCGACGAGACGAAACGGCTCCCGGCGTCTCCCTTTTGTCTCGTCCTCGTGCTCTGCACGCCCCGGCGATTGCCGGATCGCATCCGGAGCACACCTGCACTCCATCGTCCCCCATGTCCCCCCTCGTTCTCGCCATCGCCGCCGCCGTTGCCGCCTTCGTGGCGGGCGGACTGCTCGGGCGTGTGGTTCGGATCGGGGCCGGGGAGCGAGAGCGGGCCGCTGCGCTGAGTGCCGCCCACGACGCCAAGACCGCTGCCGAGGCGGAGGCCGAGGCGTTCCGTCGCGACGTGGCGGAGCCCGCTCGGGCCGAGATCGCCCAGACGCGAGAGGCGCTCCAGCTCCGCCGCGAAAAGCTCGACGCACGGGCCGCAGAACTGAACGAGCGCAAGGCCCGCACGCGCGAGAAGGTCGAGGCCGCCCAGGCCCGGCTCCATCAGGAGACCACCCGGCTCGCCCAGAAAGAGGCGGCGCTGACGGCAGCTGCGGAGGCCTTCGATGTGCTGACCGCCGAGGCCCGCGCCCGGCACGACGAAGCCAACGCGCTCAAGACGCAGATCCGCACGCTCGCCACAACGGTCGGGCGGCGCCAGCAAGAGATCGCCACCCGCGAACAGGAGATCGCCGACCTCCACGACCGCGTGATGGCACAGGCTGAGCGCCTCGACGCGCTGGTGGAGGATCATCTCGGAAAACTGGAACGCCTGGCCCAGATGTCCCGCGAGGAGGCCCGTCGCCAGCTCGTGGACGAGATGGTGCGCGAGGCCAAGCTGGAGGCGGCCGGACGCGTGAAGGACGCCCGCGACGACGCCCGGCGGATCGCGCAGCGCGAAGCCCAGAAGGTGATCCTCAAGTCGATCCAGCGACTCGCCGCCACGACGACCATCGAGCACACGGTCGCACCGGTGCTGCTCACGTCGGACGATCAGAAGGGCCGCATCATCGGGCGCGAGGGCCGCAACATCCGTGCGTTCGAGGCCGCCACGGGCGTCGAGGTGGTGGTGGATGACACGCCGGATGCCGTGCTCGTGTCCAGCTTCGATCCCGTCCGCCGGGAGGTGGCCCGGCTCTCGCTCTCCCGCCTGCTGGCCGACGGGCGCGTTCACCCGGCCCGGATCGAGGAGATCGTGGAGGCCACGCGCGAGGAGATCGAGGAGGAGATCGTCCAGACCGGTGAGCAGACGGCGCTCGAGCTGCAGCTGCACGGCCTCCACCCCGACCTGGTGAAGCTCGTGGGGCGCATGAAGTACCGGTCGTCGTACGGCCAGAACCTGCTCGCCCACTCCATCGAAACGGCCAAGCTGGCGAGCCTTATGGCGGCCGAGCTGGACCTCGATGCGCGCAAGGCCCGGCGCGCGGGCCTCCTCCATGACATCGGGAAGGTGTTGGAAGAGAACCTGGAAGTGCCCCATGCCATTGCAGGGATGGAGATCGCCCGCAGGCTCCAGGAGCACCCGGACGTGGCCAACGCCATCGGCGCGCATCACGACGATGTTCCGATGGCGACGCCCATCGCGGCGCTGGTGCAGGCGGCCGACGCTGCCAGCGGCGCCCGACCCGGTGCCCGGCGCGAGTCGTTGGAGCGCTACGTGGAGCGGCTCAAGACGCTCGAGAGCCTCGCCAGCACGTTCGACGGCGTCGCGCAGGCGTACGCCATCCAGGCGGGCCGGGAGGTGCGCGTGGTGGTGGACACCGGCCGCGTGTCCGACGCGCTGGCGGAGACGCTGGCGGTGGACATCTCGCGGCAGATCGAGCGCGAGATGGACTACCCCGGCCAGATCAAGGTGACTGTCATCCGCGAGGTTCGCGCGACCGCGACTGCGCGGTAGGCCCTCGCCAGCTCGAGGCGATTCAGCGCGCCACGGTAAAGGTCAGTGTTTCCACAGCCCCCGGTGCCACCTCCACACGGAGCAAATACGTCCCCGGCGCCAGCCCGACAGAGATCGCCAGCTCGTTCTCGCCGCGCGGCATCTCGGCATCCACGAGGACCTCGAGCTGGCGACCGAGGGCATCGTACACCGTAGCGCGGACGTACGCGTCTTCGGGAAGCGTTACGCGCACCTCGGGCTGGCGCGAAGGGTTGGGCCGTGCATGCGAGAGCCCGAGTTCGACCGGCAGCTCCGGACGCGAGATCTCGACCGGCGAGCTGGTGAAGAACCCATCGGCGGCGAGCGCTTGGAGCGCTGTGGCATACCCGCGCATCACTGCTACTGACTGGAGGTTGTCTGTCCCCTGACCAAACGGGAAGGCGAAAAGTAGCGTCGTGGATTCATCCGGGGCGATTCGAAACGGCCCCGTGGACACCATCATGACGCGGTCGCCTTGTGGACTGACCGTCCCATTCCCATCTGTGTTCACCTCGCTGTAGTACGCCCTGGTGACGGGGTCGCCTGCGAAGTGGAATCGGGTCGTGCGGATCCCACTTCCTGCCTGCTGGAAGCCAGTCCCATACTCGTAGCGTGGGGACCCATCTCCCCACAGACCGCGCATGTAGTTGTAGTACTCCACTGGCCTCCCGGGGTCCTGCGTTCCATCGGGCCCACCGCCGATGTACGACCCCGAAGCGGTCGAACCAAGAGATTCTCCCGGCTCATCGACACTCCCATCGAAGTCATCATCGCGTCCATTCGCCAGTCCGATGGGACCCTGAAGAATCTGGATGCCTAGCGCCGGTGGCGGCGAGCCGTAGGCCGAGTCGTCGTTGGAGTCGTTGTAGACGAACACCATGTTGCGCAGCGAGTCCGATCCGATGTAATCGTCTCCAGCGTCCCCAAGGTCTACGTCTGACCACATGGTGGCGTACATCGGCTCGATGGTCTGGCGGCCCCGATTGATGATCTCATACCGCACGAACGTCGTCTGCAGGAGCACGGGGCTCGCCGTTTCTCGCCTGCTTCCATAGAGAAACGCCTGCACTCGTACTTCGACACCGAGCGGAGCACCGGGGTTGTGCTCATTCCCTGCGTCGTTCATGACCCACCACGCCGCCACGTTCCCGATCAGATCCGGCTGGTCGCCAGCTTCGAGGTCGTAGTTGGTCGGGTCACCGTCGCCATCGATCACGGGCGCGCCGAGTTGGTGGGGCCAGTCGCGCAGATCCTCCGTCAGCTCGCCCGTGGCGTAGTAGTGCGAGATATCGCTCCGAGAGACGACATAGATGCGGTCGTGCTCGGAACAGTCCTGTGGCGGGTTGGCGGCGGCGTCCAAGGGCCCCGGCCAGTAGTCCCACCCTCCATACCGAGCCGCCGCGACGCGCAGGTCAGCGTCCACAAGCCCACCTAGCCAGAACCCCGCTGCCAACATGGGCGAGTTATGAGTGTCCCTGGGAATGAGGTAGCCATCTCCGGAGGTAGTTGACCCACCAAAGAAGAGCGAGCCGGTATTGAACAGCGACGCCTGGATCTGGTCATTGACCACATACCGGATGGCTGTGCCATGCTCACACGTCCCCACGTCTTGTGCTTGGCTCGAGCTGGCGACCGCCACCGCCAGCCCGACGAACAGAAGCCCGCGTCCGATCATTGCGCGACCGTGAACGTCAGCGTCTCCACACCGCCCGGCTCCACCTCTACCCGCAACAGGTACATCCCCGGCGCCAGCCCGGCAGAGATCGCCAGTTCGTGGTCGCCCCTCGGCATCTCGGCATCCACGAGGACCTCGAGCTGGCGACCGAGCGCATCCAGGATCGTGGCGCGGACGTGGGTGTCTGCCGGGAGCGTCAGGAGCGCCGCTGCAGACCCCGAGACGGGATTGGGCTGAACCCGCGAGAGAGACACGGGGCGATCCCGCACACCGAGCCCTCCATGCTCGCCCGCTCGGACCTGCGACGACCGTTCGAAGGCGCCCGCCGAGCTGGCGTCCTGAAGCACCGAGGCGATGGCGCGGAGCGCGGCGACGGACTGGAGGTGCGACGTGCTCCGGGCGTAGGGCATCGCGTAGAGCAGCGTCGCGCTGGCGCCGGGTTCGAGTCGAAAGGGACCAGTGGCGAGCGAACTCTCCCTGCCTCTCACGCCCATCCTTGTGCCGTTGCCGTCGATGTTCATCTCACTCCAGAAGCTCTCTGTAACCGGATCGCCGGAGAAGAGAAATCGTGTGACTGGCGCCTCTCCCTCATGCACCCATTCTCCGTTCCAGATCTCATAGATCGGATCTCCATGCTGCCACCGCCCCTGCATCATGTAGAAATAGTGCTCTGAAAAGAAGGGAAAGGGGTAGAAGTAGTCGCACACACCACACAGCCAGTAGAACGGCCCTGTCGCTGTTGCCCGCAGCCTCTCACCTGCCTCATCGACCTCTCCATCGAAATCGTCATCGCGCCCATTCGCCAGTCCCACCGGGCCGATTAGCACCTGGACGCCTTGAGCAGGCGGGGCCTGACCATAATCCGCGTCCAGATCCTCACGATTGTAGACGTACGACAGATTGCGAAGCGTGTCCACACCGATGTAGTCATCTCCGCCATCTCCCAGGTCAAAGTCGGCCCACATCGCTGCATACATCGAGTCAACGGGCTGGCGACCCCGATTGATGACCTCGTAGCGGTAGAAGGTGGTCTGCGTCAGCGCCCGGCTCTGCGCCGTGTGCGGACTGCCGAACGCGAACGCCAGCACACGCACCTCCACGCCGAGGGGTGTGCTTTCCCCCGCAGTCCACGACCGACCACTTTGGCCGTGGTCATTCCCGGCGTCGTTCATCACCCACCACGCTGCCACGTCTCCGATCAGCTCCGGTTGATCGCCAGCGCGAAAGTCGTAGTTCGTCGAATCCCCGTCGCCATCGAGGACCGGAGCGCCGAGGTGATGCGGCCAATCGCGGAGGTCATTCGTCAGCTCGCCCGTCGTGAGGTAGCGCGCTACATCCTGCCGGGAGACTACGTAGATCCGGTCGTGCGTCGAGCAATCGGTGGGTGGCGTGGCCGCGTTCTCCAACGGACCCGGCCAGAAGTCCCAATCTCCGTAGCGCGCGGCGGCGACCCGCAGCTCTCCATCCACTCTCCCACCGAGCCAGAGCCCTGCCGCAAAGATGGGTGACACCGGGCCTCCACGTGGCGTCTCCTCCCATCGTGGAATGATGTAGCCATCCCCCGAGGTGGTCTGCCCACCGAAGAAGAGGCCCCCCGTGTTCATCACTGCCGCCCGAAGCGTCGGCGTCTCGATGAACCGGTGGGCCGCTCCGGTCTCGCACGAGCCGAACGTCTGCGCATGGCTCGCGCTGGCGAGACTCACCGCCAGCCCGACGAGCAGGAGCGCGCGTCTCATCATCGCACCACCGTGAACGTCAGCGTCTCTACGGCTCCCGGCACCTCCACGCGCAGCAGGTACGTCCCTGGCGCCAGCCCGGCAGGCATGGTCAGTTTGTTCTCACCTCGTGGCAATTCGCCATCGACGACCACCTCGAGCTGGCGACCGAGGGCATCGTACACCGTAGCGCGAACGTGCGCCGTAGCTGGGAGCGTCAGGAGCGCCTGCGCCGTTCCAAACGACGGGTTGGGAGAGATACGCGCCAGCGCCAGCTCGGACGACTCCTGTGGGCGCTCAACCGGCGAGCTGGCGAAGACGCCCTCGGCATGGAGACGCTGGAGGGTGGAGGCGACCGCACGCATCTTGGCGACAGACTGGAGGTTGGAGGTGCCCCGCCCGTAGGGCAAGGCGTACAGAATCGAAACTGCTTCGCCTGGCTCGATTTGGAAAGGGCCTGACGCCATGCCGATGCGGCGATATCGGAACACTCCCTCTTCTGTCCCAAACGCGTTGATGGCACTCCAGAAGCTCTGCGTGACAGGATCTCCCCAAAACATGAAGGAAGTCATCGCCCCTTGAGTCTGTTGAAATCCCCCACCGTACGCACGGCGTGGTGTCCCGTTGCCCCACCGTCCACGAACGACGTTGTAGAGTTCATCGATGCCTCTCGGATCATTTGTCCCATCAGGCCCTGCGTTGATGAACACGGCACTCGATGTCAGGCCTAGCCGCTCGTCCGGTTCGTCCACGCTGCCGTCAAAGTCGTCATCGCGTCCGTTCGCCAGCCCGATAGGAGCCTGGACGACCTGGATGCCCCAAGATGGCAAGACCTCGCTGAGATTCTCGTACTCCGAGTCATAGCGATAGAGCACGCTCCGCAGGGTGTCTGTCCCGATGAGCTGGTTCGTGGCAATGTCGCCTTCGACATTCGCCCAGTTCCCTGCGTACATCTCCTCAATGGGGTGCGCGTTCCGGTTGACGATCTCGTACCGGATGAAGGGTGTGTACCGAAACTCGAGAGATGCCGACTCGTACACGAACACATGGGTTCGGGCTTCAACTCCGAGCGGCTCGGTTCTCGAAAGCCGATGCTCGTTGCCCGCGTCATGCATCACCCACCACGCTGCCACGTCTCCGATCAGGTCCGGCTGGTCGCCAGCTCGTAGATCATAGTTCGTCGGGTCGCCGTCGCCATCGAGGACTGGAGCGCCGAGATGATGCGGCCAGTCGCGGAGGTCGTCCGTCAGCTCGCCGGTCTCGTAGTAGCGCTCAATGTCGCGGCGCGAAACGATGTAGATCCGGTCGTAGGCGGCACAGTCAGTGGGCGGCGATCCCGCATCGTCGAGCGGCCCGGGCCAGAACTCGAACCCAGAGTAGTAGCCCATCGCCCCGCGCGGTTCTCCCTCAACCGTACCCACCAGCAACAGACTGACGCCTGCATTCGGGAAGCGGTCTCGTCCATCACGCACGACGTATCCACGCGCTGTCGATGCACCGGACTCGCCGTATGGATACTCGAACAGTGTCCCCGTATTCCGCAGCTTCATCTGAAGGGCGCCTGAATCGATGAGGCGTACAGCGCTCCCCAACTCGCACGAGCCGACGCCTTGCGCTTGACTCGAGCTGGCGACCGCCACCGCCAGCCCGACGAGCAGGAAGGCGCGCGTCCTCATCGCACCATGGTGAAGGGGAGCGTCTTGACCACATCCTGCACCTCGATCCGCACCCGGTAGATCCCCGGCGCCAGCCCGTCGGGCATCGTCAGCACCGTCTCGCCCTCGGGGAGCACGCCGTCCACGATGCTATCGATCTGGCGACCGAGCACGTCGGTGATGGTGGCCCGAACGTGGGCGTCGGACCGGAGCGTCAGCGTGGCCTGGGCTGAGCCGGAGGACGGATTCGGACGCACCCACGTGGGCAGGAGCGGGCTCTCCAAGGCGGGTCCCGGCCCGGAGTCCGAAGGGGGGCGAACCCGGTATGAGCGGACGAAGGCCCCGTTGTTGGCGACACGCTGAAGGGTCGTGGCGTACCCGCGCATCACCGCAATCGAGTTCAGGTGGTCGGTTCCCTGTCCGTATGGCATCGCGTAGAGCAGCACGACGGAGGAATCCGGCATCAAGCGGAACGGCCCCGTGGACACCACGATCCGCCGGTCTCCTGGCGGATTGTCGGTTCCTTGCCTGTCGCTGTTCACCTCGCTCCAGAAGGACTCTGTGACGGGATCTCCTGCGTAAACAAACCGCGTGGTCCGCGCCCCGCTCTCGGACTGCTGAAACCCGGTTCCATACTCGTAGTAGGGCGTGCCTCCAGGCCACAAGCCCTGCATCGAGTTGTAGTACCCCTCAGGCCTTCCCGGATCCTGGGTGCCATTGGGCCCTCCCCCGATAAAGGTCCCCGATGAGGTCGCGCGCATCTCTTCGTTGGGCTCGTCCACAATGCCGTCATAGTCGTCATCGCGCCCGTTCGCCAGCCCGACGAGCCCCTGAAGAATCTGGATGCCCTGCGCGGGCGGCGCTGTCCCGTAGGCCGCGTCCTCGTTGGAGTCGTTGTAGACATAGACCATGTTCAGCAGTGTGTCGGTGCCGACGTAGTCATCGCCTGCATCGCCGAGGTCTGGGTCTGAGAACATCGTGACGTACATCTGCTCAATCGGCTGATCTCTCCGGTTGACCACTTCGTAGCGATAGAACGAGGTCTGAGACAGAACAGGGCTGTAGACCGTCCCCTGCCGGCCATACACGAACGCATGGACGCGCACCTCGACGCCGAGCGGCAGTCCCGGGTTGTGGTCGTTGCCGGCGTCATTCATCACCCACCACGCCGCTACGTCGCCGATGAGATTGGGTTCATCGCCAGCACGAAGGTTGTAATTGGTCGGGTCGCCGTCGCCATCCAGAACTGGCGCGCCGAGGTGGTGAGGCCAGTCCCGGAGGTCGTCCGTCAGCTCGCCCGTGTTGTAATAATGGACGATGTCTTCCCGAGAGACGATGTAGATGCGGTCCTGATCGGAGCAATCCTCGGGGGGATTGGCTGCGTCCTCCAGAGGTCCCGGCCAGAAGTCGTAGCCGCCGTATCGAGCCCCTGCTATCCGCATCTCTCCCTCGATGAGGCCACCCAGCCAGAGTCCTGCAGCGAACAGAGGCGAATTCCCATCGCGCTTCGGAATGAGATAGCCATCCCCCGAGGTGGTGGAGCCGCCGAAGAAAAGACCGCCCGTGTTGAACAGCGACACCTGCAGGTCTCGGTTCTCAAGGAACCGCTGGGCCATGCCCGTCTCGCACGAGCCAACTGCCTGGGCTCGAGCTGGCGACGCGAGGAATACCACCGCCAGCCCGACGAGCAGGAGCGCGCGCTTCATCATCGCACCACCGTGAAGGTCAGTGTCTCCACGGCTCCCGGCACCTCCACCCGCAGCAGGTACGTCCCTGGCGCCAGCCCGACGGGCATCGCCAGCTCGGTGTCGCCTTCGGGACGCACGCCCTCCACGAGCACCTCGAGCTGGCGGCCGAGTGCGTCCAACACGGTAGCGCGAACGTGCGTGTCCTCGGGAAGCGTAAGCATGGCGCGGGCAGGCCCGGCGGTGGGGTTGGGCTGCACCCGGGTCAGCGTGAGTGGAACGTCCTCGCCCACTCCAGCGCCGCCTCCTGGTGTGCCCGGAACGCGGGTCGAGCTGGCGAAGGCCCCGGTGGTGGCAATGCGCTGGAGGCTGCCAGCATAGCCGCGCATCACCGCGACCGAGTTCAGGTGGTCGGTCCCCTGCCCGTAGGGCATCGCATAGAGCAGCACGACCGAGGAGTCTGGGGCGAGACGAAACGGGCCCGTCGAGACAAGAATCCGCCGGTTGCCGCCTCTAAGACGGTCTCCGGCGCCGTCGCTGTTGGTCGCGCTCCAGAACGCTCCGCTGACCGGGTCGCCCGGAAGCATGAAGGAGGTGATGGGACCATCCGTTTTGTAGCCGAAGCCCATCGCCGTGATCGGGCTGCCGTCCTGCCAGAGCCCTCGGATGTAGTTGTAGTACTCCTCGGTGCTCACCGGGTCGGATGTTCCGAAGGGGCCTGCATTGAAGCTGGTGATGGTCGAGGTGGCACCGAGGTGCTCGCCAGGCTCGTCGACCGTCCCATCAAAGTCATCGTCGCGGCCATTCGCCAGCCCGACAGGACCTGACAATAGCTGGATGCCCTGCGCAGGCGGCGGCGAGCCATAGTTGGCGTCCTCATTTGAGTGGTTGTAGACGTAGACCATGTTGCGGAGCGTGTCCGTCCCCATGATGTCGTCGCCTGCATCGCCCAGGTCTGAGTCGGACCACATCGTCGCGTACATCGGCTCGATGGTGGACGGACTCCGGTTGATGATCTCGTAGCGGTAGAACGAAGTCTGAGACAGCACCGGGCTGATGGGCCCCGCATTCGCGCCGTAGACGAACGCATGGACGCGCACCTCCACACCGAGAGGCGCTCCAGGGTTGTGATCGTTGCCCGCGTCATTCATCACCCACCATGCGGCCACGTCTCCGATCAGCTCCGGCTGGTCGCCAGCGCGAAGATCGTAGTTGGTCGGGTCACCGTCGCCATCGAGGACGGGCGCACCGAGGTGGTACGGCCAGTCGTGCAGGTCGTCCGCCAGCTCGCCGGTGTTGTAGTAGCGGAGGATGTCCTCACGCGAGACGAGGTAGATCCGGTCGTACTCCGAGCAGTCGGCGGGGGGATTCGCCGCGTTCTCCAACGGCCCGGGCCAGAAATCGAACCCGCCGCAGCGGGCTGCTGCCACCCGCATCTCTCCCTCTACGAGGCCTCCGAGCCACAGGCTGGCGGCGAACAGCGACGAGGTCCCGTTCTGCTTCGGGGTGAGGTAGCCATCGCCGGAGGTGGTGGAGCCCCCGAAGAAGAGCGTGCCCGTATTGAACACCGACGCCTGCAAGAAGCTGTTCGACAGGAACCGCTGGGCCGTGCCCGTCTCGCACGAGCCAAACGCTTGGGCTCGAGCTGGCGAGACGAGAACGGCCATCAGGCCGAGAACCATGGCAAGGCGCATACGGACCGGATTCCACGGAGTGAGCCCGACGCTACGCATCCAAACTGGCGCTGGCAAGGCAACACGGCCCCTCCTCCGCCGTTCTTCGCCAGCCCGATCCGCGGCCCCCGAGAAGAGGGCTGGACTCGAGCTGGCGGCACCATTCGCAGCGTTTCTTCGCCAGCCCGTCCGTAGATCGGATCTAACTTTCAGCCCAACCTGAAAATCGGCCTGTCATGATCGGCATCGTTGGAGAGATTTCGGTCCTCATCGCCTTTGTCGCCACGCTCGTTGCGCTCGGCGCGTTTCTGCGCGCGTCCGTCGTCGACCCCGCCACGGAGACCGCAGACTGGGGCCGCATCGGGCGCTGGGCGTGGGGCCTCATGCTGGCCGGGTGTGCGGTCGCGTCGGCCATGCTCTGGACCGCGCTGTTCACGCGTGACTTCAGCTACGCCTACATCTACCAGCAGACCAGCCACGCCATGCCGTGGCGCTACACCTTCTCCGCGTTCTGGGCCGGGCAGGAGGGCTCCTTCCTGCTGTGGATCCTCATGACCGGCGCGACCGGCGCGGTGCTCGCGCGCTGGTGGACGAACACCAAGGACATCGGACCCATCTCGCTGCAGTCACGCGCGACGTTTGGCGCCCCCGCGATGGCGGTGGTCGCGCTGTGCCAGGCCTTCCTGCTGTCGATGATCGTGGGCCTCCAGCTCGGCCCCATCCCCATCGGCGCCAGCCCGTTCACGACGCTCATCGAGAAGTTTCCGGACGCCCCGATGTTTGCCGCCAACCCGGCATTCGTCCCAGCGGATGGGCAGGGC
>JBCBZH010000001.1:0-51727 GCA_039815415.1 Bacteroidota bacterium
CAGAGCCGCCGGTATGAGGAGCGCGAGGCTGCAGGCCGCCCTTCGATGAGCCGCCTGTACGTGGCCGAGTCCACGATGACGAACACGGGCGGCATGGCTGATCACCGCGTCGCGATGAAGGCCGGCAAGGTGCCGTTCTTCGCCAGCGCGCTGGCGAGTGCCCTCGGTGCAGGCGGCAACGCCTCTGTCGACATGACGGAGTACGAGCAGGCCATGGTATCGGCCATCGCGGCTGACGTACAGAGTGCCTCCGGACGTGCCGTGTTCGTGGCTGGCGCTACGCAGCCACCCCAGGTTCACGCGCTGGCGGCCTCCCTCAACGGGCAGTACGGTAGCAGCGCCGTCGAGTACCTGGACACGCAGGCCGGGGCCATCGAGTCCGTGGGGCCGCAACTCCGCCAGCTCGTGGCGGACATGAACAGCGGGGCCGTTGACGCCGTGCTCTGCCTGGACACCAACCCGGTCTACTCGCTCCCAGCCGATCTCCAGTTCGGAGAGGCGATGGATGCTATGGCCGCGCGCGGTGGCGCAACGATCCACACCGGCCTCTGGCGCGACGAGACCGCTCAGCGGGCCACGTGGCACCTCCCAGCCACCCACTACCTCGAAGCGTGGGGCGATGCCCGTGCCTACGATGGCACGCTGTCAGTGATTCAGCCGCTGATTGCGCCGCTGTACGAGGACGCCCACTCGGGCCTCGAAGTCCTCAACACGCTCACCACGGGCCGCACGGGCTCAGGCTACGATCAGGTCCGCGATGCCTTCCGCGGCCGCCTCACCGGATCGTTCGAGAACGAGTGGCGGACCCTCCTCCACGATGGCTTCCTGCCGGGCACCGGCTTCGCGTCGATTGGCGCTGGCGGAGGCACGGCAGATCTGAGCGGCCTCACCGCTCCGGCTGCGGATGACCTCGAGCTGGTGTTCCGCACCAGCCCGACGCTCTATGACGGCCACTTCTCCAACAACGCGTGGATGCAGGAGACGCCTGACCCCGTTACGAAGGTGACGTGGGATGGCGTTGCGCTGATGAGTGCCGCCACGGCACAGGAGCGGTTTGAGGTCAACGAAGAGGACATCGAGAAGGCAGGCAAGGCCTACGTGGACGTGGTCCGCATCACCTCGCCGAGCGGCGGGGTTGCCGAGCTTCCGATCTGGATTCAGCCCGGCCACCCGAACAACTCCGTGACGGTCTTCCTCGGCTACGGGCGCCAGCTCGAGTCGAGCCGCGAGATCAAGGACCAGAACATTTTCGAGCGCGTCTTCGACAAGGACGTGGATCCGTACGGATATGGCCCGGTCGCCAACATGGCCGGGGGCGGAGAGGGTCGGGATGCAGCCCTCCAGCGCGCGGAGCCGCTTCGCCAGCTCGATGGGATGACCATTGTGTCGGCGGTGAGCGCAGAGAAGGCCGAGCGGACCGACCGCAAGGGCTATCTCGTCGCCACAACGCAGGATCACGGTCGGATGCAGGGCGATCTGGCGATCGAGAGCAAGAGCCGCCTCATCGCACGCTACGCCTCGTTGGAGGAGTACAAGAAGGACGAGGACTTCGCCAGCGACGTCAGCCATTACGTCCAGGACCAGCCGTGGGAAGACTTCCCGTCGCTCTGGGGAGACGCGAATGAGGCGTCCGAGGACCCGCGCATCGCAGACGCCCTCTACTCGGAGAACCAGTGGGGCATGACGGTGGACCTCAACGCCTGTACGGGTTGCAATGCCTGCGTGACGGCCTGCCAGAGCGAGAACAACGTGCCGATTGTTGGCAAGGACCAGGTCTCGCGCGGACGCGAGATGCACTGGCTCCGTATGGACCGCTACTACGTGGGTGGCGAGGTGGATAAGGACCAGGATCCAGCCAACGTGGGGATGCTGACGCAGCCCATGATGTGTGTCCACTGCGAGAACGCGCCGTGCGAGCAGGTCTGCCCGGTCAACGCGACCGTCCACAGCCCGGACGGCATCAACGCGATGGTGTACAACCGCTGCATCGGTACGCGGTATTGCGCCAACAACTGCCCGTACAAGGTGCGGCGCTACAACTTCTACAACTGGACCAAGGTGCTCCCTCAGGAGGTCTGGATGCAGTCCAACCCGTACGTCACCGTCCGCTACCGAGGCGTGATGGAGAAATGCACCTTCTGCGTCCAGCGCATCCGCAAGGTGCAGCAGTACGCGCACGCGCAGGATCGTGCGGTCGAAGAAGGCGAAGTGGTTACAGCATGTCAGCAGGCCTGCGCGACCAACGCCATTGTGTTCGGGGATCTCACCGATCCGAACAGCGCAGTGGTCAAGAGCAAGCAGAGCCCACGCAACTACGCCGTCCTCGCCGAGCTGGCGATCAAGCCTCGACTGACCTACCTCGCCAGGATCCGGAACCCCAACCCGGCCCTCGCAGACTACGATCCCTTCCGCCTGGAGCCGTCGGTTCCAAAGGCGTACGCTCCCTACGACGAAGAGGAGCCCGCTGAGGAATCGCACACCGAAGAGTCCGCCTAGACACCCCCATCCCTGTGGCAACCGTCACCTCAAAGACCGCTTACGCCCGCTCCGGCGACGGCGAGCCGACCTACCCGGATGGCACGCCGCTGACGTTGGAGGACGCCCCCCTCGTGGAGGGCAACCTGTCCTTCCACGACATCACCGAGCTGGTGTCCTACCACACCGAGAAGAAGACCCCCATTGGGTGGTACCTGGCCTTCGGGCTGGCACAGGTCGGAATGGCGTGCTTCACCGTTGCCATTGCCTACCTGGTCTGGAATGGACCGGGTGTGTGGGGGCTCAATAACCCCGTCTTCTGGGGCTGGGCCATCGTCAACTTCGTGTTCTGGGTTGGCATCGGTCACGCCGGAACGCTGATCTCGGCCGTCCTTTTCCTGTTCCGGCAGAAGTGGCGAACGTCGATCAACCGAGCGTCGGAGGCGATGACGCTCTTCGCCGTGGCGTGTGCCCTCGTCTTCCCGACGTTCCACGTCGGCCGTGTGTGGGTGATCTACTACACGCTGCCGCTGCCGAACTCGATGGCAATGTGGCCCAACTTCAAGAGCCCGCTGCTCTGGGACGTGTTTGCGGTCTCCATCTACGGGACGGTCTCGTTGCTGTTCTGGTATGTGGGCCTCATCCCGGACCTCGCCACTCTGCGGGACCGCGCGGCCAAGACGGGCCGGACGCTCCGGGCGCGCATCATGGCCTTCTTTAGCCTCGGCTGGACGGGGTCCAACCGTCACTGGCGCCATTACGAGCGGGCCTACCTGCTGCTCGCCGGGCTGGCGACCCCGCTGGTGCTCTCGGTGCACTCGGTCGTCTCCTTCGACTTTGCCGTGTCGCTTGTGCCGGGCTGGCACACCACCATCTTCCCGCCCTACTTCGTGGCGGGCGCCATCTTCTCCGGCTTCGCCATGGTGGTGACGCTGATGGTGGTGTCTCGGAAGGTGTTCAATCTCGAGAACCTGATCACGATGGATCACCTCGAGAAGATGAACATCATCATTCTCGTGACCGGTACCATCGTCGGCTTTGCCTACATCACGGAGTTCTTTGTGGCGTGGTACTCCGGGGTCATCTACGAGCAATACGCCTTTGCCAACCGAGCCTTCGGGGACTACGCGTGGGCCTACTGGGCGATGATGAGCTGCAACCTCATCTTCCCGCAGGTCTTCTGGTTCAAGAAGTTCCGCCGGTCGATCCCGATCATGTTCGCCATCTCGATCACGACCAACATCGGGATGTGGTTCGAGCGCTTCGTGATCACCGTGACCAGCCTCCACAACGACTTCCTGCCGTCGAGCTGGGACTACTACACGCCAACGATCTGGGACGCGCTTCTCTTCCTGGGCACGTTCGGGCTGTTCTTCACGCTCTTCCTGCTGTTCCTCCGCTTCGTTCCGATGGTTGCCATCGCCGAGGTGAAGGGGGTGATGCCGCAGGCCGATCCGCACTTCTACCACCACTCGGGCGATGGCCACTCGGCCGATCCTCAGCTCGAGGTGGCCGGCAGTTCTTCTTACCAGCAGGACGCCCACGTCCAGTCCACAGACAGCGAGCTGGCTGCTGACGAGGGATCTGTGGATTCGTCTGCGGATGTGGATACCTCTGACACCGACGACCGCGCCTAAGCCATGTTCGACTCCATTCGCCAGCGCGCCGCCGACCAGCACGTGGGGCTCCTCGCGGAGTTCTCCGACCCCGGTGCGCTCTACGACGCCATGAAGGCGATCCGAAAGAAGGGCTACACCAAGGTGGACACCTTCAGCCCGTTCCCCATCCACGGCATGGACGCCGCGATGGGTCTTAAGACCTCGCCGCTGGGCTTCTTCGTGTTCGTGGGCGGAGCCACAGGCCTCTTGCTCGCCATCTTCCTCCAATGGTGGACGAGCGCTGGTGGTCAACCCGACTGGCTGGCGACGTACCTCCAGGGATATCCCATCAACATCTCGAACAAGCCGCTGTTTGCGTGGGAGCCCAGTGTGCCCATCATGTTCGAGCTGACG
Organism: Bacteroidota bacterium; assembly: GCA_039815415.1. Lineage (GTDB taxonomy): Bacteria > Bacteroidota > Rhodothermia > Rhodothermales > Rubricoccaceae > JBCBZH01. The sequence goes on from JBCBZH010000001.1 coordinate 4,488, forward strand.
GTGTTGTTCTCGGCGCTGACCGCCATCGGTGGCATGCTGGCGCTCAATGGCCTTCCGAAGCCGTACAACCCACTCTTCTTCTCGGAGCGCTTCTCGAGCGCCACCGATGATGGCTTCTTCCTTCATGTGGGCGTGAACGACGCGCAGTTCGACGCCAGCTCGACGGCCAGCGATCTCTTCGATGCCGGTGCGCTCGGAGTGGAGTCCATCTCGCATGACGGCGCAGAACCCGTCTCTGCTCCAGGCGAGACCGTCCCGGTTCAGCACACACCCGCACCGGCTCCCATCGCTGGCGACATCTAGCCGATCCGTGATGTGAGGAGAAGACCTCCATCACGGATCACGCATCTCTTACCATGCACATCCGTCTCTCCGTTGTTCTCATCGCACTGGTCGCCTTCAGTGGCTGCCGGGGGATGAAGAGCGAGAAGACCCCCATTCACCCGAACCTCAACATGGACTTTGTTGAGCGCTTCGAGGCACAGGAGGCCAACCCGCTGTTTGCCGACGGTGCAGCCATGCGCCAACCCGTGGCCGGGACGGTCGCACGCGGCCAGCTCAGAACTACCGACAATGCACCGTTCCACTTCGGGCGCAATGCAGACGGGTCGCTTGTAGAGACGGTCCCCGTGGAGGTATCGGCCGCAATGCTTGAGCGGGGGCGGGAGCGCTACAACATCTACTGCTCCATGTGCCACGGAATTGCCGGCGATGGGAATGGGATCATCATGGTGGGCAACAACGGTCAGGGCTATGGCTATGTCCCCGCGCCGACCTACCACAGCGAAACCCTCCGCTCGCAGCCGGATGGCTACATCTACGACGTGATCCTCAACGGCGTCAACAACATGCCGAGCTACGGCCAGGCGATGCCGCCAGATGATCGCTGGGCTGTGGTCGCCTACATCCGCGCGCTCCAGCTGTCGCAGGCGGCACCCGAAAGCGTCCTCCCCGACGCTGAGCTCGAACGTCTCGCGACGTCCAACCCGAACTCTCCGATCCAGAACTGATGCGTGGTTTGGAACGCGTGAGGCCTCGGTAGAGGCTCGCCACGCATCCCGAATCACGGGTCACGCATCCACCCCGATGTCCAACCCCATCACCCGTCTTCTCTTCGACCCGGTGGACCCGGACCGCGAGGCCGTACCCCGCCGGTATCAGTTCGATGGTGCCTCGCGCTGGTGGACGATCCCGCTCGGCGTCGGCCTCGCGCTGGTGGCCGTGACCGCATTCGTCGGCGTCATGGCAGGCTCCACTACGAAGACGCTCTTCGCCTACCTCATCGCGTGGTCGTTCTGCGTGTCTATTGCGCTGGGTGCCACGTTTTTCGTGATGATCCAGCACGTGACGCGGGCCAAGTGGAGCACCACCATTCGGCGCATCCCGGAGGCCATGATGGCCTCGTTCCCGATCCTCGGGCTGGCGGGCATTCCCATTCTTCTGGGCATGCACGACCTGTTCCACTGGAGCCACGCGGAGCTGTATGTGAAGGACACGGCGTACTACGACAGCATCCTCTACGGCAAGGCCGGCTACTTCTTCTGGCCCATGGCGAAGGGCGGCTTCCCGCTGTTCTTCGTGGCTCGGTTCATCGGCTATTTCCTCGTGTGGACGTGGCTCGGCACGAAGCTCTACCGCGCCTCGGTGCAGAACGACACGACGCCGAGTCTCGACAACACGAAGCTGCTCTACAAGTGGAGTGCCATTGGCATCCCCATCATGGCGGTCACTACGGCCTTCGCCAGCTACGACTTCATCATGTCCACAGACCCGCACTGGTTCTCGACCATGTTCGGGGTCTACTTCTTCGCAGGCGGCTGGCTCGGGGCGCTGTGCCTCATCACGTTCATGGCGCTGCTGCTCAAGAAGGGCGGGATGCTGAACATGGAGGTGACCACCGAGCACATCCAGGACATGGGCAAGTTCATGTTCGCCTTCGTCGTCTTCTGGACGTACATCGCGTTCAGCCAGTACATGCTCTACTGGTACGCCAACCTGCCTGAAGAGACCGTCTGGTACCTGAAGCGGTTCACCGGAGGCTGGGGGATCGTCGCGGCGGCTCTGTTCATCTTCCACTTCGTGCTGCCGTTCCTCATTCTCATCTTCCGCAGCGCGAAGCGGATCTACCCCGTCATCGCCACCATGGCTGTCTGGCTGTTGGTGATGCACTGGGTGGACCTCTGGTGGATGACCATGCCGTCGATGTTGCCCGAGGCAGCGGCTGGACACGCCAGCGCGATGCTCTCCGACGGCGGAGCCTTCCTCGCGTCCCTCCAGACCATGCCTGACGCTGTCGCTGCCCCGATGTATGACATCCACCTCGAGCGCGTTGACGCAGCGGTTCCTGCGCTAGAGTTTGGGATGTGGCTCGGCATGTTTAGCCTCTTCATGGGCTCCATCTTTCTGCGGCTTAGCCGCCACGCGCTGACGCCGTACGCCGACCCCTACTTCGCAGACTCGCTCAAGTTCGAGAATGTGTGATCGCGTCGGCGGAGCCTTCGCTTGAGGGCTGCTGCAGGGCCGGAACCCGTCCTGTTTGCAATCCTTTCAATAAAAACTGAAAACAGTCCGGCCTGGTCCGGCGTTTCTTTGCCACGATGGACGACAACGCGACCCCTGCTCTGCCTGAGGATCCTGAGGCCACGCCACACACAGGCGAGGCGCTTCCGCCTGAACTGGAGGAGCCCAATGGCCCTCTTCCAGGTCTCGTCAACACGGCCAAGCTGGAAGTGGAGGCAGAGCTTGGCGACGACAGCGCCGAAGCCCTCCTCGCCCAGATGGGAGTGGAGGACGAAGGCCTCGAGTCCGGCCAGCTCCTGGGCATGGTCCTCTCCATCGTGGTCAGCGTGGCTGCACTGGCGTTCGGACTGATCTACCTGTTCATCATTCCACTCCAGCAGCAAACCGCCGACGAAGCCGAGATTGGGACCGAGTACCCTGAGCTGGCGTCTGCGACCGCAGCAGGAGAGTCCCAGCTGAATGACTATCGGACAGTCGATGGAGGCTATGGTGTCCCCGTCGAGCGTGCGATGGAGGTCATTGCAACTCAGTATGATTCCACAGCGGGTGCGGCAGGCGCCAGGACGCGTCAGGAGTTCAACACGGCATGGATTGACCTCGGGCCGGATGCCGCGGTACGTGAAGCCACGGGACGTGAGACGCTCAGCGATGTGGTGGCGCCCGTAGACGATGAGGCGTCCGAGGACGCGACGGATGCCGCAGAGACACCGGAAGAGCCCGACGACGAGGAGCCTAGAGAGTAACCATGTGGATTCGCGGCTCCCTGGGATGTTTCGTGGCCGCCGTCGTTCTGGCGGCGTCTGCATCGGTGCAGGCAAGAGTCGTGTTTCAAGCGCCCGTGCTGGCGCAGGTCACGTTCCCCTCGGACTTCCGGGCCACGGATGCAGAGAAAGTAGAGGGCGCCCTCCCGAACCGCCTCGAAGGCCAGACGCTGATTGACGAGCAACTCGGGCGCCGCATCTCACGGGACCTTCAGTTCCTGAACGAGCAGGGCGAGACCGCCGAGCTGGCGTCCCTGATGGACAACGAAAAGCCGGTGGTGGTGGCGTTTGTCTACCACAACTGCCCGATGCTCTGCAGCCTCATTCTAGACGGCGCCGTGGAGGCCATGGCCTCTACGGACCTCGAGGTGGGCCAGGACTACGACCTGCTCGCCGTCTCGTTCGACCCCAACGACACGCCAGCTCGAGCCGATAGCGTGAAGACGCGCTACCTGCGGTCTCTCGGCCCGGATGCCGCAGAGGGCATGCACTTCTGGACCGTCACGCCCGAGACGGAGGAGAACGTGGAGAGCCTTGCTCGCCAGGCGGGCTTCGGCTATGCGTACGATCCAGTGATCGGCGAGTACGGCCACAGCGCGGCGCTCATCTTCCTCAGCCCGGATGGGGTGGTGACGCGCTATCTCTACGGCGTCGTCCACGAGCCTCGCAACTTCCGCCTCGCGCTGGTGGAAGCCGGACAGGGCACCGTCGGGACCACCATCGACCGGTTTCTGATGACGTGCTACCAGTACGATCCGGACGCTCGCGGGTACGCGTTCTACGCCCCGCTGGCGCTGAAGCTTGGCGGGGTACTGCTGCTGCTCGTTTTTGGTGGCCTTCTGGCCCGACTGTGGCTGCGTGAAGGTCAGCGACAGGCCATCGACAACTCAGCGGGCGATCTTCCCGCCGATCCTGCACTATAAAGCCTCCGGCACATGCCGGACTCGCATGCAATCCATCGCTCCTCTCGCTGCGGACTCGACCGTCGGACGCTCAGAATTCTGGGTGGACGGAGCCTCGACGTGGCTCCCGCCGCAGTCGTCGACCACAGCACACGAGATCGACGCTCTCTTCTACTTCATCCTCTACTCCAGCACCATCCTGACACTGATCGTGCTGGCGGCGATGATCTACTTCATCGTGAAGTACCGCCGGAAGAGCCACGCCGACCGACCTCAAGAGGTGCACGAGAGCAAGTGGCTCGAGATCTCCTGGATCGTCGTCCCGACGCTTCTCGTGATGATCGTGTTCTTTTGGGGCTTCCGTGCCTACGTGAGCACCACAGTGCCTCCAGCGAATGCCTACGAGATCGACGTGGTGGGGAAGAAGTGGAACTGGACGTTCCAGTATGCCAACGGGGTTGAGATTGCAGGGCAAGAAGGGCTTGTCGTGCCCGTCAACACGCCCATCAAGCTCCGGATGACGAGCGTCGATGTGCTCCACAGCTTCTTCGTGCCCGAGTTCCGCATCAAGCACGACGTATTGCCAGGACGCTACTCGTATGTCTGGTTTGAAGCTCCGGAGGAGGGGATCTACCAGGTGGTCTGCACAGAGTACTGTGGCACATCTCACTCCGACATGGGCGCTCGGATTCGAGTGGTAAGCCAGGGAGAGTTCAACGAGTTCCTCCCCGATGGCTACAGCACCGGCCCGATGATGCCTGTGGCGATGGGCGAGCGGATGCATGCCGCGCAGGGTTGCAATGCGTGTCACTCCATCGATGGCTCACCAGGCGTGGGGCCGACGTGGCAGAACATCTGGGGAGAGCCACGGCCGGGCAGTGAGCAAGGCGTGGTCAATGAGGAGTACGTCTATGAGTCGATCGCAAACCCCAACGTATACAAGACGCCAGGCTACGAGTCTGGCAACATGGCGCCGTACGAGCTAGATGAGGACCAGCTGGCGGGCATTGCAGCCTATATCCGGCAATTGAGCGGCGCGATGCTGCCCTCCGACACCCTGCTCGCGGTCCCCGACATTGTGACGGACACAACGGCCTCTGCTCCTGACGCCGCCGCACCCGTCGAGTAACCCTTTTTTTCTGATTCGCTCCGATCCGTCATGGCGACGCTAACTCAAGCGCCCCCCCCGCAGACGCCAGCTCGAGCTGGCGCACGGGCGTTCCCGGCCGGGCACGAGCCCGTCCACAACTATCTCCGCGAGCCCCGTCCGGCGGATGACGTGCGCGGCATCGCGCGCGCGTTCCAGTGGATCAAGCTGTGGGCGCTCTCGGTGGACCACAAGCGCATCGGGATCATGTATCTCGTTGCCGTCTCGGTGTTCTTCGCCGTCGGCGGCATTCTGGCGATCCTCGTCCGAACCGAGCTGTTCTTCGTGAACGGCCCCGATGGCGCGGGCTCGATCATGGATGCCGACACCTACAACCGGGTGTTCACCATGCACGGGCTGGTGATGGTGTTCCTGTTCATCATCCCCTCCATCCCAGCCACGATGGGCAACTTCCTCCTGCCCATCATGGTGGGCGCGAAGGACGTGGCATTCCCGAGGCTCAACCTGCTAAGTCTCTACATCTACATCGCCGGCGCATGCCTCGCATTGATGGCGCTGGTGCTGACGGGTGGTGTGGACACGGGCTGGACGTTTTACACGCCCTACTCCAAGGAGACCGGAACGGCGGTCATCTGGATGGCGATGGGGGCTTTTGTGATGGGCTTCTCGTCCATCTTAACCGGGCTCAACTTCATCGTGACCATCCACAAGATGCGCGCGCCGGGGATGACCTGGAACCGGCTGCCGCTCTTCCTGTGGTCCATCTATGCTACCTCCATCGTTCAGGTGTTGGCGACGCCAGTGATCGGGATCACGCTGCTGCTGCTGGTGATGGAGCGCACGCTCGGCATCGGCATCTTCGACCCGGCTCTTGGCGGCGACCCGGTGCTGTTCCAGCACTTCTTCTGGTTCTACAGCCACCCAGCGGTCTACATCATGATCCTCCCGGCGTTCGGTGTTATCTCCGAGCTGATGGGGACGTTCAGCCGCCAGAAGGTGTACGGCTACCGCGCGGTGGCGCTGTCCTCCGTGGCGATTGCGCTCCTGGGCTTCCTGGTCTGGGGACACCACATGTTTACGTCCGGCCAGAGCCCGGTGTCGAGCATCGTGTTCTCGCTCATCACGTTCCTGATTGGCATCCCGTCCGGCATCAAGGTCTTCAACTGGGTCTGGACGATGTACAAGGGCTCTGTGTGGCTCACCACACCAATGCTTTACGCGCTGACGTTCCTGTTCCTGTTCACGATTGGCGGAGTGACCGGCATCATGGTCGGCGCGCTGGCGGCAGACATTCACCTCCACGACACCTACTTCGTAGTGGCTCACTTCCACTACGTGATGATGGGCGGCACCGTGATGGCGTTCCTCGGCGGTATCCACTTCTGGTGGCCGAAGATGACCGGCAAGCTCTACCACGAGGGCATGGGCAAGCTGTCAGCGTTGCTGATCTTCGTTGGGTTCAACCTGACGTTCTTCATCCAGTTCATCATGGGCAGCCAGGGCATGCCGCGTCGGTACTATGACTACCCGGACATGGAGTGGCTGCAGCCGCTCCATCAGGTGTCCACCGTGGGGTCCTACGTTCTCGGCCTCGGGCTGCTGGTGGTGCTCATCAACGGAATCTGGTCCATGTTCAAGGGCAAGCCTGCGCCGGGCAACCCATGGGGCGGCGCCACGCTCGATTGGACCCACACCACGACGCCGCCGGACCACCACAACTTCCACCACACGCCGCTGGTCACCCACGGCCCGTATGACTACAACGTGCTGTTCTCCGGCGACGGTCAGAGCGGCGACGGACAGAGCACTCCAGCTCCCGTTCCGTCCATCACCGCTGGTGGCCCGCAGGAAATCGACACCAAGTAGTCGCCAGCTCGACATTCGCTCCCGTAGCGTTTCAGAATCCGCTTTCGGCCTCACCCGGCTCTCTCATGGCAACACCTACCGTCACTGTTGACGATCCTCATGTGGCCGAGCACGGCGGTGCTCATGGCGACGGCCACCACGGCGCCGAGTTGGCGAAGGGCTACGACGGAAACATGTACCCGTCGAGGAAGCAGTTCTTCTTCCACTCCTCGGAGCAGCAGTTCGAGGCCTCGAAGCTGGGCATGTGGCTCTTCCTGGCAACGGAGATCCTGCTCTTCGGCGGAATGTTCGTGGCCTACGGCATCTTCCGCGCGCTCTATCCGGAGGTGTGGGAAGCGGCCAGCCTCCAGCTCGACACGCTCCTTGGTGCGGCCAACACGGTGGTCCTTCTGCTCTCGTCGCTGACGATGGTGTGGGCGATCCGAGGCATTCAGATGGACAACCGGAAGGTGCTCATCGGCAACCTGCTGGCAACCATCTTTTTGGCGTCCGCTTTCTTGGTGGTCAAGTACTTCGAGTACGAGCTCAAATTCCACTACGGCATCTTCCCGGGCAGCAACTTCGAGCTGGCGGAGGACACGCAGACGGTGAGCGAGCTGTCGGGCGTTCCCGCGCTGGAGCCCATCGTGGTGGTGGAGGGGCACGCGGGCGATGCCGGGCACTCTGAGGAGGCGGCTGCGGGCGACGGCTACGCCGAAGCCGCACTCTCTGAAGAGGAGATCGCCAAGCAAGAGATCTTCCATGAGCGGCGCGCAGGCATCTTCTTCGCCATCTACTACATGATGACGGGGATCCACGCGATCCACATTCTCATTGGCATCGTCGCCATCGGGATTCTGGCGTGGAAGGCATGGAAGGGCGCGTACTCTAGTGTGTGGTACACGCCAGTCGAGAACGTGGGCCTGTACTGGCACATCGTCGACATCATCTGGATTTTTGTCTTCCCCCTGATGTATCTCATCTGATGCGTGAGGTCCCTGCAGACACCCTCACGTATTACGCTTCTCTGATTCATGGCTCACGATTCGCACGGGGACCACGGCGGTCACCACGTTTTCGATTCCAAGATCCTCATTCGGACATTCGTCGGGCTCCTGGTTCTGACGGTGCTCACCGTCGTGACGGCGTTCGGAGAGCGCGCGGGATGGTTGCCACTCGGACCGCTCAGCGTGCCGGTCGCGCTGGGGATCGCAGGGGCGAAGGCGTTTCTGGTGGCGGCGTTCTTCATGGACCTGTGGCATGACCGGGGCACCAACCTGCTCGTATTCGTGGGCAGCATCGTGTTCGTAGTCATTTTCATTGGGATCACCTGGCTGGACTTTGGCTATCGGGGCACGTTCGAGGAAAGTGTGAGAGAGCCGCTCGACATCATTCAGGAACAGCAGCTCGAGGCCGAAGCCGCCAACGAATCCGTCTTGGAGCGGTTCGAGGCCATTCCGCTCGTGGAGGAGGCCGACCCCGTTCTTTTCGGGACCGAGCCTGCGGCTGCGCCTCCCGAAGCGGCTCCTGTGGATGACGCCGCGCCCGCCGACGAGCCTGCTGCTACCAACTAGACTGGCGGGACACGCCTGGATCCATGTTTCTCGTGATGCTTCCCGTCCCCCCATTGGCGGCCATCATCACGAGCATTTTCCTGATCGCCCTTCCAGTCATCGTGCTGATGACGGCGTGGACGGTGGTGACGATGGTGCGCATCCTGTTTCCAGAGCGCGAGCTGCCGATCGATCCGTCGGCTCTTCGGAGACGCGCGCGTGAGCGTGGACAGGCGGTTCCCGTTCGGTTTCGTGACCTCGTGGAGGACCAGCGCCATGCCGAGGCGCCAGCCATGCCCCATCGTGCCTCACCCGACGCCAGCTCGACAACCGAGATTCCCAGTGCGCTGGTGGAGGATCTCTGGCTCCGCCGGAACTGACGTCAGCTCGAGGGCCGTTCGGATGCCAAGGCTCCACGGTGCATTCTTCCCGGTGCCGATCTGAGAGATGTTCCTTCCTCGAAGGAGAGCACGCACCTCCACGGGTCGACCTCGAGCTGGCGACACCGCGCACGGCTCACAGCCCCTAGCTTGCCCCTATGAAAGTCACCGAGCATTACGACCGCGCCGATGGGCCACTGCTCTCCTACGAGATCATCCCGCCGAAGCGTGGTGGAGGGGTGGACCAGGTGCTGGAGATTGTACAGGCGCTGAAGCCGTACCGTCCGCCCTTCGTGGATGTCACCAGCCACTCGGCCGAGACCATCTATGAGGAGATGCCGGACGGGACCATCCGGCGGCGCGTCAAGCGCAAGCGCCCTGGGACGCTCGGGCTGTGCGCGGCCATCCAGCACCGCTTCGGCATTGATGCTGTGCCGCACGTTCTCTGTCAGGGGTTCACGCGGGAAGAGACCGAAGACGCGCTGATCGAACTGCACTACCTCGGCATCCACAACGTGCTGGCGGTTCGGGGCGACGACAAGGGCTTTGCCAAGCCGTTCCGCGCCGACCGAACGCGCAACGAGTACGCCTCAGACCTGGTCGCGCAGGTGACCGACATGAACGCCGGGAACTACCTCGAAGACTTGCTCGACGCCGCGCCGACGGACTTCTGCGTCGGCGTGGGAGGCTATCCCGAGAAGCACGAGGAAGCGCCCAACATGACCTGGGACATCCTCAATCTCAAGAAAAAGGTGGATGCGGGGGCGGACTACGTGGTCACTCAGATGTTCTTCGAGAACCGTCACTACTTCGACTACGTGGAGCGATGCCGGGACGTGGGCATTGATGTGCCCATTGTGCCGGGGCTGAAAATCCTGACCTCGAAGCGGCAGCTACAGTCCCTCCCGAAAGTGTTTCACACAGAGATCCCCGAGGCACTGGCCGCCGAGGTGGAGGCCGCGCCCGATGAACAAACGGCAGACATCGGAGTGGAATGGGCGCGGCAACAGGCGACCGAGCTGATGGACGCAGGCGTGCCCGGCATTCACTTCTACATCATGTCCACAGCCAGGCACGTGGTGCGTGTGGCGGAGCCTCTGCAGCGGCTGGTCTGATCGCCAGCTCGAAGCTGGTGTCATCTCATGCGGGGGGGCACGATGCATCGTGCCCCTACGGATCACAATTGCTCCGGTCAAACACACGCATGAGGGGTAAGGGGCGTCAGGCGCGGACCTGGCGGTCGCCTTTGTCGCGGAGCTGGTCCTTGAAGCGGAGCAGCTGGCGACGAAGATGCTTGACGCACGCATGGACCGCAGCATCATGGGTCTGTGCCGTGTCCTGGGCAGTGATCGTCTGGCGGTAGACCTGGAGGGTCACATCGGCGCGCTTACGGTCCTCGGCCTCTTCTGTAAGCACGACGTGGGCGTCGAGGATGCCGTTGTAGACCTTGTCGAGGGATTCGATTTGCTGAGTGACGTGGTCGCGGAGTCCATCCGTGGCGTCGAACTGGCGAGCGGTAATCCGGATCTGCATCGCAAGGTGGGAAGTGAGGGGGACCGTATGGGTACGCTTTGGGGAGGCCGCCGTCAAGGGGGAGGTTCGAGAGAGGCCGAGTGGGGAAAAGGAGCACCCCCGGTTCAGCCGAACTCGTACGTCGGTGTGGAGCCTGCGTCCGGTTCGCCCTGGCCGCCTCTCAGGTCACCTGCTCGAGGTAGCGGTCCTCGAGCTGGCGCATGGCCGCGCGCTCGGCGTCGGTGGCATCGTCGTAGCCGACGAGGTGCAGCAAGCCGTGAGCGACGTACCGCAAGGCCTCGTGCTCCGGAGTCGCCCCGAACTCGCCAGCTCGCTCCGCAGCCATGTCGAGGTCCACGTAGATCTCGCCGTCAATGTCGCCCTGGGCTTGGGCAGCCTCGTCTAGAACGAACGAGACCACGTCCGTTGGATAGTCGTGCTGGAGCCAGTCGCGGTTGACCGTCCACACCGTCTCGCGGTCCGCCAGCACAACGCTCAGGCTGGTGACACGGACGCCTTCGCCCTGGCACACGGCGTCCACCACAGCCTCCACGGTCGCCAGATCGAGCTGGCGAGTGGGGTGTGCCGCGTGGACCTCAAGGCCCGATGCCTGGGCGTCTCTCTCCGGCGCCGGAGCAGGCATCGCGGTGGCGGGGCTACTCGGCGCCGTCGCCTTCGAAGAAGGGCTCACTCATCGACAGCACGACGGCGGCTTGGGCCACTTCCGGCGCCAGCTCGAGGAAGTCAGCGGAGAGCAGCTTCTCGGAGACGTTGGCGTAGAGCGAGCACGCGGCAGCCTTCTCGATGACCATGCCGTGGACGCGTCCACCGTCACGCGCGAAGAAGATGACCTCGCCCAACTCATCCGAGGTCACGACGCCCGCACAACCGTGCAGCTCCAGGTGGGACTCGGTGCCGTACACCTTCACCAGGGACGCGCCACCAGCTTGCACCACTTCGACGGCGAGCCGCCGTCCGGAGGCCGCATCCGCCAGCGCGAAGCGGACGCCGCCGGGGCTGCCGTCGGCTCCGGGGAGCGGCTCCGCCGGGACGCCGAGCGTCGCGGCCACGCGGTCGAAGTCAGCGGAGGTCAAGAGGGCAGGCATGGGCTACAGAATGAAGCGAGGGGAAAGGTACGACGGGCTAGGAACGGGCTGGCGAGTGATATCGACCGAGTCGTTCTGTCATCCTGAGTGCTAGCGAAGGATCTGGTCAGAGGTTGGCATTCCGGTTCAACTGGACAGCAAGATTCTTCGCTAAGGTCATGACTCGGCGCCACTCGGGGCGCTTCTGAAGCTCAGCAACTGTCGACGCTTCAACGGGAGCTGCTTCTCGAATTAGGCCATAGAGATGTGCAAGGTCTCGATGCTCAGCGTCCGTGAACGCATCAACGTAGGCAGGACTCTTGATGTGCAGCAGTTGATCGTCTGCTTCGATCAACTCGCCGGGCACAAAAGCGTGAGGCACATCTCGCTCGTAGCGTGCCTGCGCCGAGGCTGACGCAAGCAATTCAACGTATGCGACAACAGATGCGCGGATGCTCAAGACGTTGTGTTGTGGCTTGAGGTTCAACCCCCCGCGAGGGAATCCTGCTGCTCCTGAGCGCGCAGCATGGCCTTCGCCTGTTGCCGGATGTCGTCCGCGCTGCGTTCCAGTGCAGGGTCACCTGCAGCCACTGCGAGACGGCTCGAGAACGCTGCAGCCTCCTCGTAGAGCCCACTCAGCAGATACGACTGCTGGATGAACTGGAGATACTGGACTGCGGTGCTCTGCTGCTGACGGTCACCAGAGCGGTCGGCCCGGTCGAGTTGCTCGAAGGCGAGGGCCTCCGCGTCTTTCAGAATCTGGACGCTCTGCTCGGGCTGCCCAGCATTCTGGTAGGCCTGGGAGAGGGTGTAGAGTGCGCCAAAGCTCGACGGAATGGTTTCGGTCGGGACGGCGGTCCGAATCCGGTCCAACAGCTCGAGGGCCTCCTGCTCCCGGCCTTGCTGGGCCAGCGCCATCGCGATGGTGGCGAAGCGCGTCCGGTAGCCATCCGCCATGTTGCGGGCGTTCTCGTCGTGGTAGACCTCCGGGTCATCGAGGCCTTGGAACTGGAACTTGCCGAGGCGGTCGGCCACGATCTCCGGGACCACCACGCCATCCGGGTCTCCGGTGTCCCGGCGGATGGGCACGATGCGGCGGGCGAGGCCCTCGTTCTGGAAGAACGGCTGGAGGTCCAGTTCTGAATCCGGCGCGACGGTCGAGGCGAAGTAGACTGGGCGCGTCCAGCCCTCCTCGGCGACAGCCTTCAGGATGTCGAGGACTGCGATGTCGTTCGGATAGAGGACGTTCACCCCCTCCCCGAACACGCGACCATTGAGCTGCCACGTCATCTGGCGAGGCATTCCGGACGTATCCACGCGGCCTGCGATGCGCTCGTCCACGAACGCGCGCGGATCCACCGGCAGGGAGACCTGCTGAGGGTCGAAGCGCGACGCCTGGATGGCCTCGATCTGCTCATCCGTAAAGGTCATCGGGATGGGCGCAGACTCGCGGCTCCACTGGTTCTTGAGCTGCTTCACGTACCACGGCGTCTGCAAGAGCGACAGGTTGACCACGCGCACATCACGCCGGACGCCTTTGACTTCCTGCAGGTACCAGAGTGGGAAGGTGTCGTTGTCACCGTTGGTGAACAGGATGGCGTTGGGTGCCGTGGACTCGAGCAGGTTGCGCGCGAAGTCCGTGGCAATGCGGCGGCCGGAACGGTCGTGGTCGTCGTAGTTCTCGACGGCCATCCAACCAGGTACGGCCACGAACATGAGCGCCGCCAGCCCAACGGCCGCGACGCGCTTGACGGTCGCCGCCGAGCTGGCGAGGGCCTCCGTAGCGAGTTGGATCAGACCGGTCGCGCCGATGCCGATCCAGAGTGAGAAGGCAAAGAACGACGCGACGTACGCGTAGTCCCGTTCTCGAGGCTGGAACGGATACTGGTTGAGGTAGACGATGATGCCGACCCCTGTGATGAGGAACAGCACCAGCACCGCCAGCGCGCGTCTCCAGTCGCGACTGAAGTGGAACATCAACCCGAGAAGCCCCAGCAAGAGCGGGAGTCCCCAGTAGGCGTTCCACCCGGCGCGTTCCGAAGGCGTCAGGCCCGATAAATCCCCTTTGCCGCCGAGGCCGCTGATCCACCCGGTGTCCTGGATATCTCCCGCCTTGCCCACGAACTGCCACATGAAGTAGCGCCAGTACATGTGCCCGAGCTGGTAGCTCAGGAAGTAGTCCATGTCCGAGGAGTACTCCGCGTACTTGCTGAGGTGGCTCGGCTCCGACGAGTAGCGGCGCGGGAACGTGGTCTCGCGTGCGTCGATCTGGCCTGTTCGGTTGTTGAACGTGTTGCCCGTCAGCAGCGGCGTGTTGCCGTACTGCTCGCGCTTGAGGTAGCTGACAATGGCCTCTGTCGTCTCCGGGTCGTTCTCGTCGATGGGCGGATCGGCGGCGGAGCGGATGAAGATGACCGCGTAGGACGAGTACCCGATCATCACCACCGTGATGGTCAGCGCCAGCAGATTGAGGATGGGGTGCTTGGTTTTCTGCGTCCACCACACCAGCCCGACGAGCACAGCTACCAGCGCGGTCAAGAACAGCACCGGCACTCCAGACTTGCCTGCCAGATCCGGCAGCACCTGCACGATGCCCGGATAGATGACGAGGAAGAGGGCTGCCGATCCGAGGGCCGTCAGTGCGAGGCCTTTGATGCGCTGGCCCATCGTGGCTCCTGGCGCCTCGATCTTCTGGAAGTAGATGATGAGCGCGATGAAGAACAGCGTCAGGACGTTCAGCAGGTGAATGCCGATCGCCAGCCCGAAGAGGTATGCAATGGCAACGAGGTAGCGATCTGCGTGGAGGCCGAACGGGTGCTCCCCACGGGCGCGAAGCTCGGCTTCTTCGGCCCGCGTGGCATCGCGCCAGACCAGCGCCAGCCACACCACGAGCACCGTGAACAGCATGGACATGGCGTAGACCTCGGCCTCGACGGCGTTGAACCAGAACGAGTCCGTGGCCGCAAACGCCAGCGCGCCGATCACACCGCCCGCGTTGGCCGCGATGCGCTGAAGAGGCGTCCATGTATCCGGGTGGCCGGTCCAGATGCGCACCAGTCGGAGAATGACCAGATGCACCAGCAGGATCGCCAGTGCGCTGGACAACACCGACATGAAGTTGACGGCGTAGGCGACCGGCTCGGGCGACAGCCCGGAGAACACGCCCGAGAACATCGAGAAGAACCGCCCGGCGAGCATGTAGAAGGGCGCTCCGGGCGGGTGCGAGACCTGCAGGCCGTTCGAGATGGCGATGAACTCGCCAGAGTCCCAGAAGGGCGAGGTCTCGGCCATCGTCATCCAGTAGAGGACGAGGGCGTAGAGGAATACGGCCGCCGCCACGAGGCGGTCGATAAGCTTGCCAGTCATGCGCAGGGGGAGAGTCGGCCCGGCGGGAGCGCGGGGAAGGGCGAAGATACCCCGGTCCGTGTGAGGCCCGGGCGAACGCCCAACGGAGACGCGCCGCGCGTTCGCGCCTCGAGCTGGCGGTGGCAGAACGGATGGGGCGTCGTGCGCGTGACCTCTCGATGTGTCCGATGCCTCTCCTGTCATCCTGAACGAAGTGAAGGATCTCAACGCATCCCTCTCAATTCTGGCTACCGACGGCCAAGGCTACCCTCGCGCTGAGATCCCTCGACAAGCTGGCTACGCCGACCTAGCGGTTCGGGATGACATCCCGGGGAGGTGCTTCTAGGGGACCCACTCAGCCTCTGGCAGTCCCCATCGAGCTGGCGACTTACCAGCTGTTCTTCGCACCCCGAATGGCACGGTCGAGCTGGTGCTTCGTGACCTCGCCGTAGTTGAAGGCAGTCGCCAGCTCGCCGTTGCGGTTGAACACCCAGGTGGTGGGAATCCAGGTGACGGGGAGGCCGAGAAAGGTCATCTCGCGGTCCTCCTTCGGAGCCTCCTCGCCTACGCCAGGTTGACCCACGATCTGGGCGCGCGTGGGGATGCCATGCTCGCGGAGCGTCGCCTCACCGGTCTGGCCCTCGTCCCACATCGACACGAAGGTGAACGTCACGTCGTCGTGCTGGCGAATGGCGTCGGCCAGCCCGCGCTTGAGCTGGGAGATGGAGTTGCCACACCACGCTGCCCAGAACACGATCACGTGGATGCCGTCGGCCTGAACCGTGTCGTGGACCGTTCGTTCGGCGTCCGTGCGAGGGGAGGCGAGGTTAGTCATGGTGCCACTCGTTCTGGGCGTTCGCAATGGCCTGGGTCAGCATGGCATTGGAGACCTCGCCATAGTTAAAGGCATACGCCAGCTTGCCGCCTCGGTTGAAGAGCCACGTCGTGGGGGTCCAAGAGATGGACTGACCGAGAAAGTCCGAGGCGTCGTGCTGAACGAGGATCTGGACACGGTCCGGGATGCCATAGCGCTGCAGGGTGCTCTCGCCACTCTCGACCCCGTTGCGAATGGTAATGAAGGTGAATGTCACATCGGGATGCGCCTCCACAACCTCCGCAAGGCCTGCTCTCAGCTCGGCCATTGAGTTGCCACACCACGGGGCCCAGAAGCGAACGACATGGATGCCCTCTTCAGAGACCGTGTCCAACACCGTCTGCTCAACGTCGGTGAGGTCGGGGTCGGACTGACCCCAGGCGGGTGCAGCAGCCAGAGCAAGGGCAAGAAGGAGAACACGCATAGAGTGGGGCAGAGACGAGAAGCCCATTCAACCTTGTCATCCTGAACTTGATTCAGGATCTCCTCCGAGAGGGGAACGAGGCAGAATACCGGCTCGAAAGTAGAGGTCGCCTGCGACTCGAGGCCGTCCGTCGATCTAGCGATTAGGAGGCACCGCCAACCACCACGACGATCTCGCCTCGGACCTTGGCTTGTGTGCCATAATGGTCCGCCAACTCGGCCAGTGTCCCGCGCCGTGTCTCCTCGTGAAGCTTCGAGATCTCGCGCGCCACGGCTGCCGGTCGGTCAGGCCCGCAGTGCTCCTCGAGCTGGCGCAGGAGCTTCACCAACCGGTGCGGGCTCTCGTAGAGCACGACCGTCCGAGGTTCCTCGGCGATGGCCTGGATCCGCGTCTGGCGCCCTTTCTTGTGCGGCAGGAAGCCCTCGAAGACGAACCGATCCGTCGGCAGCCCGCTGGCGACCAGTGCAGGGACGAACGCGGTTGGTCCCGGCAGCACCTCTACGCGGATTCCGGCCTCAGCGGCAGCACGGACGAGCAGGAAGCCGGGGTCCGAGATGCCAGGCGTCCCAGCATCCGACACCAGCGCGACGGTCTCACCGGCTTCCATCCGGTCTACGAGCTGGCGAACGCGCCCATGCTCGTTGTGGATGTGAAAGCTGACACGTGGCGTGTCGATGCCAAAGTGTTGAAACAGCGTGCCCGTCGTTCGGGTGTCCTCGCACGCGACCACGTCCGCATCCTTCAGGGCCTGGAGGGCGCGAAGGGTGATGTCGTCGAGGTTGCCGACAGGGGTGGGGACGAGGATGAGCACGGAGTCAGGGATGGAAGGAGCGGCGTGTCGCCCATCGCATGGGCGATGTACGAGCCGGGGTCACCCGCCGCGTTTGGCAAACCGCCCGGCCAGCGCCCGGATGGGGTCGCGCCAGGCCGGGTCGCGCATTTCGCGGATCACGAGGTAGATCCCGAGGGCGCCCACCAACACGTTGGCGACCCACATGCCCAGCCACGGCGGGAAGAAGCCCCGGTCAATCAGCTTCTCGCCGACCACCAGCGTCACCCAGTAGAACAGGAACACGCTCACCGCCAGCGTTGCCACCAGCCCGACGCCCGCACGCTGAATGGAGAGCCCCAGAGGCACCCCGATCAGCACAAACACGAGGCACGCCAGCGCGAGCGAGTTCTTCTTGTAGATCTCCACGCGGTAGCGAGTGGACCGGCGCTCGTCCCACTCGGCTGCGCTGGCGATCTGGGCCGTCTCGCTCTGGACGGCCGCCGCACGGTCAAGAGCGAGGTCGTACACCGTTTCGCGGGCGGCATTCGAGAGGCCTTCGAGCACGATCCGGTCGGCGCCAATGAGGGCTGTGCTGGTATCTGGTGGCGGAGCGGGGATAGGCGGGCTAGCGTCGGCGATGGGTTGGGCGAGGGCAGCGAAGCTGTCGTCGTCGAGAGCAGTCGTGTCGGCCTTCGGGCGAGCACGCCAGGCCAGCGTCTCGGCGATCTCCACCTCGCGCTGGCGTTGGGTCGCGTCCAGAGAGTCCACGAAGGCGAGCATCTGGGACGTTCGCATGGAGCGGTCGGTGCGGCTGCCGCCGTCGCGCGAGCGGCGCTCGAAGCCGCCGAGGCTGCTCAGGTCGAATGCCATCCGGTAGCGCTCGAACTGGAGGCGTTCGTAGGGCTCACCCCTGCCTCGGTTGACCTTGCGCTGGTGGACCTCGCCATCTTCGAGCAGCATGGTCAGACGCTGACCGCCGTACTGCGTCTGGATTCGTGCGCGCTCCGCGGTGAGCACGGCCTGGCCCCCGTTGGCGGAGCGCGGCTCGAAGACGGTCACGCCGACGAGCAGGCCCGACGAGTCCGGCGGGATGGTGTCGGCGCGGATGGCGTAGCCGTCGATGCCAGTGTAGAAGACGCCTGGCTCGAGGGCAAACTCCGGTCGGCTCACGCTGATGTCTCGCCAGAGACCGCCGAGGCGGAAGTTGGCCTCGGGCAGCATCTCGTTGTTGAAGTAGGCCATGCCTGAGGTCAGCGCCAGCCCGACGACCAGCACCGGCCACGCCAGCCGGGGCAGGCTGACGCCTGCACTTTTTGCGACCACGTAGGCCCGGCTCTCGCTCAGCCGCCCAAACGCCGCCAGCAGCGCGATCAGCCACGCCATCGGCACCGCGAGCGTCACCATGTAGGCGAGGCTGTATGTCAGCAGCTCGGCCACAGCGACCGGTGGCAGTCCGCGCCCAACGAGGTCCGGCAGCTTGTCGATCAGAAACTGCATCAGCAGCAGAAACAGCAGCACCGAGAACGCGGCCACGAACGGCAGCGGCAGCGCCTTCAGGATCGAGCGGTGGAGTCGAGCGAGCACGGCCTGAAGCTATGGGCGACGAGTGAGGGGCTACGGGTTTTCTGTGTTGGTCGGGGCTCGCCAGCTCGAGGCGGATGGGATCGGTTTCGAGCTGGCGTTGACGTTCACAGGCGGGTGCAGCAGGCCGTTGGTAGCAGAAACATCAAACGCCAAGCCGCCTTTCTTGGTCTCTACGGGGCGCCGGCCGTCGAGCGGGTGACATCTTGCCCACTGCCCACTGCCCACTGCCCACTGCCCACTGCCCACTGCCCACTGCCCACTGCCCACTGCCCACTGCCCACTGCCCATGACTATCCAGACCTTCGTCGTCAGCCCGTTCGCCGAGAACACCTACATCCTGTCCGACAGTGGAGAGTGCGCGCTGGTGGATCCCGGCACGGCCACACGCGGAGAGCGCCAGCTCGTCGGCGGCGCCATCGAGGATGCCGAGCTTCGGGTGCGGCACCTTCTGCTCACGCACGGCCACATCGACCACGTGTTCGGGTGCGATCACTTCGCACATCGCTACGCCAACGACGCCGACTATGGCGGCTGGCAGCTCCACCCGGCGGATGGACCGTTGCTCGAGCAGGCCGTGGTGAAGGGCGAGCTGTACGGCGTCCGCGTGGATGCGCCGCCTCCGGCCACGCGCGAGCTGGCGGAAGGCGACACGGTCGAGATCGGGAGCACCACGCTGCGCGTGCTCCACGTCCCCGGCCACTCGCCCGGCTCCGTCGCGTTCTACGACGAGGCAGGCGGGCAGCTCATCGGCGGCGACGTGCTCTTTCAGGGCTCTATTGGGCGCACCGATCTCTGGCAGGGCAGCATGGAGACGCTGCTCGCATCCATCCGCGACAAGATCCTGGTCTTGCCCAACGACACGGTGGTCCACTCTGGCCACGGTCCGAGCACGACGGTCGGGGCCGAGCGGCGATCCAACCCGTTCCTGCGCGATCTGTAGAGACGTCGGGGTGGCAACCCGTCTTAGAAATGAGTCATCCCCGCGTAGGCGGGAACCGAAGGTCGCGTAGCAACCCATGCGAGGTAGCGTCATCGCCTTTTTGCTCATGCTGGTGACCGCCAGCTCGTAGGCGATGCCGAACCCCTCACCCTGTACCTCTCACGCGGGGAGAGCGGACGCATAGTTGACCTCGAGCTGGCGAATCAGCCGAACGCCTCAACCAAGCGCTGGCAGGCCTCCTCGAGCACGTCCATCTCCTTCGCGTAGCAGAACCGGAGGTAGGCATCTCCATCCGACGAGCTGGCGAAGAACGAAGGACCCGGCACACACGCCACGCCAGCTCGTTCGATCAGCGTCTCGGTGGCACGATGAGCGTTCTCGAAGCCCGACGTGCCGAGGCGGTCGCCGAGGTGCGTGAAGGCGTAGTAGGCACCCTCGGGCGGGTCGATGGTGAAGCCGCAGGCGCGGAGCGTATCCACCATGCGCGTCCGCTTGGCCGTGTAGTCGGCGAGCATCTGCGTGTAGTAGACGTCGGGCAGCGGGAGGGCCGCAGCCAGCCCGTGCTGCAGCGGCGCCGGGGCGCAGATATAGACGAGGTCGTTGATGAGCCCCATCTTGGCGGCCACGGGCTTGGGGGCAATCGCATAGCCCAGCCGCCAGCCCGTCATGTTGAACGTCTTCGAGAAGCCCGAGAGCGTAACCGTCCGTTCGAAGGCGCCGTCGAGCGAGGCAGGCGAGAGGTGCTCGCGCCCGTCGTAGGTCATGTACTCATAGATCTCGTCGGTGAGGACCCAGAGGTCATGCCGCTCGGCGAGGGCGTAGAGGGCTGCCAGCTCGTTGTGCGTCCAGATCTTGCCCGTCGGGTTGGCGGGCGTGCAGCAGACGACGGCCTTCGTGCGCGGCGTGATGGCGGCCTCGAGTCGGTCCGGGTCGAAGGTCCATAGTCCATCCTCGCGGCTTAGTGGGACCGTGACCGGTCGGACGCCATACAGGTTCAAGAGCCCTGAGTGGTAGCCGTAGAACGGCTCGAACAGGACCACCTCGTCGCCCGGGTCGCACAGCGCCAGGATGGCAGCGGTGAACGCACCCGTCGATCCATTCGAGACCACAACCGTCTCCGGGCTGGCGTCTGCGATTCGGTTGAATGTGCGAGCCTTCTCGGCGATGGCCTCGCGGAGTGGCGCGATGCCGTTGTATGCCGTGTAGATGGAGGTGCGGTCGCTCTCAATTGCCTTGTGCGTGGCTTCCACGATAGACGGCGGCGTGGCGAGATCGCAGATGCCCTGGCCCAGGTTGACGCCGCCGACGCGGTTCACCGCAAACGTGACCGCCCGGATGTCGGACTGCTTCAGAGCGTCGGTGCGTGTAGCGAGGGGCTTCATGTCAAGCTGGCGAGTGGGAGAGCACCGCGTTCGTTCCTCACAGCCATGGCGAGGAGCCGAGCGACGTGACAATCTCGCCATGGTATAAGTTGGGTGTGGAAGGCGTCTCTCGGGACCGCCAGCTCAACAAACGCGGAGAGCTGGGTATCGGCGGTCTGGCGAGAATGCACCCAGGTCCACACTGAGCGGGAGCATCTTGGACATCCGGGACTCACTGTTCTTGGAGGGCTTCGGCGCGTGTCGCGCTAAGGGCATACACGCAGTCCACCCGGCTGTAGACACGTCAGGGCATAGCGGTCTGCCAGCCCAAAGCGCCACTGCATCAGTGCAGACGCCGGTGTGTTGGGGAGAATGCGTTCCAGCTAAGCGCCGCTGAGACCACCGCTGTGTTCGCGAGGAAAGTCCGTTCGGTATCTACCGATGACGGCTGTAGCGGGGTGTGCGCTAATGTGCCAACGCGGACCACGGCAAATTGTCCGCGTCCAAGCTTTCAGGGACCGGCATGCATCCAAACACGGGAGCCCAATATCAGAAATCAACCCCCACCCCGATACTTCCCGTCAGCGCGAGGGCTTCGATGCCAGATCCTGCTAGAGCCACATGGCCGCGCACGTCTGCACGTGCTGTGAGATCACCGAAGAAGGGCGCAGCGATGTTCAGGGGGCGCTCTGCACCTAGGCTGGCAGTCACTTGTGGAAAGATGTGAGATGGGCGAAGGGTCTCAGGATTCATCAGCGTCAAGAGCCCGCCTCCTACAGAAGCCGATCCGATGATGGTGTCGAACGCCTGCTGATGAACTCGCAGGCCGACATCATAAGCCCCATACCAGTGTCCTCGGGACGGTACCGTGGTGCCTGAGTTGGTTTTTACGTTGGCGTCCAGGCTGGTGGGTGTGAACAGAGCACCGGCCTCAATCATCACGTCATCGCGCAGGCGGTACGTCGCCCGGGCTCCGGTGGTCATCGTGAGGCCTCGCGCGCGATCGCTCGGAGCCGGATTGAGAAAGTCGACCGCGGGCTCACGTTCGAAAATGGCCACGTTATAGTCATACCGTCCGTTCGTGAACCCGGCATTTGAGAAATAGCCTGAGCCAAGGGTGATATACACCCGGAGAGGTGCGGCCTCTTCTATTGACTGCGCAGTGGCCGTGGTGAGTGCGAGAGACGCTACAACCAGCAGTGTGGAGATACGTACGGAATTAGAGCCGGACATCGAATACACCGGAGATGGGGTTGGGATCGTCTGGGCGGGTGGTGAAGGAGAAGGACCCCGAAAGGCGAGATCCGTCTGCCACATCAAGGGTCAGTGTGCCGACCTCGACATCCGGCCAAGAGAACGTGGCCAATCCACCTCGGGGCCCGGCCAGGAAAAACGTGACCTCGTCTCGGTCGTCTACAAGGTCATAGGTCCGACCTTCCTCAGGAGCAACAAGAGTGATGTGTGCGCCGGCAACGGGATCCGATCTGTTGAATCCGCCAGCTCCGCCGAAAGAGCCATCCTCCACGCCGAGAGAGCGGAACTGGAACGCCACAACATCGACGTCCTGAGCAATGAAGAGGCATTCGGACACAAAAGTGTTGAAGCCATCCGAGAATGAGAATGTGCTCTCGCTGGAGCAGCCCTCAGAGAGGGCGTCACACCCACTTAGGGCCAAGGACGCGCTGGTGATGAGGAGAATCAGGGGTCGCATAAGGAAGAAGGCTGGGGCCATTCACATACACAACCGAGATCCAGTCTCCATGTGGCTCACCCCCGCTCCTTGTTCAGCGGGCGCATTTCTGTCAGGGCTAGTGGGCGGCCGACGCAGACTTAATCCTTAGCGGACTCAATTCTTCATCCATTCGCTTGGCGCTACCGGCCTCGCGAGCCGCGGCCGCGTCCCTTGCCACCACCGGCGCCCCGGTTGGGCTGTGGCGACTTCTTTCGGTTCTTGTGACCGCGCGGGTTGGAGCGCTTCTTCGTGGCTGTCGTCAGCGCGTCGGCCATCGTCGGTCTAGCGAAGCCCTCGAATGTGGCCTCCTCGATGGGTTTCCCGATGTGCCGCTCGATGCCCTTCAGGTTGCCGCGCTCGGCGGCGTTGACGAACGAGATGGCGTCCCCGGTAGCGTCCGCCCGCCCTGTCCGGCCGATGCGGTGGATGTAGTCCTCCGGGATGTTGGGGGTGTCGAAGTTGATGACGTGCGAGATGCCGTCGATGTCGATGCCACGTGCGGCGATGTCGGTGGCGACAAGAATCTGATACTGCCCATCCTCGAAGCCCTTAAGCGCGCGTTGGCGTTGGCCTTGGGACCGGTTTGAGTGGATGGCGATGGCATCGTACCCCGCGCGGTCGAGCTTCTTGCGGATGCGGTCGGCGCGGTACTTGGTCCGCGAGAACACGATCATCTTGTCCACCGGTTCGGTGTCGAGCAGGTGATGCAGCAGGTTCTGCTTCTCAGCCTCCGCGATGTGCACGGCGCGTTGCGCGACCGTCTTGGCGGGGTCGCGCCGTTTGCCCACCTCCACGGTCTCTGGCTTGTAGAGGATGCTCTTCGCGAGCTTCTGGATCTCCGGTGGCATGGTGGCCGAGAACAGCATCGTCTGGCGCTGCTCTGGCACCAGCGCGACGATCTTGCGGATGTCGCGGATGAAGCCCATGTCGAACATCCGGTCAGCTTCGTCCAGCACGAGGATGTCCACGAACGAGAGGTCGATTTCGTTCGAGCTGGCGAAGTCCAGCAGGCGCCCAGGCGTCGCCACAGCGATGTCGATGCCGTTGCGGAGCGCCGTACGCTGCGGCCCCTTGCCGACGCCGCCGTAGATCGTCGCGCTCTTGAGTCGCGTCGTGGCTCCGTACGTCTGGATGGCGTCCTCCACCTGGATCGCTAGCTCGCGGGTGGGCGTCACCACCAGGGCTCGGATGGGGCGCTTCTTGCCTGTGGAGGGCTCGCGGACGAGGTAGTCGAGAATCGGCAGCACGAACGCCGCCGTTTTGCCCGTGCCGGTCTGCGCCACGCCCACCACGTCGATGCCCTTGAGGGCATGGGGCAGGGTGGCTGCCTGGACGGGCGTCGGGGTGGTGTATCCCGCCTCGCGAACGCCCTGGCGGACGGGCGTTGCGAGGTCGAAGGCGTCGAAGGAAGGCATGCAGTCAGAGTCCGGGGGCTGCAAGGTCTGCACGTCGTCCTGGTTTGGCCTCTGCGCGGTCTTCGTTCGCCAGCTCGAGCTGGCGCAGAACGACGAGGGTTCAATCGAGCAGGAGAGATGTGGCATCCCTCTCTTTATTCAGCAGGGCCGCTACGTGCAAGCTCACTACCCTCCCCCAAAGTCATCCTGAGCGAAGTGAGCGGACGCGAATGCAGTCGAAGGATCTCAGGATTGCATGACGGTTCCCCAGCTCGAGCTGGCGCTGTGCTCGGAGGAGATCCTTCGACTCCGCCCTCCGGGCTCCGCTCAGGAGGACTCAGATTGAGAGGTCGTGTCAGAACCTAGCGGCCTTGTCTCTTGAGCCAGTGACAGGGAGGGGGAGCATGGGATTCAGGTTCCTCGGATTCTCAGTTTGCCTCCGAGAACAGCCGGGCTCGAGTCGATGTAGTCACGCCATTCCATACGTCTGGTTCATCCATACGAGCTTGAGCAAGGGGCTCTCGAGCTGGCGACTCCCGGCGGCTACGGCGTGTAGTACGTCGGCGCCTCGGGGCCGACCGGCATCCCGAGTAGGAAGACCCACACGTAGAACAGCGTAATCCAGCCGAGCAGGAAGAAGATGGTGTACGGTAGCATCATCGCCACGACGGTCCCGACGCCTGCCTTCCGGTCGTACTTAACCATGAACGCCAGGATCAGCCCGAAGTAGCTCATCATCGGCGTGATGATGTTGGTCGTGGAATCGCCGATGCGGTAGGCCGCCTGGATCACCTCGGGCGAGAAGCCGATCAGCATCAGCATCGGTACGAAGATGGGCGCCGTGACGGCCCACTGCGCGCTGGCGGACCCCAGCATGAGGTTCACGAAGCAGCACATAAAGATGAACGGGATGAACACGGCAGGCCCCGTCAGCCCGGCGGCTTCCAACCCGTTGGCGCCCGTGACGGCCAGGATGGCGCCGAGGTTGGTCCACCCGAAGAAGGCCACGAACTGCGCCGCAAAGAACACCAGCACGATGTAGAGCCCAAGCGTCGACATCGACTTCGCCATGCCGTCTACCACGTCGCGGTCGCTGCGCATAGAGCCGGTTACCCAGCCGTAGACCACACCCGGGACGAGGAAGAACACGAAGATGAGCGCTACGATGCCGCGCAGGAACGGACTTCGGAGGACGTCGCCGGTCTCAGGATTGCGAAGCACACCGCCCTCGGGTACCACCGCCAGCGCGACGAGCCCAGCCACGACGGCCACCGCCACGGCAGCCCACTTCAGCCCGCGCACCTCGTCTGTCGAGAGCGGGTCCATGCGCGGCGGCGGCAGGTCCTCGCTTGCAATGGACGGATCGTACGTGCCGAGCTGAGGTTCCACAAACCTGTGCGTCACCCACGTGCCGATGCCGGCGATCAGGAAAGTGCTGATCACCATGAAGTAGTAGTTGACCGCTGCATGGACCTCATATCCAGGGTCGATCAGCTGCGCCGCCTCCTGTGTGATGCCTGCCAGGAGCGGGTCCACCGTGCCGATGAGCAGGTTGGCTGAGTAGCCGCCGGAAACACCCGCGAAGGCTGCTGCCATGCCTGCGAGCGGGTGCCTCCCGAGCGCGTGGAAGATGACCGCCGCGAGCGGAATCAGAACCACATAGCCCATCTCCGATGCCGTGTTGGACACCACGCCGCCAAATACGACCGCCAGCGTCATCAGCCGCGCCGGTGCCTTCTGCACGAGCAGGCGGATTGCTGCGGTCAGGAGCCCGGAGTGCTCGGCCACGCCCACGCCGAGGAGTGCCACGAGAACCGTCCCGAGCGGAACGAAGCCCGTGAAGTTGGTCACCAGGTTCTCGACGATCATCCGGAGCCCGTCGCCGGTCATGAGGCTGACAGCTCGGATCATGCCGTCATCCGCTCGGCCGCGAGCGCCTTCTGGGCGCGGGTCGTCCACGGCGAGGTCGGCCCAGCCTGCGATGCCACTGACGAGGATCACCGCCAGCGCGAAGAGCGCGAAGAGCGTGACGGGGTGGGGGAGGAGGTTGCCTAGCCACTCGACCGTGCGGAGGAACCGGGCGAACCACCCGCGTCCCCCATCACCCGGTGTGCGGTCCGGCGGATCGTCGTCGGCGGGGCGGGGAAACTCCTCGGGGGCAGGCGGGATGGCGTCAGGCATGGGCAAGCAGGCAAAGCGCGAAGATATCAGACGGGCCGCCAAGTCCGCCGCCGGCGTCACGCCCTAGTTCTGGAGGCAACTCTCGAGCTGGTGATCAGAACCGGTGAGGCCTCTCCTCAATGCTGTCATGCCTGTCCCTGCCTCCGCAAGGATGGACTCCGGGAGGCATCCCACGCGTCAGCTCGAGATGATCGACCAACTCGACGGCTCCAGAAGACAGCCTTCTCTCATCGCCAGCGTCTAGGAGGACGTGTACACTTCGCGTCCAGCCTTGTCATCCTGAGCCGCTAGGCCGACGCAGTCAACGTGATTCAGGATCTCATGCCCAAAGTTGAAACGTATCGCCAACCTGAGATTCCGAATCGAGTTGACTGCGTCGGCCTTGCGGCTCGGAATGACAAGGGAGCTACGGAAGGCCTATCTGGATGATCTCCCTTCACCGACAGAGTCACACCCTCGAGCTGGCGACTTAGATCACGTCACCTGCGACGTCCGCCGCCGTCGCGCCGGAGAGCAGGCGCAGACTCGCAGGCTCGGCGCGTTGCATCAGCATGTCCAGCGACAGGCTCACCAGCTCGCCCATCGTGTCCGCGGTGCGGAAGGCAGGATCATCGTAATGCTCTGCAAGCGTGGCGCCGAGCCCGGCGACGTAGGCAGGCGGCGCGATAATGTCCTCGCGCATGACCTCCATCAACTCCTCGTAGCGCCGGTGACCTACGCGGAGGCGGCCCGCCATCAGTGCGCGCTCCTCGCGCTGGTACTGGTTCACTGTAGGCTCGGTAAGCTGTTCGAGCCCGAAGGCGATCACCGGGTTGTTCTGCGGGAAGAACTGCGGCAGGTAGACCTGACGGCGCGGGTGGTGACTCTGCTGGTCGAAGTCGATGGCGCGGATGCGGAAGTGCAGCTTCTCGAAGTCCGGCGTGATGTCCACGACCCAGTTGCCCGCGTGCATGTCGCCCAGCAGGCGCACGAAGCAGCGCTCGTTGAACTTGACGAACTCCTTCGCCAGCCGGACCTGATCGAACCGGTTGTCGGGCAGCGCGTCGCGGATAAACGCGTCACCTGGAAGACCGATGATGTGCTCCTCGATGAGCGTCTGGTCTCGTACGTCTGGCCCGTCTACACGGGCGAGGAAGTTGATGGGGTTGGGCGAGAGGATGTGCTCCAGTTCGAGGCCGTAGGCCCGGCTGGCGTCGGCGCGCTTGACGTAGAAGTAGTCGAAGTTCTCGTTTAACCGGTTGACAATCCGAACGCGGAACGGTGCCGTGTTGCCGTAGAGGCACAGGTCGATGCGGTCCACGTACAGGTGCTCGACCGTCGAGATGTCACCGCCGGACTTGAGAAGCGCATACGTGAGCTTCAGTGCCTTGTGGATCTCGGCCTGCTCACTGGGCCCGTAGTAGACCGAACTCCAGAGCGTATCGTCGCCCTGCTCGTCGTAGAGCGGGATCTGGCCCGCGAAGCGCTCGATGTCATCGTAGCGCACGCCGCCCTGCACCAGTCGCCCGTAGCGGTCGAGGTACTCGGTCAAGAAGTCGCCGATGGGGTAGGCGGGCTTCTTACGGGAGATCAGGTTACGGCGGCCGTCCACAAGCAGTCAGGAGCGAGGCACCTAAACATCGGAAGGAATCGCCAACTCGACCAATCCCTCGAGCTGGTGACTACGCTGCGACGCCCTCGACGACGTTCGCGTAGTGGGCCTCGTACCGTGGCACAATCCGGTCGATGTCGAACACGTCCACGGCGCGCTGGCGAGCGTTCGCAGCCATGCGGGCGTGCAGTTCAGGGGTCATCAGGATCTCGCGAGCAGCAGCCGTCATGCCATCGACGTCACCGAGAGGGCGGAGGAAGCCGGTCTCGCCGTCGATGTTCAGCTCGGGGATGCCGCCGATGTCGGAGGTGAGCGCGGGCACCTCACAGGCCATCGCCTCGAGGGCCGCCAGCCCGAAGGTCTCGCTGCCCGAGGGCATCATGAACAGGTCTGCGATGGAGAGGATCTCCTCGACGGGCTCCTGCTTGCCGATGAACCGAACGTCGGACCAGACGCCGTGCTCTCGGGCGAGAACCTCGCACGCGGCGCGGTCGGGGCCGTCGCCCACCATCAGGAGCTTGACGCCACCAGACGTGCCGTGGCATCGGTGGCCTTCGGGCCAGACGCCTTCCTTGTGAAGCCGCGCGAACACTTCCACCACGTCCGACGCCCGCTTCACCTTCCGGAAGTTGGAGACGTGCACCGTCAGGCGCTCGCCGTCCGGCGCGATGGCACGCTTGAAGTGATCCTTCGATGTTCGCTTGAACCGCTCGGTGTCCACGAAGTTGGGAATCACCTCAACCTCCTGAGAGATATCGAACGAGTCCAGGGTCTCGCGCCGGAGCCAGTCGCTCACGGAGGTCACCCCGTCGGACTGGTTGATGGCGTGCTCCACGACCGGCTTGTAGCTCGCGTCTTTCCCGACGAGGGTGATGTCGGTGCCGTGCAGCGTGGTCACGACCGGGATGCGGTGCCCATTCCGGCACAGAATGTCGCGCGCCATCACGGCGCTGGTCGCGTGCGGGACCGCGTAGTGGACGTGGAGCAGGTCCAGCTTCTCGTGCGTCACCACGTCGATCATCTTCGACGCCAGCGCGAGCGCGTAGGGCGGATACTCGAACAGCGGATACGTGTTGACACGCACCTCGTGGAAGAACACATTCTCAGCCACGTGCTCCAGCCGGAGCGGCAGCGCGTAGGCGATGAAGTGGACGGTGTGGCCGCGCTGGGCGAGCGCCTTCCCCAACTCCGTGGCGACCACGCCGGAGCCGCCGAAGGTGGGGTAACAGGTAATTCCAATCGTCATGGGGGCCGAACGCCAGAGCCGGGGTGGTGTTGCGAGGAGAGCACGTATCGAGCGGTCTACCGACTGCGCTCAGTGAGATAGAACTTCCGCCGTTGGTATCCAACCTCCTCCATCCACGTCATTCTGAGCGCAGCGAAGAATCTCGCTGTCCCTAGCGCTCGGCTCCCTAGGGGCAAAACGCTGCCACGCGACCAGATCCTTCGCACCACCGCCCGTCGGGCGAGCGGGCTCAGGATGACATTTTGGTTGAAGTGCGTAACTCCTATGAGAGATGCGTGATTCGAGATGGGTTGAGGTCTCTACGGAGCACCCTCGCGCATCCCGAATCACGCATCAGAGCCAGAAGGGCTGACTCGATCTGGCGATCTAGAACTTCCGCAGACCGATCTTGAGCTGCACGTCAGCGCTGGTCACGCCCTGGTAGTCATTGTTGATGTCTTCGAGGTTGACACCGGGCTGGAAGACCTCCGCTCTGAGCCGGTCTCCGCCGCCTTCGAAGACGATGGTGCCTGGCATGTAGAAGGACTCCAAGCGACGGTCATCGTCGAAGTTGACGCGGACATCCCGGCCGTTGACCTCATACGAACCGGTGCTGAGCACTTCTTCGACAGAGTTCTCACCAACCCGCTCGAGCGTGGCAATGCCCCCCAGCTCGAGGTTTAGCACCACGTTGTCACCGAGCACGTCGCGGAGCAGGTCAACGTCCCGGACAGCGCCTGAGGTGGGAGCCATCGTGTACTCCGTGAACTGGTAGCGCCCGGAGACCTCAAGAGCCGTGAGATCGGATTGGCCGAACAGGCCAAAGCCGCCGCAGCCCGACACCGGAAGGACGAGGGCGACGAGGAGAAGAGAAAGCAGGGAGACGCGCATGGGGAAGAAGGAGGTAGCAGTGGGATGAAGCCAGACGATACCTGGGGGCCTTGCGGGGCGGCTGAAGCAGGGCTGTGCGGTGGGCGGTGGACTCCGGTCGTCCGTTGAGCCTTGTGCATCAGGGCATAGGCCCCTATCGTCTGGTCTGTACAGCGATTAGATACGGCGGACGACGCAATGTGCGCCGGTCATTCGAGTACGTTCTTTTCTCCCCATCCGGTCCCTCCCATGACCGCCTCTCTCCGTTTCTTCCTTCTTCTGGCCCTACTCGCCAGCGCGACGGCTCCCGCTCAGGCTCAGTTCGGCATCACTGGCGGCGCCAATTTCTCCGACCTCGGCGATGCCCGCGCCGCAGACTTTAACCAGTCCACGGGCTGGCACGTGGGGATCTATGGGCAGGCCAAGCTGGCCGTCGTAGGGGTTCGCGCCTCCGTGCTCTACATGGACGCTGGGAATGCTCAGTTGCTCTGCACCAACCTCTTCGACGAGTGCGGCTTGGCCTCCATCGTTCCCACCGCACCGGTCGATCTGGTGTCGGTGCCGCTGGACCTCCAGCTCCGCTTGCCCCTCGGGGTGGGTGCGCTCTACGTGGCGGGCGGGCCGGACTTCCGGTTTCCCATCGAGGACGGGCGCCCGGTGTTCGACGCCCGGCAGGTGAACGTCGCTGCGAGCGGCGCGGCAGGCGTCGAGCTGGCGAATGTGTTTCTCGAGTTGCGCTACGCCCGCGATGTCACCAGCTACGCGCAGGACCTCGGCGCAGACACCGTAACGGACTACGAGCTGAACACGGTGATGCTCCGCGCCGGGATCGGACTGTGAGCGAGTGAAGAGCCAGGGGTGATGAGAAGAGGCTCTCTTGCTCATCACCCGTCGCGCATCGCCCTAGAACCGGAGAATCGCTGCCGTGGGGCCGTGCTTGCGGAGGGCCTCCTTGGCGGGTTCGCTGCGCACCAGCTCGAGGCTGGCGCCCTGGGCCATCGCTTTGTCCAGCATGTGTTCCACGAGGTCGCCGACGGGCTCGATCGCGCCACCGGTGGCCGCATAGGTGCCGTCGGTCTCGGAGGTCAGCATCTCGGCCGTCGGCTCGATGCCACCAGGAACCCGCACATCGTCGTCAACCAGGAGCGTCATCACGCGCTGCTGGTTGAGCATGTCCAGCGTGTCATCGAGCCCAGCCACGGCACGTGTAGAGAGCAATTCCTCCACCTTGCCGATGGTTTCCATCTCTTCGCGGGCCTCTACCTCGCGCTGAATGGGATCGGCGGCGGCAGCCAGCTCGGCGGTGGTCACGTTGGTGTCGCACGCAAAGGATGCGGAGACGCGCTGGCGCGTGGCTTGGTCGAGGCGGTCGAGGAAGTCAGCCTCCATGTCGGCCGGCGCGGAGTAGATCACGTGGCGCGCGCTGAGGGTCTCGGTGATGAGCTGCAGCGCGTGGGCGCTTCGCTGCGCCTGGGTCTTGCGGAGGTCTGCCTTGATGTCCTGACGCTGGTCTTTCGTCGCGAAGTCTGTGACAGCCATCTCCTCGCCGGCCATCTCATAGACCTCCTCCACCAGCCCGATCTGGGCGAAGAAAAAGCGACTCTTGTGAGCCGAGAGCAGCGCGATCACAAAGCGGTCGTTCTCGTCTCGGATGCGGGCCAGCGGCCGGATGTACGAGCGGCGGTCCAGGTGAACCGTGTTGGGCAGCTCGATGGCCGTTCCGAGCTGGCGAAACAGGCCCAGGGACTCGCATGCGAAGAAGGCGATTCCGTTTCCGGTGCGGGGCAGACCGGCCTGAAGGGCGGCTTCGATCCGCGCCAGCTCGCTCTTGACCTGGTGGCGGTTCTCGGCCGAGCTGGCGGCGAGGGCCCGGTCTCGGAGGTCCTTGAATCCGGTGATCCACGAGTCGCCGACGCGCATCTCGGGCTTCAGGGCCATGTAGAGGCTGACAATGGGGGCACTTTCAGACTGCAGGTCGTTCAGTTCCTGCAGGTGGTCGGGCGAGAGAAAGTGGTAGCCTGGCGTGGTGATCCGGCGGCGCAGTTCCGCGAGCAGCTCGTCACGGGCGTCAGGCGTCAGCGTGGTAGACATAGATGGGAGGATCAATGAGGCGAGCAGGGCAGGAGCAACCGCACAGGAATCGATCAGAGCGGCCGCGACCCGATCGCGGAGGAGGGACACGTGGGTGGCGGGATTGAATGGAGAATAGGTGCCCTGGGATCCAGTTGGGCCTCGTCTTTCGGGTGGCGTGAGCCGTTGCGAGCAGTTTTCTCGGTTGAGACCGTGACCCCCTCTTTCTCCCTTCGATCCATGCGCATTGCGTCTCTCATCATTCTCCTTGGATTGGCTCCTGTAGCCCTCGCTCAACCCACCTTTGTCAACGCCGTAACCGGCTCTGAAGAGATCGCGGTTGAAGGCGTGGCGGCAGACGCTGCCGGGAACGTCTACATCACGGGCCATTTTGAAGGCACCGTCGATCTCGACCCCAGCGACGGGCCCGATGCCGAGGACTCCTTCACCGCGATCGGCCTTCGCCAGCCCAACGCCTTTGTGGCGAGCTACACGTCTGCGGGCGCCTATCGGTGGGGCTATGGCTTCGGCGGCACGACGAGCGACATCGGAAACAGCATCGCCACGGATGGGACGCGTGTCTACGTGGTGGGAGGCTTCCGGAGTTCGGCGGGCATGGACGTAGAGCCAGGCGCTGGCGAGACCGTGCTGACGCCGGAAGGAGGCAACGATGCCTTCGTTGTGGCTTACGCGGCCTCCACAGGTGCGCTGGAATGGGCCTTCAATCTCGGCGGCGTCGGGGCTGACAACGTGTTCGACGTGGCGACGGATGGCGACCGGGTGTACCTCGGCGGCGTCTTCGAGGACCCGATGGACATCGACCCCGGTGCAGGTACCACCACGCTGGACGGCTTTACGGATCAGGTCAACGCCTTCATGGCTGCCTACGCTGCTGACGATGGCACCTTCGTCTGGGGGCATGACTTCTTTGGTCCGGCCATCACGCAAAGCCTCGGCATCGGGACGGACGGTGACGGCGCGTACGTCACGGGCTCGCTGCGTGGCACGGCGGACTTCGACCCGAGTGGTGGGACGGCCGAGCTGACCGGCTCCACGGAGACCGGGGGTGCCACGGCAACGGAAGACGTGTTCGTGGCTGCCTACGACGCCAGCTCGGGCGCGTACCGCTGGGCCCACCTCATCTCGGGACCCAACGGCCAGAGAGGCTTCACCATCGACGCCGATGGCGATCAGGTGTACGTCGGAGGCGGGCTGGCGGGCTCTGCAGACTTCGACCCCGGTGCAGGAACCGCCACCCTGGAGTCCTCCGGTGTGATCAAGCCGTTCATCGCGGCGTACACGGCGAGCGCTGGCGCCTACGTGTGGGCCAACCTCCTCGACTCGACCGAGCGAGGCTCCGAGCGGACCTATGGCATCGCCGCCATTGGCAACCGCGTGTACGCGACCGGCGCCATCCAGGGCACCATCGACTTCGATCCCGGCCCGGGAACCGTCGAGCTGACGACGGCCGGGTTCCTCGACGCTTTTCTCGTCGCCTACAACACCGCCGACGGGGCGCTGGAGGAGGCCGGGCTCATCAGTGGGACGGCCAACGAGCGGGCCTACGCCGTTGCCGTCAGCTCGACGCACGTGATCGTGGGTGGGGACTTCTCGGCCATCAGTAGAAGCCCGGTGGACTTTGACACCGGCGCGGGCATGGAGACCCGCGTCAGCACCGGCAGCTTCGATGGCTTCCTTGCCAGCTATCCAGTCCCCGAAGGAGTGGATGCTGAATCGTCGCCAGCTCGGTTGGCCTCCCTCTCGGTCTATCCCAACCCCGGCACACGCGCCACGGTCGAGCTGGCGGTGGAGGCCCCTGCGTCCGTCTCCCTCACCCTGTACGATGCCCTCGGTCGCCAGCTCGAGGTTCTGTTCGAGGGCGAGGTCGTGGACGCGGTTCAGACGCAGCTGCCCGTCGGGCTGGCGCCAGGCGTGTACGTGGTGCGCGCGAGCAGCGAAGGCCTGGCGGAAAGCGTTCGCGTGACCGTGCTGCGGTGAGATTCAGAGATCGACTCCTCCCTTCGAGGGAGGTGGCCGCAAAGCGGTCGGAGGGTGTTCTCAACCTTGCGAGCTAGCGACGACACCCCCACCCGCTCCGCGGGAGCCCCCTCAAAGGGGGCGTTTTTGAATCCATCGCCTATATCCGAACAGACTCTGATACAGGGCACCTCGGTACGTTGTCCCTACGAGCGCTTTCCCTGTTCCGGCCTCATTCGTGCACCGAACCAGACGAAGCGGAAGAAGAGATATACGATGCCAAGGATGGCAAAAGGAGCCACCAGTTCGATCATCCAGTCGGGATAGCCGGACATCCACGGGTCAGGAATCAATCCGAGCCAAAGCAGAGCGAGGAGGATTGTGAGGGCAATCGTCCAAGTCGCGCCGGCATACAACCATGCGAGGTCGTTTAGGGAGGCGCTTTCATCCAGCTGGTCCTCCGAAATCATCTCGGCTTCCATCAGCTCGTCGAAGAGGTTCCAAAGCTCGCCGCTGTTCTCAAAAGCGCTCCAACGGAGGCCGCCGTGGCGTGCTTTGAGATAGTCGATGCCCAAGCTGGTGATGTCGTTGTATTCGATCCGCTTGTCAGCCAGAAGGCGGCGCTTGATGGTGATGACATCCGAGAAGACGATCTCGCGCGGGAGAATGAAGTAGAGGATGGCAAAGACGGAGAACGTGATGGCGACAAACAAGCCTAGGATCAGGTTCTCCGAATCGCTCGCCATGATCCATACGCCGAGCGCTACGAATAGAAGACATGCAAGGCCTGACAGTCGAGTTTTCCACGACAGCTGTGGATGAAACACTCTGGCGGGTTCAAAGCCAGCGTTTGATTCATGCCCCATCAGTTCAGCGTCACCACCACCGGGAAGTGGTCGCTCACGCGGCGTGGGTCGTGGACGGGTGCGAACCGCACCTCCCGGACGCGCTCGTAGAGACCCTTCGAGAGCAAGACGTGGTCGATGGCGCTTAACTCGCCCTCGTCGATCTGGTCGTTGCCGTTGCGGTCGTAGAGCGCCGTGTAGCGCTCCGCCTGCGGCACATCGCCCATCACGTTCACCAGATCGTCGGCGTCGCCGGGGCCCACGCGCTTGATGCGTTCCATCACGTCGGTGATGGGCGTGGAGCCGCGCCGGTCGAGCACGGCGTCGTCGAAGTCGTTGAAGTCTCCCAGGACGATGAGCTGGCGCCCGGCGGCAGCCTCCTGTTCGGCGAGCTGGCGGATGACCTCAGCCTGTGCCTCGCGGCGGTCGCGGCGCTCCACGTCGTCCGGGCGGGCCAGGAAGTGAACGCCGATGATCGTGACCGGCACCATCTCGTCTCCCAACGGCAGGTCCATCCGCGCCCAGAGGTTCTTCGAGACGCCGTACGTGCGGTCGCTGACGCCGACGGGCACGCGAACGCCCGTGCGCCCGGTCTCCTGCACGGGCACGCGCGAGAGCAGGCCGACGTCCTGTCCGGTGAAGTCATCCAGTCCATCCACCAGATGCGCGGTGAAGCCGAGGTCGGCCAGCGACTCGTCGGCCATGCGCTGCAGCGTGCTCAGGTTCTCGGTTTCAGGAACGAGCAGGATGTCGACGTCGAGCTTTCGGATGGAGCGGGCGACGGCGTCGCGGTGGGCGCGAGCCTTGGCGGGATCGCCTTTCCAGTCGAAGGTGGCCTCGCCCTCGTCCCCCTCGCCATCGAACAGAAACTCACCATTGAGCGTCCCGATGCGGAGCCCGTCGGTGCGCCACTCCACCGTATAGACCACGGCGAACGGGGGAGGTGCGTTCGAGCTGGTGGTGGGAGCCGGGCTCGAGCACCGGGCTGCTGAGATCGCCAGCCCGACGATGAGGAGGACCGGAAGAGTGGGCGCGAATCGGGGCACGGCAGAGGCAGAAACAGAAAACGGACGCGTCCGGGTTGGACGCGCCCGTTGAGGGACGGTTCAGGCCGCGGACCCTGAAGGCCCTGTTCGGTCGGTGGCGACCTACATCAGAACCGAGGCCAGGCCCGAGTAGAAGCGGAACCGCTTGGGGTCGACGCGGTGCCGGACGGGGGTGACCGGGCGCTCGCCTTCGGCCCATCGGGGGGCTCGTCGGCCGACCATGGACTGCTCGCTGTAGAAGTGGCGTGTGGTCTTGGGGAAGGGGCGCTCGGAGGAGGGCGCGTAGTAGACGTTGTGCGCCACTTCGAGAGCCTGCTGGAAGCTGGCGGAGTTGCTGGCGGGCGTCAGCGTGGTGAAGAGGCGGCGCTTGGAGGAACCGGGGTTGAAGGCGCTGAACTGATACGGATCCAGCACCACGCCTTCATAGGTGGACCGGCCCCGGTAGCTCGTCTCCACCCGGTTGCGGACCACCCAGGCGACCAAGTCTTGCTCGTACTCGCGCTTGGTCTCGGAGTAAATGCACCGAGCAAGCCACAGCACGTCGTCGCTGACGTGGGCGGGGTCGAAGGCCGGAACCGCATCGGAGACCATGGCCGTCGGAAGCGGAGTCTGCGCCAGCTCGTCGTCGGAGGTCGACGTGGAGAAGGCGAGGGTGAGAAGGGGAAGAAGGGCAGCGAGAACGACGGTCATCGTCATCGCAGCGTTCTTGCCAATTCGCGGCATACGGGGACTCTGTTGGGAGCAAAAAGCGCGTGTCGTTGCGCGGGGTGCCAAAACAATACCCGGCCAGTGAAGGGACCGGGGAGAGGCGTTGCGCCGGGCGTGAAGTCGCGGAAAAGCCTCGATTCACGTTTGAATGGCAGACTGTGAAGGCGGGCCTCCACACGAGCTTCGAGAGTCACAATCCGGTGCCAGGGGTGCCTCAGGGCGTATTGTCTACCCATCCGGGCACCGTCGTCTCCATCTCCCGACACTGAATGCTCCGCATCGTCGCTGACGCCAACATCCCCGCAGCTCGGGATGCCTTCGCCCCGTTTGGCGAGGTGCGCCTGATGCCAGGCCGCGAGATCACGCGCGCCGCTCTTCAGGCCGCTGACGTGCTGCTGGTCCGCAGCGTCACCCGTGTGGATGCCGCGCTGGTAGAGGGCACCCCGGTTCGGTTCGTTGGGACCGCGACTGCAGGCACCGATCACGTGGACGCAGAAGCGCTTCGCCAGCTCGAGATCGCGGTTGCCTCTGCGCCGGGCTCCAATGCGACCTCGGTGGTCGAATACGTGCTGGCGGCGCTGCTCGGGCTGGCGGCGGACCGAGGCGTCGGGCTGGCAGGGCGGACGCTCGGCGTGGTCGGCGTGGGGCAGGTGGGGAGCCGGTTGATCCCTCGGGCTCGGGCGCTCGGGATGGAGATCGTCGCCTCGGATCCGCCTCTGGCTGAGGCTGGTGGCCGCCCCGGCGTGGATCTGGTCGGGCTGGCGGAGGTGCTGCACCACGCCGACATCCTGACGCTTCACACGCCCCTGTCTACCCCGGAGACCTCGGCGTACCCGACGCTCGGGAGGATCGGGGCGGAGGCGATCCACGCCCTGCGCCCCGGCGCGTGGCTGGTCAACGCCGCGCGTGGGCGCATCGTGGACGGTCCCGCGCTTGCAGAGGCTCTGGGGACTCGCCAGCTCGAGGCCGCCGTGCTGGACGTGTGGCCGACCGAGCCCTCGCCCGATCCGGAGTTGGTGGCCCAAGTCGATCTGGCGACGCCGCACATCGCGGGCTATTCGTTCGATGGCAAGGTGGCCGGGACGCGCCAGCTCGAGGCGGCCCTTCGCGCCTGGGTGGGCGACCCGCCCTCGCCGTGGGACGCCAGCCCGACGCTCGCGTCATCGGGTCCGCTCCTCGCCGAGGCGCCGCCTGCTGCTGGGGATCTCGCCGATCCGGTCCAGCAAGCCGCGTGGCTCGATGGCCTCGTGCGCCAGGCCTACGACGTGCGCGCCGACGACGCCCGGTTCCGGGCGGCGATGCACACCGAAGATCGGGCCTCGGCGTTCACGGCCCTGCGCAAGACCTACCCCGTCCGGCGCGAGTGGGCCCGCACCACCGTGCGTGGGAGCATCCCTGAGCCTCTCCGCGACGCCGTCCGAATCGGGCTGGCGTTTGGGAAGGCGGCAGACGGTAGACGGTAGACGGTTTGTCAGCTGGTGTCTCACACATAAGCCGTCATCCCGAACCGCAAGGTCGGCGAAGCCAACTTGATCCGGGATCCACGGATGAGCTAGAACGTGGATTGGTAAAAACCGGCCTTCGGCTCCCGCCTGCGCGGGAATGACGGCATGGAGATGTAGTCGCCCCGAGCTGGCGCGGCCTCTTTGACGGTCTACTGCCCGAAGCCGTACTCCCGGAGGTGGCCGTCCTTGTTGCGCCAGTCGGCCCGCGTCTTGACGTAGAGCTGGAGAAACACGCCACGCCCCAGGAAGGCCTCGATCTCGGTGCGTGCCGCCTGCCCGAGCCGTTTGAGCGCGGCGCCGCCCTTGCCAATCAGAATCGCCTTCTGGGAATCCCGCTCCACCACGATGTCGCAGGCGATGAAGTCCTTGCGGCCCTCGCGCTCCTCGAACGTCACCACTACAGCCTGGGTGGAGTAGGGCACCTCATCGCGGAACTGGTGGAAGACGGCCTCGCGGACGATCTCGCCGATAAAGAAGCGCTCGGGGTGTTCCGAGAGCTGGTCGGTCGGGTAGTACGGCGGGCCTTCCGGGAGCCGGTCCAGGATGAGGCGCAGCAGCGTGTCCACGCCCGTGCCGTTGAGAGCGGAGATGGGGACGATCTCTTCGAAGATGCGGCCCTCCCCCAGGACGGCATCGTAGGCCTCCACCAGAGGCAGCGCGTCCGTGGATTGTCCGAGCCGATCCACCTTGTTGACCGCCAGAAAGATCGGGTTGGGGAACGTCTGGAGGCGCTCCAGCGCGGCCTCGGCATCGTGCGTGACGCGGGTGTCGGTGGCATCCGCCAGCACGACGGCCACGTCGGCGTCGGAGAGGGAGCGGTCCACGTCGCGCATCATGTGATCGTGGAGGCGGTAGCGGGGGCGCACCACGCCGGGCGTGTCCAGGAACACGATCTGGTGTGGCGGGCGACCCTCGGGCGGATTGGTCTCCGAGAGAATGCCGAGCACGCGGTTGCGCGTGGTGGAGGGGCGCGGCGAGACGATGGACAGCTTCGTGCCCAGCAGCCGGTTGAGCAGCGTGGACTTGCCCACGTTCGGGGCACCCACCAGCGCGACGTAGCCGCTCCGGTGGCCGTCCGGGACCGCGCCGGACATCAGCAGCTCGGCGCCGGGGACGTTTGCGAGCGGGTCGTCGGGAGACTCAGACATAACAGAGGGGACGAGCTGGCACACCGCCAGCCCGTCCCCAAAGATCGTCACGGTTGGGAACCATGACGGGAGATGCCCGCTCAGGGAGCAGGTGTCTCAGCAGCCGCCCATGGTGGCGCCTTGAGTC
This sequence comes from Bacteroidota bacterium, assembly GCA_039815415.1. Taxonomy (GTDB): domain Bacteria; phylum Bacteroidota; class Rhodothermia; order Rhodothermales; family Rubricoccaceae; genus JBCBZH01. The sequence goes on from JBCBZH010000001.1 coordinate 43,873, forward strand.
TGAGCAAATCCCGTCAGGAAGGGGGGAACGTAAACGCTCATGTTCATCGTTGTGTAGTCCGCCGGTCCCAGGCCGGCCAGGTCGGCCGGCGTGAGGTTGTGGAGGTCCTCCGGAGGCACGCCAATGGGAACGGGAATCGGCGCGCACATCAGCGACCACGACCCATCGGGCGGCCCAGCCCCGAAGGGGTTAAGGGGGCTGTCGCCCAGTGGGGGCACCGGACCGGGCGCTCCCGTGGTGTCGGGAGTGCTGCCGGCTCGGAACTCCTCGGCGGAGACGTGCCGGACAGACGTGCCGAGCTGCGTCACCTGGTTGCCCACGAAGCCCAGCCGGTCCGCGAGGCGCGTGATGTTGGGGATGTTGATCGTGATCGAGGCCCCGCTCAGATCTAGCTTGGTGCCGAACGAGCCGTTGGCGAGGATGTCGGCCTCCCACGCCGCCAGCTGGGCCAGGTGCTGGTTCCACTCGGCGCCCTCGTTGATGTGCCAGTACATCGCCGCCTCATACACAGGGCTGCCGTTGCGAACGAGCTGCACCGTCAGCGCGCCCTTGCGCTGGGTGTCCTGTCCCACGCAGATCGGCCACGGAGCGTCGCACCCGGCCTCGGTGTCGAAGAGCCGCTTAAGTGACGGGAGGCTACGGACGTCGAGGGTAAAGCTCTCCAGCTCGTTGGCAGGGAAGGAGGGCGTCGTGAATTCGTTGCCCTGCCTGAAGTCTGCGGGGAAGCCGGAGCGGACGGGTCCTTCGACGAGCGGCTCGCCAGTGAGCTGGAGAGTGTAGTACGCGTGTCCATGCTTGCCCGCGTTCTTGAAGCGGAGCTGGACGGGGTCGCTGCCGAGCCCATCGAGCGTCTGCTGGAAGATCAGTGCGGCGTCCTGGTTCTTCGAGGCGTCAGCGTCGTTGACGAACCGGACCATGCGGAGGCCGCTGGCCACGTCCGCACTTGGGAGGTCGTCAAACTTGTGCGTGTGCTCGTAGAAGGGAACCGTGCCCCAGGACGACCAGGTCGGGTTCGGGCTGGTGAGGCCGAACGGGGTGCTCCAGGAGCCCGTCGGGTCGCGCAGCACGGTCACGTCCATGTGGCCGAACTGGGGAGCGGCCTCCTGGTTGACCACCAGCGCTCCATTGATGGTCGCCGTGCCCTTGAGCTCCACCGCCAGCGCGTCCTCGTCCGAGCGGACGACCACCAGCCCGTCCCACTCGAGCTGGCCGCCCACCTCCACCACGAGGTCGCCATCGACGGCCAGCACGCCCTCGCCATCCACGCGGCCCGTCGAGGTCACCGTCAGCGGACCCGTCACGTGCGTGATGGTCGTCGGGCCGTTCCACGCCACCGGACCCGAGACCGTGTAGGGCGTGCCCGGGGTGACAGGCGAAAGCGTCCGGTCGGAGGCGTTCTTGACGCCGATGATGGTCTGGTAGAGGTCCTCGGCGTTCTCGACGTTGAGGTCGTCGAGCAGCGAGCCCGCGCCGAGCAGCGCGTTCTTGGCCGTGTTCTTCAGGCCGTCGGAGATCTGGAGGGCCGCGCCCGAGAGGGCGGTCTGGAGCTGCGTCTGCATCGTTCCGAACGAGAGCAGGCCGCCCAACTCGTTGTACTTCGTGCGGTCGAGGTGCGCGTTGAGCGTCACGTTGACGCCTGCGATGTCTGCGTTGCCGTCGATGGACGCGGCCGGGCTGCCCGCCGTGGTGGCGTAGGGGACATCGAGCCAGATGGGACCCGGGAAGTCCATCGGATCGAACTCGTACGAGCTGGCGAGCACGTGCTGGGTCACGCTCGCTCCCGAGCCGTAGAGGCCGCTGACGACGATGTCGGCGCGGCGGCCGCCGTTGTAGGAGCGGAAGCTATCGGCCTGGTAAAAGCCTCCGTTGTAGGCCCGTGGGTCGCTCCCGAAGCTGGCGAAGAACTGGACATCGGACATGAATCCGTTGTCACTGACGGCCGCCGCCAGCGCGACGCCCTGGCCGCTCTCGGCGATCTGGCGTGCGAGGACGCTGGCCTGCCCCTCAGCGCGGTCCTGTGCGGTGAGGCCGGCGGTGCGGCGCATGTTGAGCGTCAGCAGAGATCCGCCGAGGATGGCGGAGAGGACGATCAGGAGGGTGTACTTGCCCATGGTAGGAGGGGCTTGGTGGTCGAATCGGAGCGGTGCCGCGCCGAGCTAGAGGTCGAGGCCTGAGAAGTCTGGGGGGGGCGGAGTGTTGCCGGGTCCGCCCCCGCCGCCTCCGCCGCCGTCGTCGTCATCGTCGTCCCCTTGAGGGCTCCCCGGGTTTCCAGTGCCCGGTGGCGGTGGCGGGGGCGGCGGGCTGATGCCGGGGAACCGGGGGATCTCAACGGTGCCGCCCGGGGGGGCCACCGCGCTGGCGTCGCCGGTGGAGGTGGCGTTGACGTTGCGGACGGTGATGGCCTGCTGGGTGGCGTTGGTCAGCGTGGTGGCGGCCAGGTCCCCCGTCTTCTGGCCGACCGGGGCCTCCGCCGCCGTAATCGCGATGTCGACGGAGACAGGCGGAGTCCCAATCCGGTCATCCGAGGTGCTCGATCCGTCTACGGTGTTGGCGCGAAGCGAGAAACGGGTCAGGTTGGCGTTGCTCCCACCGCGCCGCACCCAGTCTGCCGCGCCGGGCTCGTAGACGTAGCGGTGTACACGGTAGAGGGCCTGCCGAACGCCGCCGATGGTCACCGAGTCGCCCGTAGCGACGGCTTCGTAGCCGACGGCCAGAAGACCAGACGAGATGCCGGCATCCGGGTCGGCGAGCGTCACAAGCTCGATCCGGTCGGTGTGCGTGTCGGTGCCGTAGATCCCAAAGGCCCGGTTGCCCCAGTTGCCAATCGAATCGGGAGCCCACGATCCCAGGCCAGTCGTGATCTGACGGCTGGTGCGGGCATTCTCGAGGTCGCGGGTCAGCGTGCTCAGGAACGAGGCCGTCTGCGTTTCGGCGCGGTGCCGGATGGTGTTCTCCACCGCCGACTGTTGGCCGCGATGCTGAATGAAGAGCAGCGCACCGAGAAGCGTTGCGCCGACGAGAATGGCGATCAGGTGATCGAAGATGAAGGCCATGGCAGGGAGGGGCTAGCGGTATGCGGCCTGTGTGGATGGGGTGGCAACCTGGCGGAGCCGGGCGCCGATAGGGGGCGTGCCGACGAAGCCCACCGGAGCGGCGAAGACGGTGATCGTCACTTCTTTCGCGATGGTCTGGACACCCGCCGAAAGCGTGCTGTCCGGGTTGGCGGGGTCCACGTAGCGGACCGAGACCGAATCGGTGAAGGCGAGGTCCTCGCCCTCCCAGGGCCGCGTGACCGAGGTGGTGACGGTGTGGTAATCATCGATATCGTCGAAGGCCCCTTCGTCGGGCTCGTCAGGGTCTGCAGTCCCGATGGTGGAGAGGCCAGCGGCAGAGGACCGCGTGCCTTCCCGGCCGATATCCACCTCGTCGAACGCGTTGGCGAGGACCTCCGAGAGACGCTGCGTGGCGATGTCCGTAGCCGCCAGCTCCATCTCTGCCGTGATCGCGACACGCTCGAACTCCGCCTCCACATTGTGGCGCGTGAGCATGTAGATCGAGAAGGCGAGCAGAGCCGCAAGGGCCAGAATCGTTTGCTGCATACCGAGATCGGGGGGAGAGCAGGGAGGGGGAAAGCCCTCACCAGATCCGTTCCCCAAGCCCCGAAATCGGCTTCACGGTGCTCTCTCCGTCATGCCGCCATGCCAGATGCGGCCTCCTGTCGTCTCAAAACGACTGTCTCAGTCTCAGAATGAGCCCTCCAGCCGCAGGGGCTCCAGAGTCCTCGGCCTCCCGGTCTCACTCTGGAGCGGTCGAAAATCACCCGTGCTCGGTCATTTCTGCCCGCCCAGTACAGCGAGATACGCCCGAACGGCACTCGCCAGCCCGAGGCCAAGCGCGTCCGCAATGAGGGCCTGGCCGATGGAGACCTCGTCCACATGGGGCACGGCATCGAGGAACGCTCCGAGGTTCTCGAGATCGAGGTCGTGCCCGGCGTTGACCGCCAGCCCGGCGTCCTGGGCCGCATGGGCGGCATCGCGATGGCGAGCCAGCCACTCGGCGGCCTCGCCGCGTGCGAAGGCCCAGGCGTACGGCCCGGTGTACAGCTCCACCCGGTCGGCGCCGGTCTCGGCTGCCCGGGCCATCGAGCTGGCGTCGGGGTCCATGAACAGGCTCACCCGGCACCCGGCTGCGTGGAGGCGTTCGATGATCGGCACGAGGCGGTCGCCGTCGCGCTCCAGGTCCCAGCCGTGGTCGCTCGTGAGCTGGCCTGCGGCGTCCGGGACGAGCGTGGCCTGCGTGGGCTGGGTCGCTTCGCAGAGCGGGATGAAGCCGGGGTAGGCATAGCCGCCGGTCTGGCCGGGTGGCGCGAGGGGGTTGCCCTCCACGTTGAGCTCGGTGCCGGTCTCCGTCGCCAGCTCGGCGAGGGCCTGCACGTCGGCGGCGCGGGCGTGGCGGCCATCCGGGCGTGGGTGGAGCGTGAGGCCGGCTGCCCCAGCGTCCAGACAGATCCGTCCAGCCCGTACGACATTCGGGCGGCTGCCACCACGGGCGTTTCGTAAGAGAGCCACTTTGTTGAGGTTGACGCTCAGGAGTGTCATGGGAAGCACTGGTGAGGGGGGCGAGCGCCAGGAGTCTAGATCCAGGGCGCGCGTTTCGGCCCGATCTGTGCACGCGTCCCCAGTATCTTCACCGCCGTTCTCCCCCCACCACCATGACTGACGCTCCGAGCCTTACCCACGTAGACGACCACGGCCGCGCCCGCATGGTCGATATCAGCGCCAAGAGCGCCAGCGCGCGGACAGCCGTTGCCACGGGGCGCGTCAAGATTGGCGCGGAGGCGCTCGAGCTGGTTCGCGAGAACGCCATCCGCAAGGGCGACGTGCTCTCCGTCGCTCAGGTGGCGGGGGTGATGGGAGCCAAGCAGACGAGCCGCCTGCTGCCGCTCTGTCACGATGTGCTGCTCCAGAACGTGGAGATCGAGCTGGAGCTGAACGACGCTGAGAACGCCATCGACGTGCGGGCGATCACCAAGACGGTGGGGCCGACGGGCGTGGAGATGGAGGCCCTCACGGCAGTGTCCGTGGCTGCACTGACGGTCTACGACATGTGCAAGTCGGTGACGAAGGACATCGAGATCACCGGCGTGCGCCTGCTGGCGAAGTCTGGCGGCCGCTCCGGCGACTACCGCCGCCAGCCCGACGCGCGGACGAACTGAGGCGAATGCCCAGGCTCACCGACGAGCTGGTGCGCGACGCCTTCGCTCCGCTCATGGAGCACGGGTTCTCGGGTCCCGACTGGTGGCTGGCTGGAACCGACCAGATGGTGACCTTCCGGCGTGACGGCGTTGAGGTCCATCTCGAGGTGGAGGATATGGGAACGAACCTCCCCAATGCCTACATCCGCCAGCCCGACGGGAGCGAGTTGTACCTGACCGACAACTCAGAGTATCCGGCGTTCTCCCGTTTTCTGCGCCTATGGCGTCCATTTCGATGTGGCCGACAGCGCCGTTTAATGGCAAGTCCTCTGATGGCAGAGGTCGAGCGTGAGCGAGAGGCTCGTGTTAGGAGACTCGCATTGCTCGCAGAAGCACATCTTCCCAGACTCGCGTAAGCCTGCCCCTTCCTGTCATCCTGAGCGGACGCGAAGGATCTCGCCCCAATTGGGCTGCAGGCACCCGAGGAACCAGATCCTTCGTCGCGTCGCTCCTCAGGATGACAGGCAGAGGAGAACGAGGGGATCTCGAGCTGGCGAAAGTGGCGGCTCGACCTGCGTATCGTGAGGCGTCCTCGCCCGTTCATGTCATGGAAGCACTATCCGGAGGCGCCGCCCTCGTCGTCATTCTGGGGGTCCCGATCTTCGCGATCATCCTCCTCTACTATGTCCCAATGGGACTTTGGATTTCAGCCGTCACGGCTGGCGTGCCTCTGAAGATGTCCGAGCTGATCGGAATGCGGCGCAGGAAGGTGCCTCCGATACTCATCGTTCAGCCACTCATCGCTGCGCATGCGGCCGAGATAGACGTCTCCGTTCGGCAGCTCGAGGCCCATCATCGTGCCGGAGGACAGGTCCAGGAGGTCGTGAACACGCTCATCCGGGGACAAATGGCGAACGTCGAGCTGACGTTTTCAGAGGTCGCCGCGCTCGATCTGGCGAGGGATGATGATGGTGGAAAGGCTCTGGCGGCGCTTCTCGCCTCCATCGAAGAGCGGCGCGCCTGAGCCGAGCTGGCGACCAGGCGATTTCGCCAGCTCGAGGCGTGAGGGTTCGTTGCAACGCTGTCGCGCGTGGGGCGTATTGTGTACGGTCCACCCTCTCGACTCATGGAAGCACTATTCGGAGGCGCCGCCCTCGTCGTCATTCTGGGGATCGCGCTCTTTGCGATCATCCTCCTCTACTTCGTCCCAATGGGACTCTGGATCTCGGCCGTCACAGCCGGGGTCAAGGTTCGGATCTCCGAGCTAATCGGGATGCGGCTGCGCAAGGTGCCGCCGTCGCAGATCGTCACGCCGCTGATCGCGGCGCGCAAGGCGGGCATCGACGTGAGCGCCAGCATGCTCGAGACGCACTACCTCGCAGGCGGGCACGTCGGGCAGACGGTCAACGCGCTCATCTCGGCGGACAAGGCCAACATCATGCTCCCGTTCCAGCAGGCTACCGCCATCGACCTCGCTGGGCGCGACGTGTTCGAGGCCGTCCAGGTGTCAGTGAACCCGAAGGTGATTGAGACGCCGCCGATCTCGGCCATCGCGAAGGACGGCATCCAGGTTCGCGCCATCGCCCGCGTGACGGTGCGTGCCAACATCAACCAGCTTGTCGGTGGTGCCGGTGAGGAGACCATCATCGCGCGTGTCGGTGAGGGCATCGTGTCCACCATTGGCTCGTCGGACACACACCTGATGGTGCTCGAGAACCCGGACAACATCTCGAAGACGGTGCTCTCGAAAGGCCTCGACAGCGGGACGGCCTTCGAGATTCTCTCCATCGACATCGCCGATGTGGATGTGGGCGAGAACATCGGCGCGAAGCTGCAGACGGACCAGGCCGAGGCCGACCTCCAGGTGGCGCGGGCTCGGGCTGAGGAGCGCCGCGCAGCGGCGGTCGCGCAGCGCGCCTGCGCGACGACGGCGCGTGGGGTGGCGAGCCCATCATTGAGGGCTGAGCGAGGAGGCGGAGGGGCGCGTGCGCGCGTGTATTGTAATTGGATTTTATAGTACTAGTCGTGAGTGCACACATGCGCTTGGGCTGGCGCGACGCCACAGCGCGTGCGCTGCTCGCCCGCGCGCGCGCGGGCGCCGCCTGGTCGCATCTGTCTCGCGCGTCGCGACCCGCGCAGCAGCCGCGTCCACAGGCGTGCTGTCCCACGTCATTTCGACCCCCCTACCCTCCGCCCCCCTCAGCGACCGCCTCTCAGGCGGCCGCCGCGGCCGCCGTGTCCGAGGTGCTCAGATGCCGCTGCAGCCGACGCTGCAGCCGCCGCCGAAGCGCCGCAGGCTAGGCACGGCGGCATGGGCGGCCGTCCCTCCCCCGGACGCGGCGGAAGTGATCGACGCGGCTCTCGTCGCCACGGCAGCAGACACGGCGAAGCGCGCCGCCGCTGTCGAGGACGTGGGCGTCGAAGCACACAGGGGTTCTGACGCGACCTGCGCGCACAGGCTCGCGCTGTGGTGCTCACTGCTCATGCGCGGTGCTGCAGGGCCGGCGGCTGAGGTACGTGTGCGCGCGTGCGTGCACGTGGCCGCCCGCTCGTGCGCGTGCTCGCCTGCACATGCCAGCAGCGTTCGCCGCGGCTCTTGCGCCGCGCGTTTGCAGCGGCAGTTGGCCCTGGCGCGCTTGGCGAGCGGCTGCGAGCGTGCCG
>JBCBZH010000063.1:0-17544 GCA_039815415.1 Bacteroidota bacterium
CCGGACAGGGAACGTGGAACATGAAACAACCGCGGAATCCCCGTTCACTTTCCCTGTGCCTGTGTCTTGACTATACTCGTACCCCAAGGTGCGGCGGAAACATGGAAAGATTTCCCCTCGTGCGGGGAGTAGAGCAGGGAGTGTTTCTACCCTGAAGCCGCGAAAAAAGTAGCCCGTGTTGTGAGACTCTTCCGAGCGAATAGGTCGCCCATTCCATAGGTCTGGTCGGCAATTTTCACGAACGAACGTGTTCCACATCCATCACGGGTCCATCTTTCTGTCGCGGGCACGCCAAAACAGGGAACGGCAAACTAAACTTTCTCGGACAAGGCTGGGACAAACCGGCCAGTAATAGGGCACGTTCCGAGTTCCATGTTCCGCGTTCCCTGCCCGGAAAAGTGTACGAAGTGAAAGCCCCGCCCTCCTTCTTTACAATCTCGTGAAGATCCAAGCACAAGTACGACGCTATGACCTCTGGTTCGTGTAAGTACTCTGTAACTGATTCAAGAAACCGGTGTCATACCATCCTTTTCTTCAGACGAACCAGTTTCGGTTTCGGAAGTGGTTTAGGTTTACTTAAAGTGACTACAGCTGTCGTCGTGTATGTTTTGTGTTCAAAAGCGTTGCAGCAGGTTCGGACGTATGTATTTTGAATACCATGATACGTTGACGTCCCCAACTGCTCACTTGAAACGAGGACGAAGATCGCAAGAGGCAGCAGTTTGCTGTGTTGTTCCAACAACAGATCGCTACGTCGATGTTTACACGTTTCCCGCATCATCAATATTTGGAGGAACCTCTCGGCGAACATTCCCAAAAACACGCTTCTCATTTTCTCATAGGAGAGAGTGCTCCCAACTGCTTCTGTGCCGTTCTTGGTACCGCTTCTCGCCGAAGAACTACAGAGCTCGATACCGTTTTACTGCTGTCGTGAGTAAAGTAGCACTGACTGCTGGCTACTCCGCACTTGCCGGTGCGTGTGTACGTACTCCGCCTTCCAAGCAAGTTCCAACATCGTTGAAGTTTCGTTTCACCGACAAAAAAAAAAAAGGGGGCCACGGCTCCTGCCGAGTCGTGTCAACCGCAGAATGGTTGCGGAACAGCGGCGTCAGGGCCCCCACCTGAGTCCACCGTGCCAGCAACTCTCCCGTTGGATGACCGACGAATCCGCCCACATCGGCGCCTGTGAAGGGCATGCCGGACACGCCGAGTGAGAGGCAGGTCTGCACGGCCAGCCGGAGGTGGTCCCACGAGGCGGTGTTGTCGCCCGTCCAGCCGGTTCCGAAGCGCTGGCTTCCGGCGTAGGCGGCGCGCGTGATGGTGAACGGGCGCGCGTCGGGCCTCAGCTCGAGGAGGCCCTCGAACGTCGCCCGCTGCATCTGCATGCCATAAATGTTGTGGGCCTCAGCATGGGTGCCTCCACGTCCATCCATCGCATGGAGGGCGTGTTCGGGCAGGGTGCCGACGGCTTCTTCGGCTGCCATGGATCCCTCGACGTGGGCGACCTCGAAGAGCGCAGGCTCGTTCATGTCATTCCAGATCCCATCCACCCCTTGAGTCACCAGCTCAGTATGGAGCCGCCCCCACCATTCGCGAACGTCGGCGCGGGTGTAGTCCGGGAAGGCGCATAGGCCCGGCCATACCTCGCCCTTGGCGACCTCGCCGGGCTCTCCGTCCGCATCCGGGTAGCGCACGTACGCATCGATGGTCTCACCGCTCTGATACACCGCGTAATCAGGGTCATCTGCCTTCACACCGGGATCTATGATGACCACTGACCGAAACCCGTCCCGATCCAGGTCGGCAAGGAGCTTGGCAGGGTCTGGGAAGCGCTCGCAGTCCCATGTGAACACGCGGAAGCCATCCATGTAGTGGATGTCGAAGTAGAGCGTATCGCAGGGGATCTCGCGCTGGCGGAACTGCTGTGCGACCTCTCGGACTTCGCCCTCGTTCATGTAGGAGTAGCGACACTGGTGGTAGCCGAGCGACCATTTGGGGAGCATCGGTGTCCGGCCCGTCAGGCGTGCGAATCGCTGGACGATGCCCATCGGGTTCGGAGCGGAAATCACCGTCAGGTCCAGGACCTGCCACGGAGAGGCAAAGATCATCCGGTCCGCCGCGTCTGCGCCGAGGTTGACGTGCGTTCGGTGGGAGTCGTCGTAGAACAACCCCACGCTGGCCTCTTCGCCGATCCGAAGCACGAACGGAACCGACTTGTACAGCGGGTCGCTGCCCCGCTGATACTTGAACGCGTCCGTGTTCCACATTTCATAGCGATGGCCCCGTCGGTCGAGCGCCATCGCCTTGTCTCCGAGGCCGAGGAGTCGGTCTGCGGGCTGAAGAACCGTCTTGTGAACGATGTGGCCGTCGTGCCAACTCAGTCCGCGCGTGTCTAGGAGAACGGCTCCCTCAGCGTTGGTCACGACGAGGCGAGGCCACGCACGCTCGATCCGAATCGTCAGCTCGGCCGTGGTCGCTGTAACGGCAGCTTCGGTGTCGAGGACGCGCCAGCTCGTCGGACCGCTCCACGTCGCGTCCGGGTCGTGGGAGTAGCGAGAGTCTTCGGGCATCGCCAGCCCGTCCGGGGCGACGCGCAGACGAACGACCTCGTCAGAGAGGGCGTCGAGCTGGAACTGGACCGGACCACCCGGGCCGTCCGCGACGAGGCGTAGCGTTCCAGGAGTGGCGGAGTCGATCTGGCGAACGAGGCCAAGGCCGCCATCGAGGCGGAGGGGGGGAGACAGGACTTCCATACGGGGGACAAGCGCAGGAGCGCGTCGCAAGGCTGGACGCGTCAGGGACACCGTTGGCGAGGGGTTAGCGACCCTCGAGGCGGGTGACGTCGGTCCGGGTGCGGATGTGCAGCCAGGCGCCATCGGTCCAGGCGCCTTCCACATCGGGTTCGGTATCGCCGATTGCGATCTCCGTGCCATCGACAAGCACCGAGCTGGCGTGCATCGGAATCGTCCACTCGATGGTGCGGTGCGGGAGCCCGAACGATCCGTCGCGCCCGACGTCAATCGTCAGCGCGTCGTCGAGCTGGCGAACGTCGAGCTGGCGAACGTCGAGCTGGAGGCGAAACGCGTCGCCGGATTCGTATGCGTACGAGAGGCCGTCGTCGAAGTAGAACGCGCTGGTGCCGGTGCCGGGAAAGATCCTCAGCTCGAGAACCTCGGGCGTGACGCCCGTGTGGAGGGCGGGTGGGTCGAGTGCCACGACGCCGCCAGCCCGTGCGAACAGCGGCAGGTGGTCGAAGGGTGCATCTACCGTGTGGGACTGTCCGCCAGCGATGGCGCGACCGGAGGTGAAGTCGTACCAGCCACCGTCTACCGAGGGAAAGTAGACGTCGCGCTGGCGAGCGCCCTCGTGCATCACGGGGGCGGCCATCAGCGTGTCGCCGAGGTACGTCTGGTCGTCGCAGTCCGTGTGTGTGCGGGGATCGTCTGGGTGCTCCAGGACGAGCGCCTTCATGGGCGGAAGGCCGGTGCGGGAGCATGCCTCGAAGGCGGAGTAGATCGTCGGCAGCAGGCGGTAGCGCAGTTGGAGGGCCTTGCGACAGGCGTCTTCGGCTTCCTCGCCAAAGGCCCACGGCTCCTGCGCTTCGATCTCCTCGTGCGAGTAGTGGGTCCGCATGAACGGGTACAGGACGCCCATCTGCATCCATCGCGCGTACAGCTCGGGGCTCGGCTGAGCAGCGAAGCCGCCGATGTCTGGTCCGCAGAACGCCAACCCGGAGGCCGACAGGCTCTGGCACATCTGGAACGACAGGAGCATGTGCTCCCAGCTGGAGACGTTGTCGCCCGTCCAGGCAGCAGCATAGCGCTGCGAGCCCGAGAAGCACGCGCGGGTAAGTAGGAACGGGCGTTCATCGGGACGCACGTCACGCAGGCCCTCGTACGTCGCGCGGCCCATCAGGAGTCCGTAGACGTTATGGGCCTCGAGGTGATCCGTGGCCTTGCCGCCACGGTCGCCGTAGTCGAACTGGACGTAGTCCGGGAAGTCGCGACCGCCGAGGATGGCGGGCTCGTTCATGTCGTTCCAGAAGCCCGTCACGCCGCTCGCGAGGTAGCGCTGGTGAAGGTGGCCCCACCACATCCGCGCCTCGGGCTTCGAGAAGTCGGGCCAGTGCACGTCGCCGGGCCAGACGGTATCGGTGAAGTCGGTGCCGTCAGGGTTTTCGCAGAACAGGCGGCGCGTTTTTCCTTCCTGGTAGGCGAAATAGTCCGGATCTACCTTCACGCCGGGATCCACAATCACCACCGACCGGACCCCCATCTCGTTGAGGTCGCGGTTGAGCGCCACTGCGTCGGGAAACGTGTCGGGGTTCCAGGTGAACACCCGGTAGCCGTCCATGTGGCCGATGTCGAGGTGGATGCAGTCGAGCGGCAGGTTGCGGCGTCGGTGCTCGTGGGCGATCCAACGCACATAGCCCTCGTCGTGGTAGTTCCAGCGGCTCTGGTGATAGCCGAGCGCCCAACGGGGCGGGAGCGGCTTGTGTCCTGTGAGGTCGCAGTAGCGGCCTAGCGGGGTCTTCAGATCCGTGCCGTTCGATCCTGGTGCGAACACGAAGTAGCGCAGTTCGCCGTCGGTGGAGCCGAACCACCAGTCGTCTTCACTAGAGGCACCGAGATCCATGTTGGACCGGTATGTGTTGTCGAGGAACAGGCCGTAGCCCGTCCACGCGTCGCTCGAGCTGGCGGAGGGCGTGAGGCCGAGGAGGAACGGGATCGACTTGTAGATCGGGTCCTGCTCTGGCGCGTAGGCGTACGTGTCCGAGTTCCAAAACGTCAGCGCGCGGCCCTTTCGGTCCAGCTCAAAGGTCTTGTCGCCCAGCCCGAAGAAGCGCGAGGTGGGGTGACACGCCTTCCAGCAGCGCGTCTCGGTGCGGTCGTCCAGGTCCACCCACCCGGCTCCGGCAGTGTCCTGGAGGAAGACCTCGCCAGCTCGAGTCTCAAACGTCAAGCGGCACGGCTGCATTCGCACCCGGAGTGTCATGGCAGGCGTGCGCACGAGGATCTCGGTGCCATCGTCGGTCACGGAGATGCCATCGGGTGTCCACGTGCGCTCCGGGTCCAGCGCGTAGCTGAACGGATCGTCCGTGGCGTCGGCGCCGTGGCCGAGTGGGCGGAAGTCACCGGAGGGCGCCAGCCGGACACGCGCCAGGTCAGCGGCGAGGAAACTGACAGCGAGGCGCGGGCCTCCGCAGTCGAGGATCAGCGTGTGGCCGCGGACCTCATATCCGGTGACATCTCCGAGCAGGGTGAAGCGGTCATCGGGGAGCGTGGCGAAGGCGCGGGCCGGGGCCGCAGGGCCGGAGTACAGGCTCATCGAGGGGCGAGTGGTGTAAGCGCTTACTCACGAATGTACCTCTGCCCACGAGACGGGTTGTCATCGAGCTGGCGAAGAGCGTGAATTCGCCAGCTCGATGGGAGGATCTACTGCACCGTCACGCGCAGGGCGGCGCGCTGGCGATTGGCCTCGGCCTCCAGGCGGTCGATCTGCTCGGCGAGGGTCTCGAGGCGCGTCTCCTGCTCGTTCAGCTTGGTGAGGAGGCGGCGACCGTAGTCGGAGTCGTTCTCGATGGCGCCGAGGTTGCCTCGGATGCGCTCCTGCTCCTGTGTGATCTCCTGGACCTCGCGCTGGCGCTCCCGAATCTGCCGCTCGGTTTCCGCCAGCTCGCGGCGCTGCTCGATGGCGCGGCGGAGGGCATCGCGCACGTCATCGGGCAGGTCGCCGTCAGCTCGCGCCCAGACGGCGATCACGTCCGGGTTGGTGGTTGCCAGCGCGATCCGTTGGTCTGTGACGACGGCCTCGCGGACGATCAGCGTATCCATCACGCCAGCTCGAACCACGGAGCGGACGCGGTAGAGGCCGGGCGCGGTCTCATCGGCCACGGACGGCTCCACGAGCTGGGCGTTGCCTCGACGCGGATGCTCCACCAGCACGGTGCGGCTTCGCTCTGCCCGGTTCTCGATTTGATAGCCGGTCGCGATCCGTTGCTCGGTCTGCATCCTGAGCACCCCGTCTACAATACGCCCCGATGTGATTCGGATCGAACCGTTCGGGAGAGGCACCACGTCCACGATCACATCCTGATCGAGCGAAAACGTGAGGAGCCGCTCGTCGCCTGCCGGGAGGTCCGGGATCTGGGTGTCGCCTGCGTAGCCCTCGTCGAGCACCGTTGCAGGCCCGGCGCGGAGGGATTTGTCGGTCGTGTTGGTAAGACGGACGCCGCGCATGGGGTGGCGAAGGCCGCTGCTCTGCCGGTAGATGCTCAGGCGCTCGGCCTCCACCGCGTCGGCCACGATGGGAAGCATGGCAGAGCCGCGTCGGGGCAGCGTGACATCGCCCAGACGGTAGGCGAACAGCTCCCCGAAGTCGCCCGCGTCGCCCTGGGCCTGAACGCTGCCTGCGATGTCGAGGGGGCGAGCTGGCGGGGGAGGGGGCGGTGCAGGGGCGCCAGCTGACACAATTCCACCTATCAGCGCATCCTCCACGTCCACTTCGTCAGGAACGGCCTCAGGAGCAGGTCGCTCGCGTCTCAGAGATCGTGCATACGTCTCCGGCCGTACCAGCGCGTCGTCCTGCGCCACCACCACGGGGCGCTGCACGTAGCGCGGCGTGTAGAGGTCTTGGATGAACGACACTGGGCGCCCGCTCACCAGCGTCAGGTCCACGTTGCGCCAGTCGGACTCGGTCGGGTTCTCCACGAGCGCCCAGCCCTGGAGCTGGCCCTCGCCGCTGTCACCCTCGGGCAGGACCAGCCGGTAGCTCGTCTTCCACACAGGCGACTCCACCACGTAGCCGAGCCGCACCGGGCGGGATCCGTTGCCTCGGAACTGCACGCGGACCGGTTTCCGCTCACCGCCCCGAGCTTCGGCCAGCGCCGTCAGCGCGCCCTCAAGCTCCGACTGAAGGCTGGCGTCGGTGAACTGGAGGCGCCGCGCCGTGTCCAACCGCACGGTGGTCAGGCCGGATGGCGTGAGCATCGACAGCACCGGCACCTGGGCCACGCCTTCGCCCACATCGCGCATCGCCAGCTCGACCGACACCACCGTGCCGCGCGTCTCGCCCGAGGGCGTCGAGACCACGACGTCGGCGCCGCGCACCTGCCGGAGGATGCCGGCGAGGCTTGGGTCCTGGGAGAGATCGATGGCAAACGACCGAAGGGTCCGCTCCACGGGGGCCTGTGTCGGGTAGACGACGCCTGCCACACGCCCTCGTGTGTCTTCCACCAGGAGCGACTTCAAGACGTCGTTCAGCGCCGTCTCGTCGAAGCGCAGCACCACTTCGGAATCTCCGGTCACGCGTCCGCCGTGCTCGAAGTAGCCCACGCCGCTCGTGAACAGGATGACACGCTCGACGGGGAGGTCGTCGGAGGGCTGAGCGGTGGCGAGCAGCGGGCTGGCGAGGAATGCCAGTGCGAAGAGGGGGCGGAGCATAGGGTCAGAGCGGAAGTGCAGGCACGTAATTGGTCACGGTGTAGCCAATCTCGTCGTCCACGGCGTCCCGGATCCAGTCGATGTACACGTCCGTGGGGAAGCCGTAGGTGGGGTCGTAGGTGACGTCCACATCGTCGGCGTCGCGGTGGGCGCGGTCCACCAGGTCCGCCAGCTCGTCGAGCGTCATGGCCTGCTCGTCGATCCAGGCCTGCGGTGTGGGACCGCCGTCCACCGGTCCGAGCTGGTGAACATCGATCACGTTGCTGTCTTTGACGGAGATGCGGAGCGGACCCACGTACGGGCAGAAGCATCCGATGCGGAGGGTGAAGGCGTAGTCGCTGGGACCGGAGTAGGTCGGGCGCGAATCGAACAGCGAGCAGCCGCTGAAGGCGAGGGTGACCGCAAGTAGACCGGCGCGAACGCGCATGGCGGTGAGGGCTGTCTTCGTAGATACGGAGCCTCCCTCCGGGGTGCTGCACGCGGCTCCGGGGAAGCCTCACTCCCCGAAGTCATCCTGAATGCAGTGAAGGATCTCCTCACAGCTTTGCATCAGGCCTGCTTCTGGACGCAAGCCATCCGGCTACGAGATCCTTCGCGTTCGCTCAGAATGACGTGATTTTGAGGGGCCGAGCGAGCACGTAACGGTCCTGCTACCTGCGAAGGGCTTCGACACCGCCGTCCCTGGCGGTCTCAGAATGACGTGATGATCTTGCGTGGAGAACGACCTGTCGTGAGGAGCTTGTCAGAGGACCTAGAAGAGGCTCGTCAGCTCGTTCTGCATGTCGCCGGGCGTCGAGCTGGCGAGGGATCCGGTCTGTTCGGCCATGCGGGCTTTGATGGCCCCAAACAGCTCGGGGCCGTAGTCGCGCGTGCGGATGGTGATGGGCATCGGAACCGCGTGGCCGAGCAGGAGCGCCTGCTGCTTGGAATCGAGAGAGGCGAGGATCTGGCGCAGGCCCGAGGCGCCCGGTGAGCCCACCAGCGCGGCCGCGATGTCCTTCTCGTCGTTGAGCTGGGCCACCAGCTTGGTCCCGATCTGGCTGAGCACCTCCTCGTCGATTCCCGACGGGCGTTGGTCCACGATCAGGAGTGACACGAAGAACTTCCGCATCTCTCTGGCAATCTTGCCGAACGGCGTCTCCCGGGCGGTCTCCGGCCCGAGGAATTTGTGCGCCTCCTCGATGGTGATGACGAGCTGGCGGGGCTTGTCGGCTTCGTTCTGGGAGCCCTCGTAGGTCTCCATCTTCTCCTCGTAGAGCCGCCGCAGCCGTCGCGTGACCACGTTGGCGACGAGCAAGTAGACCAGCAGCGAGTTGTACTTGCCGAACTCGATCACCACCGAGCGGCCTCGGTCCAGAGCCTCGAACAGCTCGGCCAACGAATCCTGCTTGCCTGTCTGGGGCTCGGTGTGGAAGAAGGGCAGGCCGTCCAGGCGGTCGAGCTTACGACGCAAGGCAGAGAGGGAGCCGGGGTGGGCACCGGTCTCTTCAGCCATTGCTTCGATCTGCTCCGAGCTGGCGGCCAGGAGAGTGGCGAGCCAGCGCCTGCCGTATGCCTTCTTGAGCGAGTAGGTACTCTCGGTGGCTGTCGCGTTCAGGTTGAGGGTCTCGCGGAGGGGGAGCACATCCTCGGGCTCCACCTGGTCGGCATAGAGGTGGACCTCCACGTCCGGCGAGCCGCCGCGCCGTCGCGTGCTGTCGGGGTCGAGCGAGAAGATCTGCACCTTGGACCCGAACAGGTTGCGAAGGCCGGGCACGAAGGTCTCCTGGTCGCCCTCGCTTTCTTGCCGGGCGCGGTCTCCGTACTCGTTGTGCATGTCGAACACGAGCGAGACGGCGCGGCCGGTGGCGATGGTGCCTGCGAGGAGGAGCCGGGTCAGAAAGCTCTTTCCGGTTCCGGTTTTACCGAAGACTGCGTTGGAGCGCTCCACGAACCGTTGAAGGTCCAGGCAGACGGGCGTGTCCATGCCGAGCGGGGTGCCCACGTTGAAGTAGCGGTCGCCGCCATCGAGGGCCTCGCTTCCGAACACCTTGGCAACGTCATCGTCGGTGGCTTCGCCGACGGCGGAGAAATGCGCCGGTACGGTCTTGACTGGCAGAGGGGGCTCGTCGCCAATGCCTTTGCTCACCATCAACTGGGGCTTCATGGAGACCGTGGCGTAGGTCCCCGAGCCTTGGAGCACACGCCGCAGCAACTCCTCCGACGCAGGAGGTGGGCGAAGCAGAATCCCCTCGTTCGCAGCGTCGATGCGGAGATCTGTGATGAGCGAGAAGAAGTCGAAGGTCTCGCCCTCGATCACACAAAACGTCCCGGCCCGGACAGATTCCACGGAGCGCGACGGGTCCAGCTTCATCTCGACGCCGGCGCCCAGGGATCCGTGCGTGAGCACGCCGATCCGGGTCCGCTGGCTGGCCGAAGCGTCATCGAAGAGAGTCATGCGCGCGACCGAACGCCGGGGCAGGGAGCGGGAGGAAAAGAGGACTCACCAGCTCGAGCTGGCGGTACACGCCTCGAGCTGAGGGCTACGTACGCGGTTTCAGGAGCCCGTCGCCGGTCTTGCCCTTTCGACCGAACAGCACATCCAGCACCTTCTCCTGCGTCAGCAGGGCAGTCAGGCCGGCGAACACCACATCGCCCATCAGGCGCCGGGTCGTTCGAAACCTGAACAGCCCTCCGATGAGCCCAATCAGACCACGTCCGACGCTGAGCAGGATCTTGAACAGCAGCGGCACAATCAGCAAGGCCCCCAGAAAGCCGAGCGCGATTTCGAGCAGGGACCGAGTGGTGGCGTTGGGAGAGGTGGACATGGACGCGCCGGATGCTTGCGGGTGGAGGGGGAGTGTACGGCAGCCGTGGAGACCTCGGTTCCTCGGACGGGGCGGGAGTCAGGTGCCCGAGTGTGGATGTGGAAACGGAAAGGAGGGGGAGTTACGTTGCAACCGAAGACCTTCTCAGACAGGACCTATGGCTTCTTCCAAACGCTCCAAGAAACAAGAGAGAAAGGGAACCAAGACCCCCAAGAAGAAGCGCGTCTCATCCAAGAAGAAGACCTCCGTTCCCAAGTCGCTTCGGAGCGGTGCGTTGCCCACCAGCGTGAGCGATGTGATGGCGGCAGGCCTCGGTGCGCTCCGCGAGGCACAGTCGAGTGGCGGTAAGCAGTTCGACGCGCTGGTGAAGCGCGGGCGAGAGGTGCAGACATCGGGGACCAAGGCTGCGCGCGATGCGGCCCAGGACGTAGAGGACGCCGTGGACCGCGCCCTTCAGACCGTGAAGTCTGCCGGGGAGGCTGTAGCCGAAGGTGTACAGGACCGGGTAGAAGCCGCTGTGGAGAGCGTTTTACTTCGCCTTGGCGTCCCGACACGCGATGAGGTTCTGTCGCTCCAGGCCACGGTTGATGCCCTGGAGACGCGACTGTTCGATGGAGCCTCCGCCAGCTCGAGTCCCGTTGATCGAGAGGCGTTCGCCGTTCGGAAGCTGGATGCTGGGTGGGGTGTGCTTCGCGCGGGCGCAGAGGAGCCGGTGCTGCTCCGAAGCACGAAGAAGCAAGCCCTCTTTGAAGCGCGCGCGTTGGCGCGGACGCATGTGCCGAGCGAGTTGGCGATCTACAAGATGGACGGGACGATCGGGGATACGACCACCTACGACGCCTGAGCCGGGCCTCGGCAACGCCCGGGCTGTAGCGCACGCATCGCGCTGCAGCAGGAGATGCCATAGGACGCCTGGGAGCCCGGTCGGTCCTCGGGCGTACCGTCCTGCGTGACCTCCCCGGCTGCATCTTCGTCTCCCCGGCCCATCCGCTTCCTCGCGTGGATGGGGCTGGCTGTGATCCTCCTCGGACTGGTGCTGGCGCTCGGTTGGCTGCTGCTCGGAGGCGGACGACTCACGGAACGGGAGGTCCAAGCCACGGTGATGACCACACTCCAGCGAGAGGCCCCGCAGGAGTTTCTCATTACCGGAGAGCTGACGAGCAGTACCACTGCAACCGGGCGGAGCCAGTGGCGTGTGCGAGTGCTGAACATTCCCCTCGGCCAGACGCGCGTTCAAGTGCGGATCCCGGGACGCATGACGTACGGGTTCGAGCTGGCGGATTTTCGCCCCACAGACATTCGGTTCGATCCGGCGGGTATTGTGGAGGTGCAACTGCCCCGTCTCCAGGTTCAGTCCGTAGAGCCCATCCTCGAAGAGGCGTCTGTGGACATCCAGACCACAGGCGCGGATCGGATCGGAACCGAGGCCGTCCGATCGACCGTCCAGCGGTCGTTTCGAGAGGTGCGGCCCGCGCTGCGGCGCCAAGCCGAGCGCCATCTTGAGGACGCCGAGCAGCCGCGCCTTAACACCGCCCGTGCATTGCAACGAATGCTCTCAACCCCACTCGAAGCCGCAGGCGTCCGTGACGCGCGCTTCCGGTTCATCCTCGCCCCCGGTGACACCCTCGAGCTGGGGGATGGGAGCCGCCGCGTGATCTCCAACTCACCTTCCGAAATGCCATGACCTGGCCTTGGTCCCGACCGGTCCGAGACGTACCGGCCTACATCGACACGCCCGCAGGCATTCTGAGCGCGGGTGGTGTGCGGTACCACACCACCAAGGCACTGCTGGATGACTACGCCGCTCCTGTCTTCGAGCGGGTGCCGTTCAAGACGTTGCTCGTGTGGGCGGAGGCGTGGCAGGTGTCGCCACCTGCTGTGGCCGGGCTGGTGCTCTTGATGCTGCTTGTGGTGGCCACATGGCCCATCGCGCTGGTCGCGGCGCTTCTGACGTACGGCGCTTGGGCAGTCGCCTCGCCCGGCATGGCGACCCCGACAGGCGCCAGCGCGTTGCGATGGCTTGGGCATCCGGTCGTTCAGGGCCTGCTCTTCATCGGCGTCCTGAGCGCGCTGGCGGCTTCCGGGCGGATGGCGGAGACGTGGACCGGCATCGCCGGGTTTGTGGCGCTGCGGCTTGGCGTGATCCAGGCGGCGGTGCGGCCACTCCTTGCGCCCCTCTTCGCCCGCCTTTACCCCTTGCCCATTCCAGACCAAACACTTCGGTCCGTCATCTTCCGCACTGCCGTGAAACGCGGCGTCCAACTCGACGGCATGGCAGAGATCGAGTCGAAGGTCCGGTCGTTCTGGAATCGGTGAGCGTCACGCGCCTGTGCCCGATGGCCGCCAGCTCGATGGCGGGCTACAGATTGGCGATGACGTCGGGGTTCGTTCTGGTCTGTTTGCACCCACTTCGCTAATCCACCATGCTCACCATCACGTTCGTGCGCCATGGCCAGACCGACTACAACGCGGATGGGCGCGTGCAGGGGCGCGGCATCGATAGCGACCTGAATGCGCTCGGGAGGTGGCAGGCCGAACGGTTGGCAGACCGCCTGGCATCGGAGCCCCTCACGGCCCTGTACACCAGCTCGCTGAGGCGCACGCACCAGACAGCTGAGCCTCTGCTGGCGCGGCGGCCAGACCTGGCGCCCGTCGCGCTGGCGGATCTTGATGAGATGGATTGGGGAGACTATGAAGGGCAGGCCGCCACAGCGGAGATCCAGGATCGGTATCGGCGCTATGTCGAATCCTGGAACGGCGGGGCATTCGACCATGCCGTTAGCGGGGGCGAGTCGCCGCAGGACGTAGAAACGAGAGCGCGCCGTGCTGTGGAGCAGATCCAGTCCGTGCATCGCACGGGGAACGTGCTTGTGGTCACGCACGGTCGGCTGTTGCGCGTCTTGCTTGCGTCGTTGCTGCCCGACTTCTCGCTCCGCCGAATGCAGGAACTCACGCACGAGAATACGGCCGTTTCGATTGTCGACCTTGACGGAGGCGCACCTCGTGCCCGGATACTCAACGACACGTCTCACCTCGATGCCGCGCAGGCGGCCTGAGTCCATGCTCCGCAACGCCTTTACACCACCGTGTGGGGTTGACATATCGACGACAACGGTTGCGGGATCGCCAGGACTGGCAGGCATCGCGTTCTGGGGCTACCGCCTCGTCGTGCATCCTGGTGGGTCGTGCTTCGTCCACGAGACGTGCTACGACAAGCGGGAGGGCATTCTCGGGATCGCTCGCGTGCCTGCGCGGCCGTGCGGGGACACGGCTGAGGAGGTTCGCGACGAGCTGGCGCGGATGAATGAGTGGCTCTTAGAGCCGATGCTTCGGCTCCTGGACTACGCCTCGCTCGATGAGCCTGAGGGAACATCTGGCGACGGAAGTGGAGGATCCCCTCCGCTGGACTAGTTGGGGACATACACGCCAGCTCGAGTCGGCCCGGAACGCGGGCGCATCGCGCTGGCGATCTGGAACCCTCTCCGTCTTCGCCCAAAGCCCAAAGCCGAGGACCCAAAGCCGAAGTACCATCGAAGCCGTCCCAGACTCCTTTCCGAGATGCGTTTCAGCGTTTGCATCAACCAGGTCCCTGACGTGTCCGCGCCGTCCCAGGTACGCGACGGTCAACTCATCCTCGACGCCGGGCGGGTCGTCCTCGATGCCTACGCAGCATCGGCGGTCGAAGCTGCCCTCGTGCTTCAAGAGGCACACGGGGGCGACGTCGAGGTCGTTCTCATCGGCGCACAGAAGGCGTCCGAGACGATCCGTAAGGCGCTCGCCATGGGCGCCGACTCTGGAGTACACCTCCTCGTGAGTGAGGACGCGGCGTTGGATTCGCGCTCGGTGACGGCACTCCTCGCAGATCACTATCGGGCCTCATCGCCAGACGTCATCCTTGCAGGCAAGCAGTCTCAGGACACCGACGCTGGGCTCGTGGGTGGGATGCTCGCTGAAGCCCTCGGTCGGCCCTACGTGACCAACGCGGTCGGGCTGGTGCAGGAGGGCGACGGGCTGGTGGTCACGCGCCAGGGCGACAAGGGGCAGGAGATCATCGGGCTGCCCACCCCATGCGTGGTGACCTGCTCAAACGACATGAACGATCCGCGCATCCCGAAGCTCAAGAACATCATGGCGTCGAAGAAGAAGCCGGTCGAGACCCGCGAGGTGTCGCCATCAGCGCCCTCGCTTCGGACCGTTGCCTACGAGATGCCACCTGCTCGGGAGCCGGGCCAGACCGTTCCGGGTGAGCCCGCCGAGGCCGCCCACGAACTGGTACGCCTCCTCCAGGACGAAGCTCGCGCCCTCTAAGATCTGTATCCGGGCTGCAGCCCGAACTGCTCGAACCCATGCCGACAATCCTCACAACCATCCCGGTCTCTGATGGGCAGCCTAGCCGGACGGCCCTCGAAGCGCTGACACGCGCTCGCCAGCTCGCCACGGAGCACGGCTGGACTTGCGCTGCCGTCGCGCTGGCGCCCGATGCCTCTGTAGTGTCTGACACCCTCGGGCGCTATGGTGCGCAAACCGTCTATGCTGTCAGCGACGCCACCTTCGCGGAGCCGCTCAACGCACCCGTGGTAGACGCGCTGGAGACGGTGATCCGTGAGGCGGGTCCCGAGATCGTCGTCTTCCCGTCGAGCGAAGGCGTGAAGGATGCCCTCGGCGCGCTGGCGGAGCGCCTCAACGCGCCCGCGCTCCCCGATGTGGCGTCGTTCTCGATGTCGGACTCGACCGTGGAAGCCGTGCGGCCTGTGATGGCCGCCAAGTTTCGCGCCCGCGTTCAGGCTGAGACATCGTCCGATTCTCCCGTGCTCGTGTCGGTTCGTGCAGGCTCCTACGCTGCTGAAGAATCGCCCGTCACGCCTGAGGTCATTGACGTCGCGCTGGCGACCGACGCCAGCTCGTTGAGGCAGACGCTCCGCGACGTGGTCCGCTCCGCTGGCGGCGCTGTGGATCTCAGCGAGGCGCAGGTGGTGGTGGCCGCTGGTCGTGGCGTCCGCGACGAGGCGGGCAAGGCGCTAGTCGAAGAACTGGCCGATGTTACCGGCGCCGCGATCGGGGCCAGCCGTGCCGTCGTCGAGCTGGGGCTCTTCCCGGCGACGGCGCAGATCGGCCAGACGGGCAAGGTGGTGGCGCCCGACCTCTACTTCGCTGTCGGCATCTCGGGCGCCATTCAGCACGTGGCGGGCATGACCGGGAGCCGTACCATCGTCGCCATCAACAAGGACGCCGACGCGCCCATCTTCGACGTGGCGACCTACGGCATCGTGGGCGACCTGCATCAGGTGCTCCCGCCACTCATCGAAGCCATCCGAGACGCCAAGGCGTAGCGCACACGCATCATGCAGAACCGACACCTCGCGCTGGTTACGGGCGGCAACCGTGGCATCGGGCTGGAGACGGCGAAGGCGCTCGCTCGCAACGGGCTGGCGATTCTGATCGGGAGTCGCAATCTGGACGATGGCCTCGAGGCCGTTCGCCAGCTCGAGGGAGATGGTCATGGCGCGGTCGAGCTTGATGTGACGAACTCGGACCAGGTGCAGCGTGCCGTCGCGGAGGCAGACTCGCGGGGCGGCCTTGATGTGCTGGTCAACAATGCCGCCATCTACCTGACGCCTCCAGCGGGAAAGGGAGACCGCACCGCGCTGACGACAGAACTCGCAGTTGCCCACCGCACGTTCGAGGTGAACGTGTGGGCGCCGCTTCGGCTCTGCCAGCTGGTGATGCCAGGAATGGTGGAGCGGGGCTACGGACGCGTTGTCAATGTGTCGAGCGGATACGGTGCCTACGCTGCGCAGGATGGAGGGGGCCCCAGCGCGTACCGCCTGAGCAAGCTGGCGCTGAACGGCCTGACTCGCCAGCTCGCGGCCGAGGCGGGGAGCGGAGTGCTGGTGAACGCGGTCGATCCGGGGTGGGTACAGACGCGAATGGGCGGATCGGGGGCGAGTCGGGCGCCCGAAACCGCAGGCGCCGAGATCGCCTGGGCCGCCATGCTTCCCGACGGTGGACCTAGCGGCCAGTTCTTCTTCGCGAGAGAGCCACGGGCGTGGTAGTGGGCTCCGAGCCTCGTCGCAACCTTTTCGGCCCGACATGTCCAACTGGCGGTAGCTTTCAGTTCAGACTGAAAGCCCTTCCAAGGCCCGCCACAGCGGGTGGTTTGCATGGACGACGATCTCTTCGACTGCATCATCGTCGGTGGCGGCCCCGCCGGGCTGGCGGCGGCCATGACGCTGGCCCGTGGCGGTGCCAAGTTTCTCCTCGCTGAGCGCGGCGAGTGGAGCGGCGCCAAGAATGTCTCTGGAGGTGTGCTCTGGGGCACCGATCTCCACCAGCTCGTTCCCGAGTACTGGACGGACGAGGAGGGCGGATGGGAGCGGTTTGTCAACCACCGGCGCTTATCGCTGATGGACCGAGGCGCGTCGTTTTCGCTCGACTTCAAGAGCGATCACTTCGACACGCCGCCCTACACTGGCGTTACCGTCCTGCGCTCGCGGTTCGATGCGTGGCTAGCGGGCAAGGTGGACGAGGCCATCGCAGAGAGCCCGCATCCGGACGAGTCGTTTCTGGCGACCGATGTGCTGGTCGAGAGCATCCTTCTAGATGATGCCGGCCGCGCGGTGGGCATTCGAGCGGGCGGGGAGGACTTCCACGCGAAGTGCATCATTCTGGCCGAGGGCGTCAACAACCTTCTGGCCCGGCAGGTGGGGCTCGAGAAGGACTACGTGCCAGCCGACCACGTCGCCGTGGGCGTCAAAGAGGTCATCCGCCTGGGCCGGGAAACAGTCGAGGATCGGTTCCAGCTTCGCGGCCGCAGCGGACTCACCAACGAGTTCGTCGGCGCAGCGACGGATGGAATCGACGGGGGCGGTTTCCTTTACACCAACCTCGAGAGTTTGTCGGTCGGGCTGGTGATCGGGATGAAGGCGCTCCGCGAGTCCGGGCGCAAGCCGTACGACCTGCTGAATCAGTTCAAAGAGCACCCTGCCGTGGCCGACATGGTGCGCGGTGGCGATGTGGTGGAGTACAGCGCCAAGGTGGTCTCCACAGGCGACATCCGGGGCGTTCCCAGCGAGCTGGTGATGGACGGGCTGATGATTGCAGGAGAGGCGGCTCACCTCGTTCTCAACGCGGGCCGTGCCATCCAGGGCATGGATTATGCGATGCGATCTGGACTCCTGGCCGCGCAGACGGCGCTGGATGCCATCGCAGCGGGCTATACGTCCAAGGCGAAGCTCAGCGCCTACCGGACAGCTCTCGATGCCAGTTATGTCATGCAGGACATGAAGGCCTTCCAG
>JBCBZH010000020.1:0-28786 GCA_039815415.1 Bacteroidota bacterium
CACGGACTCCGCTTCGGCCCCGATCCCGCCAGCTCGAACCGGGCCACGCTCGGCGGCATGCTGGGCACCAACGCCACCGGCACCCACTCCATCCAGTACGGCTCCACGGTCGACTTCGTGGAGCAGGCTCGCCTTGTGCTGGCGGATGGTTCGCTCGCGACGTTCAACGCGCTCTCACAAGAGGCGTGGGCCAACAAGACACGCCTCTCCGGTACCGAGGGCGAGATCTACAAGCGAATCGACGCGTTGCTGAGCGTCCACGAGCAAGCGATCCGGAAGGACACAGCCCGCTGGTGGCGCCGTGCGGGCGGCTATCGTCTGGAGCGGCTTATGGAAGCGCCCGAGGTGGACCGGGGTCCGGGACGTCCGTGGGACGGCACGCGCAACCTCGCGCACGTGCTGGCCGGGTCTGAGGGCACCCTCGGCATGGCGACCGAGATCACCGTCGGGCTGGTGGACCGGCCGCAGCACGCAGTTCTCGGCGTGGTCCACTTCGCCAACCGCAGCGACTCGCTCGAGGCCGTCGAGGGCATCCTCGAGACCGGCCCGACGGCCGTGGAGATGTTTGACCGGATCGCTCTACAGCGGGCCCAGGAGGTGGCGGAGTACGCGCCCAAGCTCCACTTCGTCCAGCGCCAGCCCGGCGGATCCCTCCCGGCAGCGCTCCTGATCGTTGAGTACAGCGGCGACGAACTGGCGGAGGTCCGCGATGGCCTCGACCGCCTGCGGCGCCACCTTGGTCCAAGCGCGGTGATTACCAATGTGGAGGCGGACGCCCAAATGGCCGACGTGTACGCCGTCCGCAAGGTGGGTCTCGGGCTGGCGATGAGTGCGCGCCTGCCGGTTCAGGCGGTCGCCATCGTGGAGGACGCCGCTGTGCCGGTAGAGCATCTGCCTGCCTACATCCGCGAGCTGGAGGCCGTGATGGACGCTGACGACGTGGATGCGGTCCTCTATGCCCACGCCTCCGCTGGATGTCTGCACGTCCGCCCGTTCCTGGATCTGCGCCAGCCCGCGGAGGTCGAGAAGCTGGACCGGGTGGCGCGGGCCTCGGCCCGTCTGGCGAAGCAGTACGGCGGCGTCATCGCCTCCGAGCATGGCGATGGACGTGCCCGCGGCGCGCTGGCGGAGGACTTCTACTCGCCTGCGCTCTACGCCGCCTACCAGGCCACCAAGCGCGCCTTCGACCCGTCCGGAATCCTGAATCCGGGCAAGATCGTGGATGTGCCGCCGCTCACGGATGCCCTGCGCATGGGGCCAGATTATCACCCGCGCGAGGTCCAGACCGGGCTGGCGTTTCTCGATCCCTCCGGGACAAACGCGGGCTTTGCAGCGGCGGTAGAGGCGTGCAACGGATCGGCCGTATGCCGGAAGATCGGCGCTGGGACCATGTGCCCGCCGTTCATGGCGACCCGCGAAGAGAAAGACTCGACGCGGGGCCGCGCCAACGCCCTTCGCGAGGCGCTCACGGGTGATGTGAGTTCGCTCACCGGCTCGGAGGTGGCCGAGGCGCTGGACCTCTGCGTCTCGTGCAAGGCGTGCAAGGCCGAGTGCCCGGCATCCGTCGACATGGCGGCGCTCAAGGTGGCGTGGCAGGAACAGAAATGGAAGGAGACCTCTCCACCCGCTCGAGCGCGGCTGTTCGCCCACATGCCTGCCGTGGCGAAGCGCGTCGCAGGGCCGCTGGCGGCTTTGACCAACGCAGTCAATGCGTTGCCGCCCGCCCGCTTCGCGCTGGCGCAGATGGGTGTGGCCCGTCAGCGCGAGCTGCCGCCGTTCGCCACCCACCCGTTCCGGGAATCGGAGTGGAAGCAAGCACCGCCGCCCCCTGGTCCCGAGGTGCCGCCGCGCATCGCGCTCTTCGCCGATACCTTCGGACGCTTCCAGGAACCGGACATCCCGCGTGCCGCGCTGAAGGTGTTCGCCGCGCTGGGCGTTCAGGTAGAGGTGCCCGCCTATCGCTGCTGCGGGCGGACGTACCTCTCGAAGGGCTTCGTGCCGCACGCTACGCGCCTGGCTCGCCAGCTCGTCGAGACCTACGCGCCGATTGCGGCGGCAGAGATTCCCATCGTCGGGCTGGAGCCCTCGTGCATCCTGACGCTGCGCGACGAGATCCCGCGCCTGCTTCCCGACGATGACCGCGCCCGGCAGATCGCCGCCGTCACCCTGACCTTCGAGGAGTGGTGCGCGGCCAACGCCGACGTGCTGGCGACCGTCGAATGGCAACCCACCGAGACGCAGGCTCTCGTCCACGGGCATTGCCACCAGAAGGCGCTCTCCTCGATGGATGCGAGCCACGCATGCCTGGGCGCCATCGGGCTGGCGTCGGAGGGCACCGGTGCCGGCTGTTGCGGCGTGGCTGGAGCGTTCGGCTACGAGGCCGAGCATTACGACGTGTCGATTGCCATCGCGCACGACCGGTTGGTGCCCGCTGTGGAGGGCGCCAGCTCGAGCACGGTGGTCGTGGCGGCGGGCACGAGCTGTCGAGAGCAGATCGCCCACACGACAGACCGGACGGCGCTGCATCCCGCACAGGTCCTGGCTGCGGCGCTGCCGTAGCTGGCGCGCTCTTCGCCAGCTCGAGCTGGCGACAACCGACATGACAGCGATCCCGCCCACGCCCCATGAGCATCTCAACGCACGCTGATCTCCTGCGCATTGTGGTCCGGCATCCCCAAGACTACGCGCCGTTCGGGGATGTCGTCCGCTGGGAGCGAGAGGACGAGGCGTATCCCGATTGCTCCTGCGGCTGTGCGTACGCTACATGGCTAGAGGGAAGTCTCGGAGCCGATTGGTGCGTGTGCGCCAACCCTGCGAGCCACCGGGCTGGCCTTCTCACGTTTGAGCATCAGGGATGCAGGGCGTTTGTGCCTGCATCTGAGATGGCCTGAACGACTGAGGCGTGCTAGGTGCTGGCAGCTTTCTTCCGGCGGCTTGCGCTCAGCTCATCAAAGAAGCTGTCGATGGTGTCGTCGTAGCCAGGGAAGGTCTCTTTGAGGACCGCCCGGAGATCGGTGCGACCGCGCTGGCGAATCATGCGGTCAAACTCCTTTGCACCGATCTTCAGACGGGGGCCATCGGTAGGGGCACCAGCTGCACGGCGCAGGTCGTCCACGCGGCGGATGGCCTCGGGGCGGGGCACCCGATGCCGGACGATCAGGTGGACAACATCCAGCGCCTGCCGAAGCCCAGGGGGCAGGCTGCCGGAATGGGATGCCACAGAGGGCTGCCGTGGTGTCATCACCTCGCCCAGAGACTGCCACGTGGGGAGGCGCGGCGGCGGTTCTGGAGCCCGCTCGAACCGAGGCGGCGGAATGGTTGGGTGAGGGATGCGTCCCGGCGTCGTTGTGGATGATGTAGGGTCAGGTATGGCCTTTGGGGCGGACTCCAGATCCGGAAGCGGGTTCTGTTTCGAAGCCGCCGCCTTGCGTTCGATAACCTCATCATCCAGAAGGAGCGTCGTTACGGACGGCCACGGGGCATCCGGGAGCGACGCCAGGATCGGGTCGGACAGAAGCATCCGCCGAAGCACTTTGTTCGGGGAAGGTTCGAAGAGCAGTGCCCCCGCGCGTTGGAGCACGGCAAACACCTGATCGTCGATCTGGATGGTGGTCATGGCACAGGCCGAACCCTCGGCGGTGGTGGGAGGCGTCTGGAACCTACGCCGGGCCGACGAGCTGGCGATGCGCCGAAGCGAGTCGGTCGCGTACGCCTGAGGCGCGTGATTCGCCAGCTCGTGCCGCCTGAGCGAGGGCGTCAGGTGCGCCGAGAACAGTAAGCGGGGGCGGTCCACCGGGCGTCTGCGCCTTGGCTCTCGTGACAGCGGTGTACGCCAGCTCGCGAGAGAGACGCGCCGCCTGAGGCGTTCCAGGTGCAGGAAGGACGAACAGCACATCGTCAAACTCAGAGCCCTGAGCCTTGTGGACCGTCATCGCCCACGCGGTCTCGTGCTCCGGCAGGCCGCCCACCGGCACCTCGCGGACGCCATCGGGAAGGTCGAACAGGACCACTGGCCGCGGGCCGCGTCGCCAGACCACACCCACGTCGCCGTTGAAGAGGTTGCGGTCGTAGTCGTTGGCCGTTACAAGGATCGGGCGTCCGTGGGGCCAGCGGTCGCGCGGCGACACCAGCCCGTCGTCGATCAGTCGCTGCTCGATGAGCCGGTTCAACGCCGTCACGCCCCAGCGTCCTCCGCGCGTCGGGCTGAGGATACGGAAGGCGTTGACGGTCGCTAGCGCGTCGGCGGGGTTCGTGGATTGGCAGAGGCGCCGAGCATAGGGCCCGATGTGTTCCCAGATGGCATCGTCGCGGTTCTCCGTCAGGCATTGGACATCGGAGACGGCGCCGGGAGTCAGCACCTCGCGGACGGCATCGGCCTCGCCATCGCGGAGCGCCCGCGCGAGGGCGCCGATGCCGGAATCGCTCGAAAACCGATGCGAGACCGTCAGCCGGACGACAGCATCTGCCAGCGCGTCGGCATCGCCCGCCTGGATGTCGCCGACTCCGAGGACGTCGCACAGCGCGTCGAACTCGGGTCCCACCATCGGGGTGGCGTCTTCCGGGCTGGCGAGAGGGCGAGCGGCACAGAGGTCGCCAAAGACGGCCCCAGCACCGACGCTGGGAAGCTGATCGGCGTCGCCGAGGAGCACCAGCCGAGCGTTGGGACGGAGGGCGTCCAGCAGCGCGTCGAACAGGACGAGGTCGGCCATAGAGGTCTCGTCGATCACCACGAGGTCAGCGGGGACCGGGCTGGCAGCGGTGCGGCCGAACGCGCGGCGGGAAGGTGAGTAGCGGAGCAGCCGGTGGAGCGTCTCGGCCTCGGTCGGGATGCGGACCTTGACCGCGTCCGGCACGGGCAGGTCGGCCACGCGAGCGGCGATGGAGCGCCCGAGGCGGTCCGACGCCTTTCCGGTTGGGGTCGCCAGGGCGATCTCGAGGTCCGGGTCGGCGGTGAGGAGCAGGGAGAGCAGCTTCGCCACGGTCGTCGTCTTGCCCGTGCCCGGCCCTCCAGCGAGGATGGCGACCCGATGGCGCAGCGCCCCGGCGGCGGCCAGCGCCTGTCGGTCGCCGGCGGCCGCGTCTGGAAACAGAGCTGCGAACGTGGGCTTCAGGGCCTTGGCATCGATCTCCAGCGGCGCCGAGAGGCGGGCGGCCAATGATCGGGCAATGCGCCCCTCAGCCGCCCAGTGGCGGTAGAGCCCGAGGCGGGGCCCATCGAGCACGAGCGGCCGCACCGCCGACTCCGGGGTGCCGACGACCGAGCTGGCGAGGAGATCCGCCCGCCAGGTGTCGTACTCAGGGAGACGAACGGCGGTGCCAGGAAATGTGCCACCGCCCCAGGTCCCCAGCTCGACGGTGCTGTGGCCGGAACGCTGCAGGGCGGAGACGAGCGCCGCCGCCAGCGCGACGGGTCGGGCGTGCTCGGGGTCCTGTTCGGCCAGAAGGCGGGCCAGCGCGAGGTCAATGGCGGCCACGTCGTCGCTATCGGCGAGCTGGCCGAGGAGCGTCGGAAGGCCGGGGGGGAGGCGCCGCATCAGCCCGAGCCGAACGGGCGGTGATCTGCGAACAGCAGCACATCCAGCTCCTCGACGAGCTGGCGAGAGGGCTTCGTCGTCCACCAGCCGGTGGCCTCGGTGATGCCGCGCAGGAACACAACCGCTACGCCGCCAACGTGCTGGTCGTAGTCATAGGCAGCGCCCAGGCGCGCGCGCAGGTGGCGGTGCAGGCCCACCACGTAGAGGTACGCCTGCAGCGTGTAGTGGTGAATCCGCATCGTCCGTTCGAGGACATCGGGGCCGTAGTGAGCGGGAGTTGGGCCAAGATGGTTGGACTTCCAGTCGAACACGTAATACGCCCCGTGTCCGTCATCATTGGAGACCGCTGGGTGCTGGACGACCAGATCCGCGATGCCTGTGAACAGGTCTTCCGCGCTGGCGGCATCGAGCCGTTCGAGGGCCGGCGCGTACGCGCGCAGGGTATCGTCGCCGTGCGCCTCGAACACCGTCGCGATGTCTGCGGGTGACGCAGAGGTGCGAGGGGCATGGAACTGCCACTCGGCGGCGAGTCCGGACTGCGTGGCTTCCACATTCGCCAGCTCGAAGCCGAACCCCGGGATGGGGGTCGTCGCCAGCGCGTGGATCATGTCACAGACCGCTCGGGTCGGGTCGAGGTCGGCTCGGTGAGAACGGGCGTGATGGAGGCCGTGGAGGCGGAGGCGCCGTTCGACGCGCTCCGTCGCCTCGCTCTTGGGGTCGAGGAGGTCCTCAGCCATCGTGAAGTCGGCAAACTGGAGCACCTCATGGAGACAGATCCCCGCGCGGGCGCCCGCCGCAAACGCTGCAATGCCGGTTTCCGGCGCATCCGCCAGCTCGAGATCCGGTTCCGATGTGGCGTCGTGGCGGTCGTCGGTAGAGAGGCTGGAGGCCCAGGTTGAAAACGACCCGGTGCTCGCGTGCGTGGCGACGCGCGACGCGAGCGCGCTCGGTAGCGGCCGGGCGCGCGAGATGCCCGCAGAGGCGCTGCGGGGCTGAACGCGTCCGCCGCCCGACGGCAGTGGGGTGGTCACCATGAGGCCGCCGAGGTTGTCTGCATCGATCCACTCCGCGAGGCGGTCCATCGAGCTGGCGAGGGCTTTCTGGGCCGTAGTCTTGGTCTCGGCATCGAGAGCCGCGAGGCCGTCGGCCACAGGCAGTGGGAGGTTGCGGAAAAGGTGGCCGAGACCGCTCATGTGAGCGCCCGAGAGTGGGCCCCACATCAGATAGAGGCGCTCCTTTGCGCGCGTCAGGGCGACGTATGTGAGGCGCAAGCTCTCGGCCAGTCGTTCGGCATCGGCGAGGGCCTGATGGTGGGCCTGCTTCTCTGAGCCGAGGTCGTAAACGGCGCGGCGTCCGCCGTCCACGTGCGCTACGGGAGGGCGGGCTTCGAACGACCCGAACCACGTCTCTTTCTCATTCTCATCCCACACGAAGGGCGCGAACACAACCGGGTACTCCAGTCCTTTCGCGTTGTGCATGGTCACCAGCTGGACCGCATCGGCGTCGCTCTCGAGGCGCATTTCCACCGCAGAACTCTGGGCAAACGTGCGCGACATCCGCGTGCGGACCCAGTGCAGCAACTCGTCGGGTGAGCGGCCCTCGGCGCCCTCCACCTCATGCAGAAGCTCGATCGCATGGCGGAGATTGGTCAACCGGCGCTCGCGGTCGGTGTAGCCCTGAAGTCGGGCTGCGACATTCTCACGGCGGAGCAGGCGCGTCAGCATTCGGAAGACACCGTGGTTGCGCCACACGATGCGGTCTTGGCGAAGGTGCTCAGCGATGTGTTCGAGGCGAGCATCGTCGGGGTCAGCGAGGAAGTCGGCGGCCGTCCAGCCCCACATCTCCGTGGCG
This sequence comes from Bacteroidota bacterium, assembly GCA_039815415.1. Lineage (GTDB taxonomy): Bacteria > Bacteroidota > Rhodothermia > Rhodothermales > Rubricoccaceae > JBCBZH01. Next base: position 7,386 of record JBCBZH010000020.1, read on the forward strand.
AGTGCGGCACGGACGGTCCTGCGGTCTGAGGGCCGGGCGACCGCACGTAGCACGCGCTCCAGCTCGTCCATCTCGCGCGACTCCCGGATGTCGTCGCCACGTCCAACGACGCTGGTGATGCCTGCCTGGCGGAGTACGTCTTGGAGATCGCGCGCCTGTTGGTTCTTGCGGACGAGCACGGCGATGTCGCCGGCCTCGAGCTGGCGCCAGGACTCAGTTCCGTTCGAGTCCGTCTCTCGGATCTGAACGGCGGGGTCGTTGAGCAGTTGGCAGATCTCGGTGACGGTAGCGTTGAGTGCCGCGTTGCGAGCATCCTCTTTACCCACTTCCTTTCGACGATTCAGCTTGAGGTCGTCGGCGCGCCACCAGATCATCGGCGCTTCAGGAGAGACGCCACGCAGGCCGGGCGCCGCACTGGCGGCGGCTACAGGCTGGAACGGGATGCCATCGTACACGAAGGGTCGGCCCTCGGGGCCGAGGCGCCCAAACATGGCGTTGACGGCCTCGACGAGCCTCGGGGCGCTCCGGTAGTTGGTGCTGAGCGTATAGGTGTCTCGCGCGTCGGTCTTGGCGGCCAGGTACGCAAAGACATCCGCCCCTCGAAAGGCATAGATGGCCTGTTTGGGGTCGCCGATGAAGAACAGTGGGCGGCCTTCGAAAGCGGTCCTGAAGAGCTGGTACTGTGTTGGGTCGGTGTCCTGGAACTCGTCGATCAGTGCGACGGCGAACTGTGCCTGGATGGATCGGACGAGTGCCTCGCGGGTGGTGGCGTCGGGGCCAAGGGCACGCGCAAGGCGGTCCACGAGATCATCGAACGTGAGCACGCCTGAACGCTCCTTGAGGGCCCGATACGTGGTGTCTACCCGCTCCACAAACGCATGGACGAGGGCCTGCTCCAGGGCCTCCACGGCAGCCATCACGGCATCGCACGCGAGAAAGCCAGGATGCGATAGAGCGGCCTCGGCAGCAGCCTTGGGTCCTGACCGATTCTTGTACGAAATGGCGGCGGTGACCTTCTCCGTCGAGCTGGTGCGGACCGCATCGAGGAGGCGCACGTCGCCCTGTGCGAAGGCAGTGACGCGGCGAAAGAGGCCGGGGCGGTCCACGGCGAGGTCGCCGTGGGTGCGCTCAGAGCGCGAGAAGAACTCCGCAGGGACTACGGCCAGCGCGTCGTCGGCGTCCCAGACCTCCGCCAGATTGAGGCGGCCTGCCTCCACCGCGCCGAGAGCATCGGTGAGGTTCTGTGCTGGTGGGAGAAGCGTGGTGTTCGCGTAGCGGGTGGCGTGAGAGGTGTGCTCGAGAAGCCGATCGAGCGACCATCCGGCAGCGATGGCGAGGCGTCCGAGGTCTGGATGCGTGGTCAGAAGACCGTGCCACACGTCGCGGGCGGCGCGCTGGCGGAGGCGGTCAGCGTCCTCGGTGAAGTCGAAGGCGAAGGGCTCGCCGCTCTCGAAGGCGGAGCGTTCCAGGATGCGTTTGCAGAAGCCGTGGATGGTGAACACGCCAGCTTCTCCGGCGAGCGCCAGCGCGCGCCGGAGGCGCCGAACGGCCCTCTCGGGGGCCTCACCGTAGCGTTCGAGGAACGGCTGGACCAGCGCAGGAGCCGTCTCTGCAGTCTCACGGCGCTCGAAGGCCGCCAGCGCAAGGCGCAAGGCGCGGCGGATGCGCGTTTTCAGCTCTTCGGTGGCTGCGACCGTGAACGTGACCACCAGCAGGCGACGAAGATCGGGGAGGCCGTCGGGGCCGTCGAGCTGGCGAGCCTCGGGGTCGAGGACGAGGCGCAGAACCAGCTCCGTCAGGGCGTACGTCTTGCCCGTTCCAGCACTGGCCTCGACGAGCGTGATGCCGGGCTGGATGGGGACATCGAGGGCTCGGAACGGAGCCGGCGTCGAGCTGGCGTCGAGAGGAACCCTGGGCAGTTGGCGTTGCGCCACCTCGCCGGGAGTGCCAGCCCTCTCGCCTTGTCTCTCTCTTGAGACGGGAGCTTCTGGCGGGCTGGTGAGGTCGGAGAACAGGTCAGCCATCAGGCGTCCTCCTTGTGTGCCAGCAGCGGGCCCCAGAGCATCCGCGCCCAGCGGTCGAAGGAGCCCGCCATCTCTTTGAGAGGTGCGCGGCGCCGGTAGCAGAGCGCGACGGCAGGGTCAGCGGTGTCCGAAAAGTCTTCGTAGCGCCCGTCGTACTTCTTGAGCGCGTCGGGCAGGATGAACGGGGGCTCGGTAGCTCCATCAGTGGCAACAGACTTGCCCACGCGCACGGGCCGCCAGCCCGGCGCCTCGGCCGAGACCACCCGTTCGTGAGCCTCAGTCCACGTGGCACGTTGTGCCCTGGCTTGCTCGTAGGAGGCCTTCTCGAACAGCGGCGGCGGGACCTGCCGAAACAAGAGCATTCCCCGCACGAGGAACTGGAGTACGGCCTGGGCTTCATGCGGGGGCACCTCTCGAAACATCGATCCTCCGCCTTCTCCGAGAACCGTCGTGGCGCGCGCTGGCGAGGCATCGGCGGCGCAGAGCGCGAGGTGGTCGATCCAGCCGCGAATCAGGTCCTTGCCCTTGACCGACGCCGGACGGAAGCGAAGCACACCCGCCGTAGACGCCATTACGGTGCCCTCCACCTGCCACACGTCGCGCACCACACGGAGCGAAACCGGCTCCGTCTGCCCGTGCGCCTCGATTCGGTCGGCGAGATCCCGGACGGCGGCGAATGCGCGAGAGACATAGACCTCACCCAGCACACCTGGCGGCAGTTGGCCCGAGCGTACGAGTCGGGCGATGATGTCGTCCTCCGCCTCGCCGTGGAGCAGTCCATCCAGCACCAGCGCCTTGACGCCGTGGAACGCCAGCCCGTCGAGCACGACGGGCTCGTCATCTTCGAGAGCGGCATCATCCAGGCGAAGTGACAACCCGAGGTGAGCGCAGTGGTAGCGGCTGGGGTTCGTCCACGCCCTCGCCAGCTCGTCGAGCGTGGTCACGATCGGCTCCGCGGGCATCTGGTCGGTCTCCGCGCTGGTGAGATCCAGGTCTGGGGCTTCGAAGAACCGGAGCCCATCCGCCGGTGGAGCCGTGAGCGACGGGGGAGCGTGGTGACGAGCGTAGGTGAAGTGCGTCGGGGCTGCGTCGGAGGGGGCGCCGTCACCCATCGGGCTGGCGTGCCGGAAGTAGCTCGGGCTGAACGGCTGAAGCGCATGGCGCACCACAAGGCGATCTGCGGCGTCCACATCCATCATCCGACGGCACGCGTCGAGGACACTGTCCAGCGCCACGGAGGCGGCCCGCTCCGAGTTGTCCATGTGGCTCCGCCCGACATAGCTCAGAATCAGGCGGTCGCGTGCGGCCATCACGGTATCGAGGAAAACCTGTTGGTCCGTCGCGTGGGTGTCTGGGTCTCCCTGTTCGGGCGCGATGCCCAGCAGGTCGAAGTCGGGCCGGGCCTCGGTGCGCGGGAACACATCTCCCAGTCCGACCATCGCCAGCACGCGAAATGGCGCGTGGCGGAGCGCGAGCGGATCGGCGAAGGTGACCTTGCCGGTCAGGAACGGCTCTGCCCGCTCCGGGCTGGATAGCGCGCTGGCGAGATGCTGCCGGACGTGGCCGAAGGAGGCCGGCACATCGCTCTCTCCGAGAGTGGTGATGGCGTCGAGGGCGCGACGGAGCGCGATGAGGGCCGCCAGCTCGGGCTCGGTGCGGGGCTCGAACACATCGTCCACGAACAGCAGCAGCGCGTCGGCCCACTCCGCGGGCGTTCTGGACATGCGGAAGGTGCCGAGGCGGCCAAACAGGGTCTCGGTCCAGCTCGCGAAGCGGCCCAGCAGGTCGGCGCCGTCGAGCGAGACCTCAGCCACCGGCAGGCGGTCCAGCACCAGCCCGGTGCCCGGCCCTACGGCGTAGCCGACGAGCAGGCGGTCCAGCCCGAAGCGCCACGTGTGGACGTCGTCCTCGCCCATGCCGAAGGCAGCCTTGTGAGCGCCGTCGCGCCCCCAGTGGACGCGCGCCTCGCGGACCCAGTCGAGCAGTGTCGCCAGCTCGTCCTCGCGGATGCCGGCGCGCTGGCGAACCGAGGGCACATCCAGAAGCCCGACCACCTCGCTGACCGTCGCGCGACTGTTGTCGAGCGCGAGGATGCGATGGAAGGCATCGAGCACGCGCAGCTCCGGCGCTTGAGGGTGCTCGGCGACGTGATAGGGAATGCGGGTACTGCCGATGCTCTCCGCGCCGAACACAGCGTCCACAAGGGGCGCGTACGTGGCGAGGTCGGGTACGAGAACGCCCACATCGGCGGGCGTCAGGTCCGGGAGGGTCTCGAACGCATCGAGGATCTCGTCGCGGAGGACTTCCAATTCGCGCAGCGGCGAGTGGCAATCGAGCACCCGGATGGAGCGATCCGTAGGCGTGCCGACCGCGAGTGTCGGGCGGGCGTCGGCAGTGAGGTCGTTCTGAAGGCGGTGGAGGAGAGACGGGTCAAGGGACGGGCTCGAGCTGGCGATCCGCTCCACCGGTGGTTCCCCGATGTCGCGCAGCATCGAGACCCATTCCCGTGTTCGTCCACCGAGGTCTTGTAGCAGCGGATGCTCTGGGTTGTCCACGGTATAGATGTCCTCCGCCAGCCCGTGAGCGACCGCATAGACCGTCACTGGAACGTGCCGTGCCAGCGCGGCAAGCACCCGCCAGTACAGTGGGGGGAATACCAGTGCGCCGAACACGCTCACGCGGGAGACAGGGATGGCAAACCCGCTTTGGGTCTTGAGGCGGTCGATGAGGCGTGTCAGGTGCGTGGCGCGGTCGATGCCACGGGCTTGGGTCGCGTCCTCGTCGGTGAGGCGCCGCCAGAGGTCAGCCTGCCACGGTTCGTCGGGCCAGTCGTCGCGGATGCGCTGGCCGCGCGCCCAGGTCGCCAGCGCGTCGGGGCGATAGACCTGGTACGTGTCGAACAGCTCTGCAAGGCGCGCGGCCAGCGGGAGGCCCGCCTCGCCGCGCTCGGCGGCACGGTCCAAGTAGATCCGCACACGGTCGTAGATCGGGTCGTTGCGGTGGGTTTCCAACAGGTCTCGGATGCGCCATGCCAGCGCAGCGGCCTCGAAGGGGTGCGTGCGGAAGTCATCGGCCGCACCCGACGGGATGAGAGCCTTCGCCAGCGAGCTGGTGAGGTCTCGGGGGGAGACCAGATCCAGCGAGGCGGCCACGCCGAGCGCCCACGCCAGCTCGCGCTCCAGGTAGCGTCGTAGGCCCACGTTTCGGGCCACCACCACGGTCTCGCGCTCGAGCGGTGCCAGCGGGTGCTCTCGCATCGTCGCTGCCAGCCGGTCTCGGAGCGGCTCCAGGCGCGAGGCGGTGACGATGGAGAGGCCAGACGGACGCACGGAAACCGACAAAGGGAAGGGACCCGAATCTACGGGAAGGCCCGCACCAGCCTGATGACCGCGTGGGCGAACGATCCGCCCTGAGAGGAGCCGTGGACCCCGCCTGAAACCGATGCGTACCAGACCTGCTCACAGCCCTGCCTTCGCTCTGATACGGTCGCTCTCTTCGGTGCTCATGTGCCTTGTCGTCGGGCTGGCGGCATGCTCGGAGCCCAGGACCTCCATCACCGATCGCCAGCCCGGCGCCTCGTCCCCGGTGGCATCGCTACAGGACCTTCCGTATGCAGTGAATGCGCCCGATGCGGCGTTCGAGCTGCCCGACGAACTGGAGGAGATCTCTGGGCTGACGGTCCTTTCGGACGGACACCTCGGTGCCGTGCAGGATGAGGATGGGCTCCTGTTTCAGATCGACGGCCAGACCGGCGACGTGCTCAACGCCGAGCCGTTCGGGGATTCTGGGGACTACGAGGGCGTCGAGGCCACGCCGGATGCGCTCTGGGTGCTCAAGAGCAACGGGACCGTCTACGAACTCCAACGGGCTGGCGAGACCGGCATTGAGGCAGAGTCCTTCAACACAGAGCTCAACAGCCGCAACGACGCCGAAGGGCTCGGGTACGATGCTGAAGGCAACCGGCTGCTGATCGCGCTCAAGGGGCATCCCGGAAACGACCTTGACGGGGTGAGGGCCATGTATGCCTTTGACCTCGCCAGCCGGACGCTGAGCGACACGCCTGTTCTGTTGCTCGATCGCGACGTGGTGGACACCAACGGTGAGAACTTCAAGCCGTCCGCGCTGGCGGTGCGGCCCGGAACGCAAGAGATCTATATCCTGTCGTCAGTCAAGAAGTCGCTACTCGTCGTCTTGCCCGACGGCACCATTCAATCGGCGGTGGCGCTCTCCCCTGAGCTGCATCGCCAGCCCGAGGGCATCGCATTCGCACCGGACGGAACCCTCTTTATCTCGAATGAAGGCGCCGGTCGTGCGGCGACCCTTCTCCGCTTCTCTCCCCGCTAACGCTTCGCATGCGCTCTGTTTGTTTCGCTCTGCTTCTGGCGCTTCTCGGTGGATGTGCCACCACGGGTACCTACATCGGGCCGGACCACCGCGACCAGCCCACGCCTCCGCTGCCCGAAGGCGAGATCACTCATGAGGTGTTCCTGACGGCCAACACGGCCGACGCCCAATCCGATGCTGTGCTTCGCGCCCTTCGGGCCGAGATGGAGCGTGCAGGCGAGCTGGGGACGCTCGTGTTCATGGGCGACCAGGTGCCGAACGGCATTCCGGATTCCGCCAGCGCGTCGCGCGCCGAGGCCGAGGCGAGAATGGACGCGCTGATCCGTGCCGCACAGGGACTCGATGGCCGGGTGGTGGTAGTGCCCGGCGACCGGGACTGGGCTTGGGGCGAAGACGGCCTGAAGGCCCAGGAAGACTACCTGGAAGACGCCCTCGATGCCGACGTGCTCACGCCGGGCGACCAGTCGGGCGGACCGCGAGAAATCAAGCTGGCGGATGGGCTTCGGCTGCTGGTCATCGACACGGGGTGGTGGCTCCGAGACCCCGGCGACCGGCCCGAGGGCGAGGCTGAAGACGTGGACATCCGCTCGCCCGCGGACGTGGCGGCTGTTCTCGAGGCCATCATCGCGGACCGAGACGACGATCGCCTCGTGGCCGTAGGCCACCACCCGATTCGGTCCAACGGCCCGCGGTCTGGGGCTCGGACGGTGGGGCAGACCGTGTCTGGGCTAGGCGTGACAGCGCTCGTGGCGCAGACGTTTGGTTTCAACCGACAGGATCTCGCCAGCTCGAGGTACCGCGACCTCCGCGCGTCGCTGGATCATCTCTTCGCGGAGCACAACCGGCTCGTCTATGCCGCCGGGCACGAGCGCAATCTGGCTGCGTTCACGGTGGATCGGTCGCCCATCACGCAGCAGACGTACCTCTCGTCCGGCACCGGGGGTGGCATGGCTGATCCTGCCGCTCGGGGTGGAGGCGCGGAGTTCCAGTCCAGCCAGCCGGGCTACCAGCGGTTGGTCTACTTCGACGACGGGCGCCTCTGGGTGGAGACGGTTGAGGTGAGCCGCAGCGGAGAATCCACCGTCGTGTTCCGGAGCGAGCTGGCGGGGGTCAACCGTGAACGTGTTGACCCGGGATTGCCCGATGAGGTGCTAGCATCTCAGCTTCCCGACGACTTGGGGGAGCTCATCGAGACCTCGGCGGAGGCCGACTTCACCCAGCCCTTCCGAAACGATCCGTTCACCCGAGCCATCTTCGGGGCAGGGTACCGCGACACCTGGAAGGCGCGCATCGACATTCCAGTTCTGGACATCGGTGCCATCGATGGCGGGCTGGTGCCGGTGAAGCAAGGCGGTGGGCTTCAAACGACGTCTCTTCGTCTCCAGGGCGAGACCCACCAGTACAACATCCGACTGCTCGAAAAAGGTGGGCTGGCGTCGGTGCCGGTTCCGCTTCGAGAAGGTGCCGTAGGCGACGTGGTGCTGGGGCTCCGGTCTGCTCAGACGCCATTCGGCATCTTGGTCGCGGATCCTCTGGAGACGGCTGCGGGAATCATCACCTCGGGTGCGCAGATCGTGTATGTCCCGGATGACCCACGCCTCGGACGCTACCGCGAGATCTTCGCTGGGCGGGTGGGCCTATTTCAGATCCGAGCCGATGATGACATGTCCGACGTGCCAGGATTCGAGGGCATCACCGAGGTGGTCTCCGCTCAGAAGGTGCGGGAGGAAATGGCCGAGGACCAGGACCACCGCATTGACCAACATGCCTACCTCCGTGCTCGCCTCTTTGATGTTCTGATTGGGGACTGGGACCGCCACTCCGACCAATGGCGCTGGGCTGCATTTGAGCCGGTCGAACTGGATCCGTCTCTGACAGGCGATGAGGCCACGCGCGGAAAGGTCTACCAGCCGATTCCTCGCGACCGCGACTTTGCCTTCTATGGCTTCGGCGGGCTCACCGCGGAGATCGTTCGGCTGGCAGACAAGCGGCTCCGCAACTTCAACGACTCGTTCGGAAGCCTTGCCGGAGCCACGACCAACGGCTTCCCACAGGATCGCCGGTTCCTGAACCAGATGACGGAAGCGGATTACATCGCTGCAGCGGAGGAGCTTCAGGCGCGCCTCACCGATGATGTAATTGACGAGGCGGTGCGACAGCTCCCGCCAGCGGCCTATGCCATCAGCGGAGAGCGATGGAAGCATGATCTCAAGTCCCGTCTGGCGTTGCTGGTGGATGTCGCCCGAGGGATCTACCGTCTGCAGGCCGATGTCGTGGACGTGATCGGGAGCAATGAGCGTGAGCTGTTCGAGGTCGAACACCGGGGCAACGAGACCGAGGTGGCGGTGTTCTCGTACAAGAAGCGCGAGCGGGGTGCGGAGCTGTACCGCCGCGTCTTCCCGAAGGGCGACACGGATGAAGTCCGCCTCTACGGCTTTTCTGGCCGGGATCGCTTCGTGGTCTCCGGCGAAGGGGGCGTCCTGGTGCGTGTGATTGGCGGCGGGGGAGAGGACGAGCTGGCGGTCTCGTCGGCTCGGGCCAAGACGAAAGCGTACGATGCCATTGGCGGGATGAACACCGAGGAGGCGCAGGGCGCGCGTCTCTTCTTGAGTGATGATGCCGAAGTCAACCGCTACGATCCTCACTCCTACGTTCCCAACGATCACTCGTGGCTGCCCTTCGTCGGTTTCACAGCGACCGATGGCGCCATCCTGGGCGTCGGCTCGAGTTGGCAACTGCCCGGCTTTCGGCTGCGTCCCTACGGGGCGCACCACACGCTCTATGCGAACGTTGCGACGGCGACCGGCGGGCTGGCGGGAGGCTACACCGGGCGAATGCGCGAGGCCCTTGGTGGGCTGGACCTGGATGTAGACGCGCTGGCGTCTACCCCGCGCTACGTTCGCAACTTCTACGGCATCGGAAACGCCTCGGAGAGCATCGACGGCGCGCTGGCACGGGTGGACTTGGCACGAGTCCAGGCGGACCTCCTGTTTGGAGGCGAGGTCGGGCAGGGCATCCGGTTCACGGTCGGCCCCACCGCCCGGTACGCGGATGCGGGACTGGACACTGCACAGGTACGCCTCGCGGCATTTCAGAGGCTTCCTGAGCGCGAGCTGCGGTCACAGGTCCATGCGGGCGGGCTGGCGCGTTTGTCGGTCTCCACCACCGACGCGGCCCTCAACCCACGCCAGGGTCTCCAGCTCGACGCTCACGGGGCGTACCGGGCGGGCGTGACAGACGACACCAACAGCTATGGCTCCGTGGGTGGATCGGCGACAGCCTACATACCGGTCCGCTTCGCGCCTCAGCTGACGCTTGCTCTCCGAGCGGGTGCCGACCATCGGTTCGGGGACTATCCGTTCTATGACGCGGCGGTTCTCGGAGGCGCGGACGCGCTTCGGGGCTTCCGCAGAGAGCGCTTCGCAGGCCGGACGGCCGCCTACGGCAACGCAGAGGTCCGCACCAAGCTGTTCAACCTCGCCACGTACGTGCTGCCCTTCGAGGTCGGCGGGCTGGTGTTCGCAGACGCTGGGCGCGTGTGGGCGGATACTATCCCCATCGGCGGCGAACCTGGTGCAATGAACCGGAGCGGCCCCGGTATGGACCCTGACGCTGGTCAGGGCCTCCACCTCGGCTATGGCGGTGGACTCTGGATCGGCGCGCTCGACCAACTCCTAATCAACCTGACCATCGGCCAGTCCGATGAGGGCACGCAGTTCGGCCTCGGCCTCGGGTTTCAGTATTGACATGCCCTCGAGCTGGCGACACCTGAGACGCCAGCTCGAGGCGGCCTCCCTCATCCCGCGCGGATCGCGTAGACTTCGGTCTCCTCCCACCTCTACGATGGCACCTCCTCCTCCAGACGAGACGACGTCCATGCAGGGCGCTGCAGGTGGCCCGGCGGCCATGACGGACCTCAGTAGCCTGACACCCGATCTGGGGAAGACAGCCAAAAAGAAGGGGGGCCCGATGGCGGCGGTAGCCCCGACCAGTGGCGCGATGTCACCGGCAGACCAGGCCCTCGCTGAGCTCGGGACCAAGCGTGGCATCGAGACGCTGTTCCGGACCAACTATCGGGTCAACATGGACCTCACGTCGCTCGCCGACGCCAAGGCCAACATCATGATCTCGATCAACGGCCTCATCGTATCGATCCTGATCGCCTCCATCGCGCCAGGCATCGACGCCAACCCGTGGCTGCTCTATCCAGCCTCACTGTTCTTGCTAGGCTGCCTGATCTCGCTCATCTTCGCAGTGCTCGCAGCCCGGCCGCGCGTCCAGAGCACCACCGTGACCAAGGAGAGCGCGCTGAAGAACCGGACCAATGTACTCTTCTTTGGCAACTTCCACCACCTCTCGCAGGACGACTACGTGGACGTGATGAAGGAGGTGGTCCAGGACCCGACGCAGATCTACGAGATGATGATCAAAGACATCTACGGGGTCGGGTCCGTGCTTCAGAAGAAGTACGAGATGATTCGTCGCTCGTACACCGTCTTTCTCGGCGCCCTGGTGGTGGGTGTGGTGGGGTTCATTGGAGCGTTCGCCTACGCGGCCACCCAGGAGTCCGGCCCCAGGTCCAGTGGCAGCACCACCGTACAGGAAGCGCCCATCCCCGTCACGCCAGGCGGCATTCCCATTCCGTGAGAAGGCTCTGGCGGATGAACGGTGGGTTGTGAGTAAGGCATTGACGGGGCGGCGCCTCGAGCTGGCGAAGGGCGGCGGACAAGAGAGCGGAGATGGAGCGTCAGCTCGAGACGAGACGGTTGGCAGGCGACATGGAGACCTCGTCTTTGGATGCGGGTACGCAACAGACGATCTCCTTTCGCACCGTTTCAAATCCATCCGGGGATGATTCGCCAGGGGTCTCGCCGAGGCGAAGGCTGTCGGATTCGACGCACCGTTCAGTTTCTGGGTAGGCTCTTAGGAATTAAATGGCTGGGGATTGGTATCGTACGCGTCAGATTCGTTCCTGAACCCATGCCGATTCGCACGCTGCTTCTCATCCTTTTGGCAGGTGTCGCCACTGGTCTGGTTGACGCTCAGCCAATCCAGACGCTTGCTTCGAGCGGCTTCCATCCGGTTACGTCCAACGGCCGCGTGATCTGGACGAACGGGCCGACGCCGGATGCCCAAACGCTCTTTCTCTGGGATGGTGCGGAGACCACAACCGTTGACACACAGATCTCAGGTGCGCTCGTTGGCTGGCCGGATCTCGACGCTACCGGCGCCGTCGCCTATGTCAAGGTGGTCAGCGGGCGCTACGAACTGATGGTTCGCGATGCCGACGGAATCCGCCAGATCACACGATCTGGTGTTCAGGATTCAGACGTGGATCTTGGGCGTCCCAACGACGAGTTGAAAGGGGGATTCCCGCGAATCTCGGGCGGAAGCGTGGTGTTTATGAGCGCCGACGGTGACGTGCACCTCTATGAGCCGGAGTACAACGTCGTCCGCACGATCAGTACTCGCGACGATCAACGCGCGTCCGTCACGACACAGGAACAGCGTGCCATCATGCAGATGACCGGAATCAAGCCGGTCTTTGAGTTCGACGGTCAGACGATTGTCTGGAAGAATCAGTCTCCAGGAGGCGGCCAGTCATCGACGTTTACGATCTGGCGAGCTGACGAATTGGCTGACTGGCGACCCCGCTCGTTGGCATCATTCGAAGCGGCCACTCCCCGCGAGATCAATGCAGCCATCGCAGGGGTTGCAGGCGACCCTGACGTGGTCGCCTGCGGTGACGATGTGGCGTGGACCTACCGCGCCCCCGCATCGATCCCGGCGGGTGTCCCAGCCCAGTATCAGGGCTATCTCGCGCTAGACTCCGACGTGATTGTGGGCTATCACGATGGGACCGAGGTGAAGACCCTTGCGCAAGGCGATATCCTTCCGCTTTCTCTCGCTGTGAGTGGTGGGAACGTAGGGTGGGTCGAGAAGCGCGAGTCCGGAGATCGCGAGTTCTCGCTCGTGCAAACCTTCGCGAGGGGAATGCGGGAACCGGTCACCGTAAAGACATCGCCAGACCCTCCTGCACAAGCCCCCAACGGAGCCGATTTCTGGACGAGCCCGATCGGCCTGCAGATGCACGGAAGTGAGATGGTGTGGTTCGAGGACCGCGTGACGTGCGAGGCGGCCAATCTCCCAGGCGTTCCTGAGGGGTACTGCATTTACAAGCCTGCCGAGTACCGAGGGGTGTTCTCCCGCTCCAGCCCCTCCTCGCCGGGGATCACTTCTGAGTTGGAGAACCTGATGCCGGGCGGCAGCTTCGACCGCGGGCGTTACGCATGGCGCGCCTTCGACAACAGCATCAAGACCACAGAACTGATCGAAGGCATCCAGGATGGAGGTGTGCAACTTGTGGACCTCCTCCCGAATCGGGTCCGGCTTGCGGAGGAGAGCCGCACTCGTGTCGTGGATGTCTTCGCAATCAGCGCGACGGAGGGCGGTGGCGAGTGCTCGCCCGGTGATGAGGACGAAGAGGGGGCGACCATCACGGGGCTCACGCTCTCCATCGAGGCCGAGTCGGGCGTTCTCGCAGACCTCTCAGACATCGAATCCCTCCGGATTGTTCAGGACACCGACCGCGACGGGAGGCGGGGCGAAGGCGAGCCGGTCCTTGCGGACGTTTCTGATCTCAGTGCCAGCCAGCCTGTAGTGTTCGGTGAGCCGGTGGACGTGACTCCAGAAGCTCCAGCCGTCTTTCTCGTGGAACTCCAGATGCGCGAGGCAACCGAGATCTGCCCATGCAACCGCTACACGGTCACTCTCAACGGGACAGACGTAGACGCTGGGACCTCGCGTGTGCAGGGCCAGTCCATGGGCACGCTCATCCTGCCGCCGCCGACCCTTGCTCTGACATGGGCCGACGCACAGGCCGGGCTTCCAGGCTCCACACTTCCTGAATCTTTCGGATTTGGCGTGGACAATTTCCCCGAGCGGTGCGGGCAAGCGCGGTTCCGACTCGTGAACCAGAACTCTGGCGATGATGCGGTTTTGCTGGACGAGGAGGGTGGGGAGCAGACAGAGATCATACTGCCCTTTGATGAGAACGAGGGTGCCAGCCAGGCTGAGGTGGATCTCCGCCTGGGCTCCGAGCCCGGGCGCACCTACGTGGAAGCGAGCATTGTCTTCCCTGAGGGCTCCACGTGCGAGTCACCGACCTACACGTTCGTTCACCGGGCTGGTGAGTTTGCGTTGCAGGTGGTGGACGCCAACAACCCGGACTTCACTGAGCACGTGGTGAATACGTCTCACTCGGACTATCGGGCGTGGGACGTCTCCATGTCGTCCGACCCATCCGCGTTGGCGGTTGGTGGCGAGCGACGAGTGGGCGCCACTGCGGATGGAGCGAGTCCTCTCTTGCTCCGGGCACATCTCCTTGGCTTCACCGAGGCGCCAGAAGGGGAGGTCACGTTTGCCCTAGAAGGCAGTGGAGATATGGGGTCTCTCGTACCTGCGCTCGGTGCAGCCCTTCCAGCTGCGGACGGGGCTTCCACAGTCTCTTCAGGCTGGCACGACACGCCCGGTGGAATCGTGGCGTACGCGTTGTACACCCCTCCTCCGTATTTCGCCGACGAGTCGCCAGACCGCCTCGCCATGCGCTTCAGCGCGACGTTCCCAATGCCCGAGACCGGCGAGCTGGCGGAGGACACGCAGGATGCCTACCTCTTCCGCCCGCCGGTTCTGCTTACGCACGGGATGTGGTCCAACCCTGGAACGTGGGGCGAGGCTTTCACAGGGGAGGATGCACGCTTCGACAGGCACCTCGTGGACTATTCGGATATGGCTGCGTGGGACTTCTCACAACTCGGCCACGTCATGCAGGATCATGTGGGGCGTGCGATCTCGGCGCGCCATCGCAGGGGCATCGCCGCGACGAAGGTCGACGTGGTGGCGCACAGCATGGGCGGCCTCATCACACGGCAGTACATCGGTGAGTCGGAGGGGCGGAACTACCGTCGGCCGGACAACCTCGGGCAGGGCGACATCCAGAGGCTCATCACGATTGGGACGCCCCATTTTGGCTCACCTGTTGCCTGGCTGGCATACGAGGCTCGTGAGAATCTGGTCGCCGCTACGTTCACTAGAGCGATTGAGCCGGTTGGGTTTGATGTGTACTCAGGTGCCATCGATGCCATGTGCCCAGGCAGCCCACAACTGATGGGCCTCGGTACCACGCACGTGCCTACTCATACGGTCCGTGCATGGCACCTCGACACGTCCGCGGAGAACATCGGTTGGGGCACGCTGGTGGATTACCTCGGAGGGATTGACGGGCGTGTTGAGCAAGCCTTAGAGGACTACGAAGCCGAGCGCCGGCAGACTGGAGAGAATGAATCGGATGCCCGCAACTCGAACGCGTCGAGCGGGAATGGACGTGCAGGATCTCGCTCGCTTACCCCACGTGCGAGGCGTGTCTCCATCAACCTCATCGCATACACCCTTCGGTTCCTTGGAGAGCTGTCTCTCGAAACCAGTGTGCAGGGAGTCTTTGGGTCTGACCGCACCGATTATCTCGTCACGTTGGCAAGTCAGGGCGGAGGCATTGCTCAGGGCCAGAATGCGGTCTTTGACAAGACGCTTCATATGGCCGTCCCATCCTTCACGTTCACCGACCCCCGCGATGGGGAGACGTACGAGGTCCACGGCGAAACCACACGGCAGGAAATAGCGACCTACGTATTTGACCTCCTGCACCAGGACCCGGAGGACATCAGCGTGTTCGCACCTCGGATCCCCAAACCGATTGTGGACTATGAATGGGTGACATGCAATTGAGCTTGTCCTTCCCAGGTCTTCGTCTTACGGAGCTTCTGGCCGACTCGAAACTTGCGCATACGGCGTTGGTTTGTCCGTTTCGGAGAGTGTGACCGCGAGCTGGCGACGGAGTTCATTTTAGCGTACCTGCTGTCGCTGTCTTCTCCGCCAGCTCGATTCTGTTTCTGGCTGCCTGCTCGCATGAAAACGCTCCTTCTACTTCGCCACGGAAAGTCCGACTGGGACGCCGACTACATCGGCGATCACTCCCGCCCCCTGGCCGAGCGAGGCGAGAAGGGAGCCCGCAAGATGGGGCGCTTCCTGACCACGGCGCGCGTGCCGCCCGACCGGGCGCTCTCCTCCACGGCCGAGCGGACCCGCCAGACCCTCGCCATCGCCGCCGAGGCTGGAGGCTGGACCGGCCCGGCGCGGATCACGGACGCGCTCTACGAGGCCACGCCCCGGTCGGTCCTGGCTGAGATCCAGCGGGAGCCTGATGACGCACAGACGCTCATCGTGGTCGGCCACGAGCCGACATCGAGTGGGCTGGTGGCGCTGCTGATCGGCGGCGGGCGGATGGAGATGAAGACCGCCGCCGTGGCGCGCATCGACGTGCCCGTGGAGCGCTGGGCCGACGTGGCGCCGGGTATTGGGACGCTGGCGTTTTTGGTGTCGCCCTCTGCGCTACGGCCCAACGCCTACCGCAAGCTCAAGTCCACCATCGACGCGGCGCTGGAGGCCCAGCAGGAAGCTCTCGAGCTGGCGGAAGAGACCGCCGCACCCAGGGAGCCAGACCGCTCAGTGGAGGCGCCGGATAACAGCGCGACCAGTGGCGCGCCCGAGGGAAACTGAGGCAGGGTCATCAGCGGGAACTCGCTTGCGGAGAAAGGCGGGTCCTCGCCAGCTCGAGCCCTACCCCCGCT
This sequence comes from Bacteroidota bacterium, assembly GCA_039815415.1. Taxonomy (GTDB): domain Bacteria; phylum Bacteroidota; class Rhodothermia; order Rhodothermales; family Rubricoccaceae; genus JBCBZH01. The sequence goes on from JBCBZH010000020.1 coordinate 23,440, forward strand.
GAACCGCCGGGGAAAACTCCAGCGTCCCTGCATTCGCATCGGCCTGAACGGGCAGTCCAATCGGCAGCGTGTGGACCGGCGAGACGTGTCCGATCTGAGCGCCCAGCCACGACGGGCTGGCGATTCGCTCCAGGTGCTCCCGGATGACGACCTCCGCCGAGCGCCCCGAGCTGGATCCGCATGACGAGCACTGGCCGAACACCACCGCTGCCGGATCATCGAACATGCCCGTCAGCGCGAGGCCGGTCAGGAGCCGGTCCAGGCGGTAAGCCTCTTCGCCGACCTCCTCGAAAAAGAGAACGTGGTCGGCCAGATCTGGCAGGTACTCCGACCCCGCCATTCCGGCGATGACCGACAGGTTGCCCCCGGCGAGTGGCCCCTCGGCCACGCCGCCCCGAATCGTGCGCGTTGCCATGCGATTGCTCCGCGTTTCGGGGCCGATGCGGAGCGGAAGACCGTCCACCAACACGCGTAGGAACGACCGGACGGTCTCTCCCTGCCACGTAGAGACGCCGACGGGGCCGTGAAAGGTCACCAGCCCAGTCTTGGCATAGATCGCCAACAGAAGCGCCGTGATGTCTGAGTAGCCAATCAGCGGCTTCGGGTTCTGGCGGATGACCTCATAGTCCAGCAACGGCAAGATGCGTGCGCACCCCCAGCCGCCTCGCACGGCGAGGATGGCATCCACATCGGGATCGGCGAAGAGGCGCATCAGGTCCTCAGCGCGCTGGGCGTCGGTGCCTGCGAGAAAGCCGAAGCGCGCCAGCACATGGCGGCCTGTCTTGGTTCGGAACCCCAGCGACTCTACATCTGAGATGGCCTCCTGGAGCTGACCTCGGGACCGGAGTACGCCCGCAGGCGCCGCCAGCCCGATGGTGCCGCCCGGCCGGATACGGCGCGGCAAGATGCGCTGAGGGCCCGCGGGCTGAACGACACGTGACCGGCGCTGCTGAGCCGCCGCCAGCTCGGCAGGAGGGACGGGATCGAGTTGGGCAGGGTCGGTCGGCACCGATCCCGGGAGGCCTGCGCGTGGGATCTGGGCCTCCACCGACGGGGAGCCGCCGAGGCCGGGCAGAGACACCGATCCCCAGCCCGTTCCACAGGCGGAGAGCGGAAGGCCCAACGCGCTGGCGCCGAGAACGCGGAGAACCTCACGCCGAGCCTTCAGCTCGTCGGGAGAGGGGATCGGGCGAGCGGGACGAGTGTGAGGATCGGGCATGGCATCGGGGGGCGCATGAGTCTAACGCGGCCTGCCCCTCGTTCGCACTCCAGATCCGGCCAAAGCCGTAGCTTTCTGGCGGTCTTCCCCCACCGATAGTGAGTCGCATCATCCATGCGGGCGATACGCCTGCCAAGCGCCGCCGCGCGCACACCCGATCCTGTGCTGAAGCCATTCGCCTGCTCGCTGGGCGCCCGTCGCTCGGCGTCGGCGTGTTCGATGCCGAGGCCAAGGACCTGACGGCCTTTCTCGCCTTCCACCTTCGCGGCATCGGCGACACCATCGAGTCCAGCGCACAGTCCTGGGACGACCGCAACTACTGGAAGAAGGCTGAGAAGCTGCGCGCCGACTACCGCTGGGCTCCCCAGGCCGCTGACCAGCTTGAGGCGCTCATCGTGGCCGACCAATGGACGGATGTGACGCCGCTGCTCTTCGACCTCATTCCGCACTTCACCGATGTCAACGTTGGCAAGATGACACGCGACGCAGACCACTGGGTAGGAGCGCATCGGGCGCTGCTCAAACGCGCTTCGTCGCTTGCCTGACGGTCGGCCGCAAGCTGGGAGGATCTCGCCAGCTCGAGGCGCTCACCGAGCTGGCGAAGGCGTCTCAGTGCCTCGAGCTGGCGGTGGCGTGGAGACGCCCCACGGGGCGTCTTTACGGGCGCTTCGGGTGCGGGGCTTGCGCTGAGCTTGTGGCTCGGGCACCTTCCGTCCACCGTCCACCGTCCACCGTCCACCGTCCACCGTCCACCGTCCACCGTCCACCGTCCACCGTCCATGACCACTCGCCAGCTCGACGGCCGGATGCAGGTGCTCGATCCGGTTCGCCGCCGGTGGGTGGCGCTCACGCCTGAGGAGGACGTTCGTCAGCGGCTCCTCGCGGATCTGCTGGTGCTCGGGTACCCAGCAGGACTGCTAGCCGTCGAGAAAGGGCTCACCTACGAGGGCTCGACATGGCGTGCCGATCTGGTGGCCTACGACCGCACTCAGCAGCCCGCTCTGCTCGCAGAGTGCAAGGCGCCGACCGTCGCCCTCGGGCAGGACACGTTCGACCAGCTCGCGCGCTACAACGCTGTGCTGGGGGCCAGAGCCCTGGTGCTGGACAACGGCGTTCAGCGTGCGTGCTGCCTTCTTGAGCCGTCGGGCTGGCGATTCGTGGAGGCGCTGCCGTCGTTTGCAGACCTCACCACTCGGTAGAGGCGTATTGCGGTACGCTCCTACGGGGCGCCGAGACGATCCCATAGCGCCGCCATGCCCGCGCGGAAGAGCGTTGCGCCGCCCTGGGAGGGATGTCGAACGTACACGGGGTCGGCATGGATGGCATCCAGAGCACCTTCTGCCTTGCGACCGACGGCCACGACGGCAGCGGGCTCGAGAATCCTCACCAGCTCGCCGAGGACGCCGTGCCAGCGTCGGATCTCACGTACGGTGGGAGTGCGGATGGTGAGAGGCTCGCCCTCCTTGTGCGGATGGAACGGAACCGCATTCCAGGTCCAGAATCGACCCCAGTACGGAAGCATGGCATTCCAGTAGATGGTCCCGCTGTACTCCTTGATCGGCTCGCCGGTCTCGGCAAACTGGCGTGACGATGGGGTTCCATCGACCGGGAACTCTGGGTCCACGAGCTGGCGCTCGTTGGTGAACGGAATGCCCGAGAAGCGGCATCCCCACGGACCCGGAGCCTCGGCCACCACCAGCACATCAGGGCGCCCGCCCGGCGCCGAGCTGGCGACGGCCTTGAGCGCGGCCCTCAGGTTGGAGCGGCGAATCTGAGATGCACCCGGCGCGTCGTGTTCGGTGTCTGTGGCATAGGGGTTCACCAGGCGATTCGGCGTTCCCGTCTCGTCGAATACCTCGCGCTCGAACAGGTCCCACGCGTTGTCTGTCCAGGCCATCAGTTTCCAAAGCGCGCGTTGACGACCTGGTTGAAGATCGATCCGAAGGAATACGTGATGCCGACGGAGGTGAAGTAGTCGAACCCGGTTGCCAGTTCTTGCTGTTCCGTCAGCACCTCGCCATCCGTGGCATCATCCGCAGGCAGATTGATCTGGTCGCGGACGAGAGAGTAGCTGCCAGTCAGGCCGAGGCTGAATCCCCTGAACAGACGGAGGTTGATGTTTCCACCGATGGAGGCGTTGTACTTGTCTGGTTGGGAGAGGTACTGGGAAACGCCCGCAAACATGTCTAAAGATCCCCAGGGTTGCTTGAACTCGGCATTGGCTCCGGCGCTGTGCGTGGGCAGCAGCTCGCTCGTTTGGAGGAAGATCGTCGTGTCGGCGTAGAGTGCGTACTCCGCGCCCACGTCGTAGGAGAACCGAAGCTGGCGCTGGGTGGCTTCGCTGTACGGGTACAGGTTGTACTCAACGGCGGGGCCAAGCCGAACCTGGAGGTCATAGTTGGAGAACGTAGACCGCCTCGCGCTGGCGCTCAATCCGGCGGAGGCATGGTCGGTGAGGCTCTTCACCGCTCGCGCAGACAGTCCGTAGTTGGCATTGTCACTGACGAAGGTGGTTCCGTCGCTCAGCTCGAACTCCCGCCGGTTGTAGCTCAGGTTGGGGCGGATGGACACTTTCAGGTCTTCCGTCACTCGGGAAGCCTGGAAGGACCCGGAGGTTCGCATCGATTGAGACCGAGACTGGCCGTTGAACCGACCGTTCGCTCGAAGTCTGAACACCCAACTGTTCCAGGGGTCAACCACAGGCTCGGCTTCGCCAGCTTCGGATTCTTCAGGGGCGTCGTACGTGACCGAGATGCGCGGTCCGGCGTTCGTCGCTAGTGCGAACCCCGCCAGCCCGATCTGGAGCCTAGACAGGAGCGCCCGGCGTTCGTCGTCGTCGCTGGCACCGGGAGGCACGGAGGCCTGCAGGGTATCCCGACGGCCCAGGGCATCGCCTTGCCGGCCTTCGAGCAACACGGTGTAGCGCTCGCCGCCACCGCCCGTGTCTTCCTCAACGACGAGGACAAATACGTCTGCGTCGGCCTGGTCTCGGACGAACTGAACGTAGGGGACTTCGGTCTGGAAAAAGTCCCGGTCGCACCCAGACGAGTAGCAGTCCACAGCAACCCGCAGGAGAGGAGACTGCGCCGCGCATGGAATGGAGAACAACAGGGCGGCGAGCAGCAGGAGGCGGGTCACAAAGAGGTCGGTTCGGGTGTAGGAGGTTAGAGAGTCTTAGGAACCCCTGACGTGGATGTCCATTGCCTCGAACTCGCGGGCCTCGGTGTTTTTTGCTCAGCCCGGTTACTCAGAGCTGCAGGCCCCGATCGGGCCCTGCGCGGAGCTGGAGGTCGGTCTCCCGGGAGGATCTTCAGCCCACTGGTTGCGTCCTACTCATCCACCCTTCCCGACCGCATGGCTCCGTCTCTCCTCGCGCACGTCGAAGACCTGTTTGCCTCCACAGAGCCGTTCACGCTTCTGACCGACGACCAGCGCGCAGCGATGCAGTCCGGGCTGGCTATTGAGATTTACAAGCCGGGTGAGGTCATTCTTCAGCAGGGCAACGACCTCCACCGGGCGCTCTACGTGGTCGCCGAAGGGCTGGTGCGGCAAGTGGAGGTGGAAACGGGGCGGACCATTGAAATGACCGGGCAAGGATCCCACTTCGGATCCTATGGGCTGATTCAAGGAGGCGTGTTGCCCTATGAGGCTCGGGCGGTGGAGACCACGGCGTGCGCGCTTGTCGCTGCGCAGACGTTCCAGGCACTTCTGGACGAGAATGCGGCATTCAAAGCGTACTTCGATGAGGACATCAAGCGGTACGTACGCTCCCTGGATGACGACATCGACGCGTCGGGGGCGTTCCTCCTGTTCGACACCACGCTTGGCAAGGTCCTTCGGACCGATCCTCCGGTCGCGCACATCGACACAACGGTTCGGGAGGCAGCACAGCGGATGCGTGAGACCGAAGCTGACAGCGTCGTCATAGTTCGCGAGGACGTTCCCATCGGACTCTTTACGGAAGGGGACATTGTGCGTCGGATTGCAAGCGGAGACGAGGACCTGGATGCGCCAGTGATGCAACTCGTCAACCGGCCACCGATCGCGCTCGGGACCCACGAGCGTCTGTTCGATGCCGTCCGCGCGATGATGCGGTATCGGATTCGCCGCGTCATCGTGGTGGACCCC
>JBCBZH010000189.1:0-8726 GCA_039815415.1 Bacteroidota bacterium
GGTTTGGCGCGGGGACCCACCAGGCCTCGACCTGGTTGGGGCGCAGATCCGCGTCAGGAATGAACACCGCCCGATCCATACCGCCGTCCGCTTCATTGAGCCGAGACTTCGTTGTTCCGTAAAACGGAGCGTTGGCGCTCTCAAACCAATTACCGGTCTCGCGGTAGCAGCAGTCGCTTCCGGTGTCGATGATCTGGGCGTCCAACAAGGATCGTTCAAATAGCAACACAGCAGACACGACGGGCCGTGCGGAAGTCACCAGATTGACGCCTCCTGCGGTGAGTTGGCTCGATCCGCCGCCATCGAGATTGACTGCCTCCACGGCTCCCAGGCCGACCAGAATGTCTGCTGCGCCTCCGAGCGTCAGGCCAGGGTTCTCTTTCGCGGAGAGAATGAGCAACGCGCCGTCTTCAGTGTAGCCGATGGCCGTTCGGGCGCGCGTCGAGGTGAGATCCACGCCGGAGCCGAACATGACCTCCTCATCGTAGGTGATCCGCTTGATGCCGTCGTGGACGAGGATTGGGCCGCCGCCGATGCCGCTCTCCATGCTCCACGGAGCTCCACCGTCGGGAAAGGCCGCTGTCGGCTGGGGCTGTGGGCTTCCCGGAGCATTCGGGCTCGGATCGGGATAGCTGTACTGCGTACCGTCCACGTCGTAGATCCAGGCCACGTCGGGCTGGCGAGCAGGCGTCAGCCCGAAGGCACCGCGTGTGGGGTAGAACGTGGTCCCGCTCCGGTTCAGCGCCTTGATGTTGGGCGAGAGCGTGGTGCCCTCACGCTGCACGAGGCTGAACGACTGCCCGTCGCCGAAGTAGCCGCCGTTGATGGCGAGCAGCGTGCCCTCCGCGCTGGCGTAGGACGGCACGGTCTGCCCGTTCGGGTTGAGGACCGCATCCAGAGCCCAGTCTGTGTCTGCGAGGTCGGCGCGGGCATAGAACAGTCCTAAGGACGCGTCCTCAAAGACCTGAATGGACGCCGGGAGATTCGCATTGACGTCGTCGCGGGGCGTCCACGTCTGGGCCGTAGCGAGGCTGGACATCGCCAGCGCGAGGAGACCGATGAGGAGGGCGCGTATGGCGACAACGAGCTGGCGAGAGGTCCGAAGAATAGGGCCCTAGTCCGTTCGCGTCACCCGGATGCTATCCACCCTCAGAATCACCTCCGCGATGCCCGCCTCGAGGTTCTGGATCTCGCGGTCGGCCTCAGCAATCGCCGCGTCGCGCTCGGGGCCTGCAGGCATGTTGGCGGCCTGCTGCCGTTTGAGCGCCAACTCGCCGCCGAGCATCATCCGTCGCGCATTCTGGTCCGACTCTGAGAGCTGCTGGTCCTGCCCAGAGTCGAGCTGGCGGACAAGGAAGGGGAGCCGTGTGCCGTCTACGTCTCGGAAGTCCTCGTAGACGATGCGCCGGGCCACCGGCTGTTGGAACGAGTCGATGCGTGCGCTCTGCTCGATTTCCAGGATGTCGAAGGTCTCAGGGTCGACGAACACGCGCGCCGCGCGACCGACGCCGTCCGCGCTGCCGCCGGTCAACTCGGGGTTGTCCGAGGACACCACGAGGGCGGGGCGCCCTTCGCGTCGGCGCTCTCCGATGTAGGTGCCGCCGCGCAACGCGCTGGCGAGGGCGGGGACGTTGGGGAGAAACGTGCCCAGAAGCTGGGCCGCCTGCGGGTCGTACGCTGCGGAATCCGCAGGAGTGAACGAGGGGACGAACTGGCGAACCGTGGAGTCGCCCATGGCCTGGAAATCGGCCCGGACACCAGCACCGGTCACCGCCAGCTCGCCGACGGAGCCGAGGTTGGCCTCGAACCGCTCTTGGATGCGGTCCGAGAGGGTGTCAGCAGAATCCACCTGGGCCGATGGGCGCTCACAGCCGGTGAGGCCAATCAGAATCGCGAGAAACAGGGCGGGGGTGCGCATCCGGCAAGGCATGTATAGACGAACTCCCAAGCTACCCGAAGTCACAGCCCGGACGGAGCGGAGGACGAGATGGAGTGGATGAAGAGAGGGCGGTCGTCTATCCGCTCATCTCCCTAGCTTCTGGCCGTGATGTCTCTCTCGCCACGCTTTCCCCTCTCCGGCACAGTGCCCGTTGGCGGGCTGGCGTATGCCCCGGAGACGGTGCTGCATGTTCTGGAGCCCTACCTCAGCCCAGAGCGCCACGCGCGAATCGACGCCGTGGTGGCCGCGCGGACATTCAGCGTGGTACCGGTTCTCGAGGGGCTCGTGGATGCCGGGAATGTCAACGCGGTGCTGCGGAGCGCGGAGGGGCTCGGGTACGGCGCGGCACATCTCGTCGCGTTGGGCGGCGGCGCGGCCCGTCTCGTCGAGGCCCTCCTCGACCCTCAGCTTGACCCCGACGAGGCGCTCGCAGGAAGTCGCCGGGTGGCTGCTCGCGCGAGTCAGGGCGCCGATAAGTGGGTCGAGCTGGCGGCTTTCGAGGAATCCGTGGCCTACGCGGAGTCTGTTCGCCAGCTCGGCTATACGGTGGCTGTGACCGCACTGCGTCCCGATGCGCAGCCCATCGACACCTGGGACTTCTCGGTCCCAACCGCGCTCGTTGTGGGCAATGAGCAATCCGGTGTGAGCGATGCGCTGTTGGATGTCGCCGATGCTGCGCTCTTGCTCCCTCTCGACGGGTTCGTTCAGAGCTACAACGTATCGGTCGCCGCTGCCCTGGCACTCTACCATGCGCGCGCAGACCGGATCGCCCGGATGGGGCATCACGCGGATTTATCCCCCAAGGAGAAAACGATCCTGAAGGCGCACTATGTCGCGCGCGCAGTACCTCACGCAGGCGCCCTCCTCCGTCATGCGGGGTGAGGATTCCGAGGCACGCCAGTGTCCACCCGAGTGGGCGTCCCGTAGCGCTGTACCCCTGCGTTCTTTAGGAATGAGCGCGTCTGGCATCCGAATTGAAGCGACGCTCGCATCCACCGACCCTGAATCCCATGCGTCTTGCACCACTTGCCCTCAGTCTTATGCTTCTGGCCGTTGCCGGATGTGTCTCCGCGAAGGGAGCCTACGAAGACGGCATAGCGCTCGAACAGAGCGGTGACATGGCCGGAGCTGCCGAAGCCTACATCCGTGCGCTTAACCGCGACAGCTCGTTGCCCAATGCGCGTGAGCGGCTTGAGGTGGCTGGCGCGGAAGCCATCGCGCGCGACCTCGCCGCCGCGGCGACCTCGGGCCCGGCACAGGCCGCCGAGCACTATCTCTCCGCCGATGCACTGATCCAGAAAGCCGCAGAGGTGGGGGTAGATCTCTATCGTCCGGCGTCGTTCGAGGCCGATCTGGAGATCGCTCTGGACCAAGCCGTGGCAGGTGCGCTGCAGGCGTCTCAGCAGTCCCTCGACCGGGGCGACTATGAGCAGTCGATTCGGTTTGTGGATACGGGGCGCCGCTACCGGCCCTCCGCGCAGCAGGCCGCGGAGCTGGATGCCATTGCAGGCAACGCCTACGTCGGATGGGCAGAAGTGGACCTCGCCGCAGGGCGCTACCGCTCCGCCTTGCGCCGGGCCGATGCCGCCCTCAGTCTGGGGGCATCCGGGCTGGCGGGGACCGTAGACGCCCTCCGAGCTGAGATCCTCGAAGCGGGAACGGTTCGTCTCGCCGTCTTCCCGGCAGAGCGCGCACGTGGCGCGGACCGCTTCCCGAGAGGGTTCATTCGGGATCTGAGTGACGTCCTGCTGGATGAAGCCTTCGCCACGCCACAACCATTCCTGCAGACACCGTATCCGGCCGACGTGCGCCGCCTCGTCCGCGAGGAGCGCAACATCGACGAGCGCTATGAAAATCCGCGCCTGCTCTCAGATCTCGCCCGTGACCTCGGTGCCGATCTCGGCGTCGCCATCGATGTGCACACGCTGAGCCTCACCACTGAAGAGCGCCGCCGCCGCACCATCACGTCGCGCTGGCGGGGCGATGGCGAGCGCGGTGCGCCTCCGACCTGGGACCGTGTCAACCTCCGTTTGACCGCCGAGGTGGACGCCTCCTACATCGTCGTGGACGCCAACTCGAGGCGGGCCGTGTGCGAGGACGATGTACGCGAGCGCGTCCGGGGCACCTACGACATCGCAGAGTCCCAGCACGACGAGGACGAGCTGCGGCTCGACAGTCGCGACCGCGACCTCTTCCACCCGGACTGGGAAGCCGACGAGCAGGACCGCATTCTGGTGGATCTCCATCACGAGCTGGCGGATGCGATTGCGCGTGGTGCCTCCGCGTGTGCCCTCCGGCAGGTTCCCTAGAGGCTCCGGCGCGGGTGTGCCAGGCTCGAGTCACCAGCTGGAGGCCGCTAGCATCCCCGCGTCGGTTTGCTCCATGACGTTCTGGTTGGCAGAGAGTCCAGACAGGATCCTTGCGAGCTGGAGACGCCACGGCCGACCGGCATTCGAGCGGTTTCCGCAGAGACGAAAGCGAGGCGTCGTTGCGTTGGAGGACATGCCGGAAACGTCTGGGGAGAGCCGTGTTGGAGAGGTCTTAACCTCCCAGGTTGCAACGTCCTGTCGTAGACTATGCCGGTTTCCAGTTCGATGGCCCGAAGCCAATGCGAGACGTTCCCGTACAGATGTCCGACCCAAGGCGGAAGCCGCCGAGCAAGGCGGATTCTGGGGTCGTTATCTCGGTCGAACGGTCGTCTGGGCCACGCGCAGCGCCGTCTCCTCCGCCTCCGCCTGTATGGGGCGGCATCGACCGCGCTCCTCCCCCTACTCGAGACTTCCGCGGGCCGTTCTTGTTTATCGCGGCCCTCATCGGAGTTGCCCTGACAGCGTTTGGGCTTCTGGCCTATGCGATCTACATGGAGACGGCTCCTCAGTTGGAGACCTTTGAGGTTGATGGGGCCGCGGCATCCAATGGCGGAGACGAGGGGGCAGAGGGGGCCACAGCGAGCATCTGGTTGGATGGAGCACCATATGGCGCTACGGTCCGAGTCAATGCAGACTCGGTTGGAGTCCTACCCATGACCATTGAGAATCTTCCGTCGGGAGAGCACCTCCTGACGATCGAGGCGGAGAATCAATCGCTGGATACGCTGGTTGCCGTCACGGCCGGGAAGATGTCAGCCGTATTCCTGAGGCTTGGCGCATCGGATGATCTCTCGGGCGCCCGTGTCGATGTAGAGGCGGACGCTCGGGCTGCTGAAACGGCTGTGCTGGATACGCCTCAAGGATCCGGTGCTGTCGATGCCGGCGTGCCGAGCGCATCCCAGACGGGGCTCTTGCGCATCGTGACGGAGCCTGCCGGGGCCGTCATTTCTCTGGACGGAGTGCCCGTCGGAACGTCGCCACTCGTGCTCCCAGAGGTGGAGGCAAGGACCCATGTGGTGTCTGCCTCGATGGACGGGCGGGAGCCCACTGACGCCACCGTCGGTGTTGTCGGTGGGAGCGACCAGATGGTTCGTCTGTCGCTCGTCCCCGTCGCAGGGCCAGGAGCCCTTCAGGTGTTGGTGCAGCCTTGGGGCACCATTTACATTGACGGCGTGCTGCACAAGCGAAACACAGATGTGGTGTACCGAACCGAGTTGCCATCGGGGGCCCACGAGATTCGGGTAGAGCACCCGACGTTTGGAACACGCACTCGGCAAGTCACCATTCAGGCGGGGGAGTCCTTGAGAGAAGTCTTTGATCTGACCACCGGGACAACGAGCAGCGGGTCCTAGGCGTGATGCACTCAATCGGCCGCTGGATTCTGTTCGGGGGAGCCCTCGTTTACTCGGTTGCGGCCACAGCGCAGACCACCTGTGAAGACAACCTCGCCCAGGCGCAAGAGCTGTATGTCAGTGGAGCCTTTGGCGACGTGGAGGCGATGCTTGCGCCGTGCCTCCAGCCAGGGCAGCTGAGTGATGACGGTTGGGTGACTGCCCAGCGTCTATTGATTCTGTCGGCTCTCCAGCAGGGGCAGTTGATCGAAGCCAAGCTGGTGGCTCTCACATTGCTTAACGCTCGGCCCGGCTACGAGCCGGACCCTGCTTTAGACCCGCCCGCGTATTCAGACCTGATTCAGACGGTACGAAGCCAGCTCGCCGTTGCTCAGCCCGAAGCACGGCCAGAGGTGGATGCGTCCCGCCTTCCGTCGAGGTCCGTTCGAACCGGACCCATCCCGCCGTACGCAGATCGCCAGCCCGACATCCCGGTTCGGCCGTTGGTCATTGAGCCGCCAGCTCGAGACCGACGTCCGGGAAGGCTCGAGCTGGGGTATTGGGCCGGAGTGGCGAGCTTCACGGGCGACTTCTATAGGACGTTTTCGGTAGACGAGTATCTGACCAATGACGGCCCACGCCTCGGACTACAGACAGCCTATGTTCCCGCCTCATGGGTCGCGGTTGGGTTGACCATCGAGGGGTCCTATCATCCCCGGTTCCCGGCTCAGCGGGCGATTCCGGGTGAACAGGCCGGTGTGCGCACTGAAGCCATCATGGGCATGGCAGCCATTGAGGCCCGGTTCCGAGCCTGGTCAAAGGCCCGTGTGTCTCCCTCCCTGAGCACAGGCGTCAGCGGGGTCGCCGCACGGATGCTGGATGAGACACGCTACGGAGTCGGGCCCTCCGTCGGGCTGGGCGTGGATGTAGCCGCGAGCGATCGGCTCTCGCTGTTTGCAGAGGCAACGGCCTTGTTTCCGCAACCGGAGGATGCGATTGACAACTCGCCCAGGAAACATGGGGATGTGCTCACCGGCCTGCGCGTGGGGTTGCGGACGCGGATCGCGCGCTGACTCTCGTCTCCTTTTCGGAGATCTTCAAGGCTCTCTGTTGTTCCAGCCGGAAGGCGAGGATAGTTTCGTTCCCTGTTGCTGCGACGCGCGTCGTCGCTCAGCCCTCCGGAGAGGTGGGTGAGTGGCTGAAACCGCCGCTTTGCTAAAGCGGTGTACTCTTTACCGGGTACCGAGGGTTCGAATCCCTCCCTCTCCGCATCGCGCCCTGCAGGCCTCGTCGCCTGCAGGGCGTAGTTGCATTTGGGCTACGCGTCGAGCTGGCCGCAGATGAGATCGCAGAGCTGCTGCAGCGTTGGGTCGATGATGCGGTAGTGGACGTGGAGCCCGTCGCGCCGCCCGGCTACGACCCGGGCATCGGCGAGCTGACGGAGGTGCTTGGACGTATTGGCGAGGCTCTGGCCGGTGGCGTCAGCGAGGGCCTGGACCGTCAGCTCGTGGGCCGCATGGAGCGCGTGAAGCAGGCGCAGACGCGTCGGGTCGCCGAGAAGGCGGAAGCGCGCAGCGGCGGCATCGAGGAGGGGAGGGGGGACGAGTGGGGGCTCGGTCATGGAAGCGAAGGGGGCCCTGGATCGGCAAGGAACAACGGCGGAGCTTAATAGTCAACTCGCCAGTTGAATAGTGTGTGTCTCGCCAACTCGCTTCGTCATGCTCCTGCGCCAGATCGCTGATCCGAGTCTTTCCCAGTACGCCTACCTCATCGGGTGCCAGAGAACCGGAGAGGCCCTGGTGGTAGACCCCGAGCGTGACATCGACCGAGTCCTGGATGCAGCAGCACGCGACGGGCTGACGATCACACACGTTGCCGAGACACACATCCACGCCGACTTCCTCTCCGGCGCGCGCGACCTGGCGGATCGAACGGGCGCAACGCTGTACCTCTCCGCAGAAGGAGAGGCCGAGGGCTGGGGCTCAACCTGGGCTCGCCAGCGCGACGATGTGGTGTTCCTTCGAGACGGCGACACCTTTCGGGTGGGCAACATCCTCATTCGGGCCATTCATTCCCCTGGTCACACCCCGGAGCACCTGGCGTACCTCGTTACCGACGAAGGCGGCGGAGCCAACGAGCCAATGGGCCTGATCTCGGGAGACTTTGTATTTGTCGGAGACCTGGGGCGACCGGATCTGCTGGAAAGCGCTGCTGGGCAGGCGGGTGCGCAGGAGCCTGCTGCGCGAGCGCTGTTCGCATCCGTGCAGCGCTTCCTCGAGTTGGATGACTTCGTGCAGGTATGGCCCGCGCACGGGGCCGGAAGCGCATGTGGTAAAGCCCTCGGCGCCATCCCGCAATCGACCGTTGGCTACGAGCGCCGCTTCAATGGGTCGATTGATGCGGCCCGACGTGGTGAGCTGGCATTCGTGGAGGCCATCCTTGCCGGGCAGCCGGAGCCGCCGCTCTACTTCGCCCGAATGAAGGCGCAGAACCGCGATGGCGTGCCGCCCCTCGAAGCCCTCCCGGCACCGCGTGCGCTCTCGCACCTCGAGCTGGCGCACCTGCCAGCGGGGGCTGTGGTAATCCATGCGCTGGCCGACCGGTCTAAGTTCATGTCGGCCCATCTGCCCGGCTCTCTCTTCGCTCCGCTCGGCCCGTCGTTCAGCACGGTCGTCGGCTCCTACGTCACCGATCCCGAGACGCCGCTGGTTCTGATTGTGCCGGAGGCCGAGATCGACAACGCGGTGCGTGCGCTGGTGCGCATCGGGCTGGACCACATCGTGGCGACCGCGTCTCCCAAGACGCTCGCAGGCTACCTCCAGGACGGCGGTGCCGTGCAGGCCATCCCGGAGGCCACATTCGATGTTTTGGAGGAGCGCCCGGATGCAGTGGTGCTCGATGTGCGTCGCCAGCCCGAGGTGGAGGCCGGTCACATTCCGGGCGCGACGTGGATTCCACACACCCGGCTGGCCGCTCGCGTGGACGAGCTGGCGCCCGACCAGCCCCTTCTCGTGCACTGCCAGAGCGGCGTGCGCGCCCCTGTAGCCAGCGCGTTTATCGCATCGCAGGGCTTCGATGTGACCTACA